>NZ_JBISAI010000026.1:0-101262 GCF_044391605.1 Kitasatospora sp. NPDC018619
GCGGATGATGCGGGACGCGAAGATCACGCAGATCTACGAGGGGACCAACCAGGTCCAGCGGATCGTGATGGCCCGCAACCTCCCGTAACCCGCACCGACGCGCCCCGACGGCCGACCGGAGCAGCCGGCCGACCGTCGGGGCCGACCCGTCGTGCCGATGCTAGGTTCCGGAGAATGAGCGAGAAGGAAGAGCAGGACCAGCCCATGACTGACGGGCCCTCGAAGCCGGCGATGCGCGAGGCGCTGGTGGCCGCGGCCTTCGAGCTCTTCCTGGAGCGCGGCTTCGAACAGACGACCGTCGACGACATCGTCTCGCTGGCCGGTGTCGGCCGGCGCTCCTTCTTCCGCTACTTCCCGGCCAAGGAGGACGTGGTCTTCCCCGACCACGAGCGCAGTCTCGCCGAGATGACGGAGTTCCTGGAGTCCGGCTCCGGCGAGGAGGACCCGGTCCGGCACGCCTGCGACGCCGCCCGCCTGGTCCTGCGGATGTACGCCGAACAGCCGTCCTTCTCCGTCCAGCGCTACCGCCTGACCCGCAAGGTGCCGGGCCTGCGGGCGTACGAGCTGTCCGTGGTCTGGCGCTACGAGCACACCCTGGCGGCCTACCTGCGCGGCCGCTTCGCCGACCGTCCGGACGGCCCGCTGCGGGCGGACGTGATCGCCGCGGCCGTCGTCGCCGCCCACAACCACGCCCTGCGCACCTGGCTGCGCTCGGGCGGTCAGAGCGACTGGGTGGCCGAGGTGGACGCGGCGATGGCCTTCGTCACCGGCACCTGGGGCGACCGCCCGGCCGAGAGCACGGCCGAGGGCGAGTCCGACGACGTGGTGGTGCTGGTCGCCAGCCGCCGGGCGCCGCTGTGGCGGATGGTCCAGGGCATCGAGAGCGCGTTGGGCACGGACGCCCACCGGCCGTAGCGCCCCGCCCGGCCGGCCCGGGGCGGTCCGCCACGGCCCCGGCCGACGGCCCGCCCGGGGCGAGCGCCGGGGGCGTCGGGCCGCCAAGGGAGCCGGTCCGCAGGGGGTGACGCGGAGTGCTCCGGCCGACTGATTCACGAGATGGGCGTACGAACTGTATTTCTGCTGATGGGCACGGCGTTTCTGACGGGCCGTGAGGCCGTACGGGTCCGGGCGCCGGTTGCGGCGGGATCGGGGGCGTGGCTCCCTGAATCCTGTGCGGGGCCGACCGGCACCGCCGCCCGTGAATCCCGAAACTCCGTGGAGGAGATCTTCATGCGTGCTCTCAAGCGAGTCGTGGCCGTCGGTGCCCTCACCGTCCCGCTCGTGATCGGCTGCGCCGGCCTGGCCTCGGCTCAGGAAGGCCTGGACGCGTCCTTCGGCAAGGGCCAGTTCATCGCGAACGAGAACGGTGCCGGCGTCGCCGCCACCGAGTCCTCCGTCAGCCCCGACGGGGTCTCGCACGCCGACTTCTGGATCTGGGCGGACGACACCGGCGTCTACGGCTCCTTCACGGGCTCGGGCGCCACCTGGCAGAACGGGTGAGGTAGCCCACGCCCCCGGAACCCGGGTTCCGGGAGAACCGCACCGGAAGAGCAGAGGACAGGAAAAGCCGAGGACCGGAAGAGCAGAGGATCGGAAAAGCAGAAGGGCCCCAGATCGAATCTGGGGCCCTTCGACAGTGTCCGAGGGGGGACTTGAACCCCCACGCCCGATAAAGGGCACTAGCACCTCAAGCTAGCGCGTCTGCCATTCCGCCACCCGGACGGGGTGTTGTCCTCGCGGCTTCCGATCTCTCGTCCGTCGCGCTGACAGATGTAACTGTAGCAAAGATCGGCTTGGGGTCCCAAAACGGTTCCGAGGCCGGGTGCGGGCCCGGTGGCGGGCGCAGGGGGCGGCCTGTGGCGGGGGCGTGACCAGGGGGTTTCGGGACCGTGCGGGGGGTGGATCGGGATCCGGGCCTGGGGGAGGATGGGCGGACGTGCTCGTACGGCCCGGGTGCAGGTCCTGGGGGTGGCGCGCTGGTGCGTCGGTTGCGGGCCCAAGACGAGGAGTGACCGTGAGCGAGCGGAGCGAGTCGGCGGCGCCGAAGGTGACGGCTGAGTCGGAGGTCGCCGGGATCTGTCGCGATCTGATCCGGATCGACACCAGCAACTACGGGGACGGCTCCGGGCCGGGGGAGCGCAAGGCGGCCGAGTACGTGGCCGAGCAGCTCGCCGAGTTCGGCCTCGAACCGAAGATCTTCGAGTCGGCCAAGGGGCGGGCCTCGACCGTGGTCCGGATCGAGGGCGAGGACCGCTCCCGTCCGGGCCTGCTGATCCACGGGCACACCGACGTGGTGCCCGCCAACGCCGCGGACTGGACCCACGACCCGTTCGGCGGGGAGATCGCGGACGGCTGCGTCTGGGGGCGCGGCGCCGTCGACATGAAGGACATGGACGCGATGACCCTGGCGGTCGTCCGCGACCGGCTGCGCACCGGGCGCAAGCCCCCGCGCGACATCGTGCTGGCCTTCCTCGCCGACGAGGAGGCCGGCGGCACCTACGGCGCGCGCTTCCTGGTGGACAAGCACCCGGGGCTGTTCGAGGGCGTCACCGAGGCGATCGGCGAGGTCGGCGGCTTCTCCTTCACGGTCAACGACCAGGTGCGCCTCTACCTGGTGGAGACGGCCGAGAAGGGCATGCACTGGATGCGCCTGACGGTCGAGGGCCGGGCCGGCCACGGCTCGATGGAGAACGACGACAACGCCATCACCGAGCTGTGCGAGGCGGTCGCCCGGCTCGGCCGGCACCAGTTCCCGCTGCGGATCACCAAGACCGTCCGGGCCTTCCTGGACGAGCTGTCGGACGCGCTCGGGGTCGAGCTGGACCCGGAGAACATGGACGAGACGCTGCGGGTCCTCGGCGGCATCGCCAAGATGATCGGCACCACGCTGCGCAACACCGCCCAGCCGACCATGCTCGGAGCCGGCTACAAGGTGAACGTGATCCCCGGTCAGGCCACCGCGCACGTGGACGGACGCTTCCTGCCCGGCTACGAGGAGGAGTTCCTGGCCGAGCTGGACAGCGTGCTCGGCCCGCGCGTGAAGCGCGAGAGCCTGCACTCGGACAAGGCGATCGAGACCGGCTTCGACGGCGCCCTGGTCGAGGCGATGCAGACCGCGCTGCGCGCCGAGGACCCGATCGCCCGTGCGGTGCCGTACTGCCTGTCGGGCGGCACGGACGCCAAGTCCTTCCAGGACCTGGGCATCCGCTGCTTCGGCTTCGCGCCGTTGCAGCTGCCGCCGGAGCTGGACTTCGCCGGGATGTTCCACGGCGTGGACGAGCGGGTGCCGGTGGACGGCCTGAAGTTCGGCGTCCGGGTGCTGGACCGCTTCATCGACGCCTGCTGAACGACTGATCAGGCGACTGGGTCGGCCCGCTCCCGGAGTGCCGGGGGCGGGCCGACCGCATTGTCCGAGCTGATGATTGTGGGACCGGGAAAAGGAGATCGACAGAAGCGATTCTGCTAGTGATTCCAAGCTGATCAATTGTGCGAGGCCTCACCGTTGCGGGTGAATGGGAGATCCACTCCGTACCCCGTTCGGCCGCAGCGTCGTTCATCCCTGTGCAGCCCGCCGAACGGGTTGCGTTGTCCATACAGGAGGAACGATGAAGGTCAAGAAGATCGCCGCTGTCACCGCCGCCACCGGTGGCCTGGTGCTGGCCGCCGCCGGTGTCGCGTCCGCTCACGCGGGCACCGAGGGTGTGGCCGCCGGCTCCCCGGGCGTGCTCTCGGGCAACCAGATCCAGGTTCCGGTGCACATCCCGGTCAACTTCTGCGGCAACACCGTCAGCGTCGTCGGCGTGCTGAACCCGACCTTCGGGAACCACTGCGCCAACGTCTGAGCCGCGCTCCGGGCCGACGGGGCCCGTTGAGCCGGTTCGGACCGGCCCCCGGGTGGCGGACGCGCCGCGCCGGGGGCGTTCGCGTTCCCGGCGGTCCACCGGCCGGTCCGCCCCGGTCGGCGGCCGTCCGCCCGTACCGGTCCGGACCGTGTCCGGTCGGCCCGTGGACCCGTGGATACACCGGGAGCGACACGATCGCTCGATCGGGTGAAGCCGAGAGGTTCGGCTCAACCTCCCCGTGGGGCTCTCGTTAACTCGTGTGCAGCCGAAGCCCTTGCGTGATTTACGGATATACCGAAATTCCGACTTTCTTGCAAGGTTCATGTCAAGTCGACACGTCATCTCGAAATGTCAGGGGAAAACATGAGGAATGTAGCCAAGAAGGGGATCCTCACGGCCGTGGCCACCGGCAGTGTGCTGGCCTCGACCGCCGGCTACGCCTACGCGGGTGGCGCCGAGGCGCAGGGGGTGGCCGCCGGCTCAGCCGGTGTGGTCTCGGGCAACTCGGTCCAGGTGCCGATCGAGGTGCCGATCAACGCCTGCGGCAACACGGTCGACCTGATCGGCTTGCTGAACCCGTCCTTCGGCAACCGCTGCGCCAACGTCAACGGCGGCGGCCACACGGCGGCCAAGCCCGTCCAGAGCGGCCGGCCCGGCGGCTCGGGCGTCACGGGCGGCGGCACCACCGGCGGTGGCCCCGGCACGGTCGACGGCTCCGGCACCGGGGGGAGCCAGGTGACCGGCCTGCCGGGCGCCGGCCTTCCCGGCACCGCCGTCCCCGGTGCCGCCGTGCCCGGCACCTCCGTCCCGGGGGCCGGGGCCTCCGGCGTCACCGCCAACTCGCCGGGCGTGATCTCCGGCAACAGCGTCCAGGCGCCGGTGGACGTCCCGGTCAACGCGTGCGGCAACTCGGTGAACGTGGTCGGGGTCGGCAACCCGGCCTTCGGCAACGACTGCGCCAACGTGGAGAAGGTCGCCCCGAAGCCGCCGGTCGAGGGCTGCGACGAGGCCTGCCCGACGCCGCCGCAGGTCTCCGCCGAGCGGGAGGTGGCGAACGTCGCGCGCACCGGGGCCACGGCCACCGCGGCCACCGCCGTCGAGCCCCCCGCCGCGGCTCCGCTCGCCGCTCCGGCGCCGACCGCCCAGCTGGCCTCCACCGGCGCCGGCGGCGTCGAGCTGCTCGGGGCCGCCGGCCTCGCGCTGCTGCTCGGCGGCGGCGTGCTCTACCGCCGGGCCCGGGCCGGCGCCCGCTGACCCGGAGAGGAACGCACCCGCGGCCGCCCGTTCACCGGGCGGCCGCCGGTGCGTGAGGGCTCCGGGCGGCCCGGGCGGCGGGGCCACCGCGCCCGGCCCGTCACCAGCTCCGGACCTGCCGGATGATCCGCCGCTTCAGCCGGACCGTCCGGCTGCCGTCGGGGAACAGCCTCAGCCGGTCGAGCTCCCAGTGCCCGTACTCGGCGTGCTCGGTGAGCAGTTGGCGCGCCGCGTTGCGCGTCGTGCCGCGCGGCATGCGCAGGGACTGGTACTCGTACTCCGGCTGCCGGACCGGCTTCCGTGGGGTCAAAACGCTCCTCCTGGGGATCACCTTCAGGCAAGCCTACGGCCTGCCCCGGACAGTCGGCCCGGGCATTTCCGGCCGTCCTCCCGCGCGGAGGGAGCGGCCCGAAGGACAGCGGCCCGGGTCGTCGACTGACAGTGCATCAGTCCTGCTGCCGCCGTGGAGGGGATACCCCGTCCCCGGCGCGCGAAGCGGCACCCGGACGGCCTCGGCGGGCCCACTGCGTGCCCTGCGCGCCCTCTTCGCGCCGGTGGCGCGTGGGGACGAAAGGGAAGGGATCGGACATCAGGGCGGAAGTTGCGGTGAAATCGCGGGTGTAGGTGACAACCGCTGTGCGTACCGACGCCGCGGGGAGATAGCGTCTGCACCATGTCTGATGCCGCGCAGCCCACCATTGCCGAGGTACGCGCCGCCGCTGAGGCGGTCAAGGCCGCCATCGACCGTCATCTGGAAGCGGTGTCAAGCCCCAACGCAGCCGATGATCCCGCCGTCTCCGCCGCCTACGAGCAGCTCGCGACGGCGGCCATCGCCTACGACCAGCTCCTGTACGAGGCGTACGACGAGGTCACGCCCTTCGAGATCCCCGGGGACGAGGGCCCCGGCGGGTACCACGGCCCCGACCAGCCCGAGGCGATCAGCGTGTTGATCCGCCGCGACTACCACGTCGTCGACCCCAAGCGGCTGCGCGCCCAGGCCGAGCGGTTGGACGAGTCGCTGACCCCCGGCGGTGCCGACGGAGCGGGCGGGGTGAACACCGCGATCGGTGTGCTGTTCGGCGAGTACGAGCCCGACGAGATCGCCGCCCGCGCCGAGGAGTTCGGCCTGGAGGAGGCCGACTCCACGCTCTGGGTCGCGGCCGCGGAGCCGACCGAGCCGGGCGAGTGGCTGCCGGAGCCCTTCGAGCACGCCGATCCCGAGCTGCTGATCTGCCGGTTCGACGTGAGCGAGGTCTACGACGACGAGGACCCGGACGACTGACGCCGTCCGGGACGGCCGACGGGCGGGCCCGGTGCCACCGGGCCCGCCCGTCGCGCGTTCCGCGCCCGCGCCGCGGTCAGTACGCCGAGGCGGCGGCGTTCTCGGCGAGGACCGCGCGCAGCCGGGTGGTGCGCGGCTGCGCCGGGCGCTCGGCGACGGCCTGGGCGAGCGCCGGGCCCGCCGCGTGCACCACGGACAGGTGCCGCTCGCCGCGGCCGAAGGCGGTGTAGACCCACTGCCGGGTGAGCACCGGGGCGGCGTCCTCCGGGACCACCACGACCGCGCCCGGCCAGCGCCGGCCGAGCGCCTGGTGGACGGTCAGTGCCCAGCCGTGCCGCAGCCTGGCGGCCTCGGCCGGCGGGACGGTACGGCGCGAGCCGTCCGGGTACTCCAGGTGCAGACCGGTGGCGTCGCCGTCCAGCACCCGGGCCGGGCGGGTGGTGCCGGGGGCGGGGGAGTCGACCACCCGGTCGCCCGGGTCGAAGCCGCCGAACCGGCCGGGGCCGGGGTTGAGCCGGGCCTTGGCGGCGGCGTTCAGCGCGCGGGTACCGGCCGGGCCGCCGTGGCCCGCGGTGAGCAGCACCACCTGCTCGGCCGGGATGCCCAGCGCGCGCGGAATGGAGTCGGTGAGCAGCTGGACGGCGCGGTGGACGGCCTCCCCGGCGTCCTTGGCGGTCAGGAGGACCACCTCCTTGTCCGGCGCCTCGACCGGCTGGAGCTCGCCGACGCCGACGCCGGAGACCAGTTCGCCGATCGGGCCGAAGTCCGGGGTGCGGGAGGCGACCGCCGGGCAGGCCTTGGCGGCCAGCAGGTCCGCGAAGAACCGGCCGGGGCCGGCCGACCAGAGCTGGCCCGGATCGCCGCTGAGCACCAGCCGGGTGCCGTCGGCCAGCGACTCCAGGACGGTGGCGGCCAGCTCGACGTCCAGCAGCGGGGCGTCCAGCACGACCAGCAGGTCCAGGGCGAGGGTGCCGTCCGGGGCGCGGCCGGGGCCGGCGGTGCCGGAGAGCAGTTCGGCGAGGGTGACGACGGCGGCCCCGGCCCCGGTGCCGCCGAGCGCGGCGAGGGAGTCCCGGCCCTGGTCGGTCCAGGTGGCGGCCCAGGCCCGCAGGCCGAGGCCGCGGGCTGCGGTGACCAGTGCCACCGGCTCGGCGCGGGCCGCCTCGCCGCCGGTGTGCAGCACCACGGCGCTGTCGGCGACGGCCTTGATCAGGGCGGTCGCGGAGGAGGACGAGGCGGCCTCGGCGGCGGCCGCCCAGGCGCTCGGGCCGGGGGCGGCAGGGCCCTCGGCCTGGGCCGGCCCGGCCTCCTCGGCCGGTTCGGCCTCCTCGCTGTCGGAGGCCCCGGCGGGGTCGGAGGCCTCGGGTGCGTCGGGGTCCTCGCCCGGGGTGAACGTGGCCATCAGCTGGAGCAGCTTCTCGGCGAGGCTGTCCTCCGCCATCGCCAGCCCGGCCAGCCCGAGCAGCGTCCGGGACGGTGCCTCGTCCTCCTCGTCGCCGCCCGCCGGGCGCGCCTCGGGGCCGGACAGCTCCTCCTGGAAGGAGAGCACCCGCCCGTCCTCGACGGCGGCCTGGATCGCGGCGGCCGGCTCGGGCATCCGGAGCCGGTCGAGCCCGGCCGCCACCTCGGCGAGCTCCAGGGCCGAGTGCCCGCGCAGCGCCGCCTGCTCCAGCAGCCACGGCACCAGCGCCCGGGCCCGGCGCGCGTCGCCCGGGCCGGCGTCGGAGCCGAGCAGCTCCCGGGCGAAGCCGTCCGCGTGTTCGGGACGCACGCCGGGCAGGCCCAGCACCGCCCACGGGTCCGCGCGCAGCCGCGCGGGCGCCTCCTCGCCGAGCGCGGCCACGGCGGCGGCCGCCAGCTCGGCCGGGGCGCCGCCGGCGGTCAGCACCTCGGCGGTGGCGCGGAGCGCCTCGGCGCGCTGTCGGTCGGACACCACCGGGGCGGGCGCGGCCGGAGCGGCCTGGGCAGCAGCCGGGGCGCGAGCCGGAGCCGGGGCGGCCGGGGGAGTCGGCTCGGGCCCCTCGGGCTCCCGGGCCTCCGCCGCGGGGGCCCCGTCCGCCGGGGCCCCCTTTCCCGCGATCCCCTCCGCGGGGGCCTCCTCCGCGGGGGTCCCCTCCGCCGGGGCCTCCTCCGCCGGGGTCCCCTCCGCCGGGGCGTCCTCCGCCGGGGCCTCCTCCGCGGCGGCCTCCGCCATCGAGGCCTCCGCGCGGGCGGCACCCGCCCGCGCGGCGCTCGCCGCGGCCTCCGGCGGCTGCATGCCGCGGATCCGCTGGGCCAGCTCCGCGAACTTCGCCGCCTTCTGCTCCGGGGTCAGCCGGGCCCCGGAGGTCACCTCCGGAGCGCCGTTCCCCGTGTCCGTCATCGTCGTCCGCTCCAAAGGTCACTCCACTGCAGGTTCTGCTCGACACCCCGGGCCGGGGGTCACAGCTCGGTCCACCCCTGGTCCGGGTAGCGGTGCACCGGCGACGAGATGTCGTCCAGTGCGCCACGGATCTCATCCGGAAGCGTAAGCGCCTCCACCGACAGCGCCGCCTGGAGCTGGGCCGTCGTCCGTGCGCCGACCAGGGCGCTCGCCACCCCCGGCCGGTCCCTGACCCAGGCCAGCGCGACGGCCAGCGGGCTGCTGGCGAGCCCGTCGGCGGCGGTGGCGAGGGCGTCCACGATCCGCCGCGAGCGCTCCCCGAGGTACGGCTGGACGAAGGCGGAGAGGTCCGCGGAGGCGCCGCGGGAGTCCTGCGGGACGCCGTGCCGGTACTTGCCGGTGAGCACCCCGCGCCCGAGCGGGGAGCCGGCCAGCACCCCGACCCCGCCGTCCAGCGCGGCGGGCAGCGCCTCCCGCTCGATGCCGCGCTGGAGCAGCGAGTACTCCAGCTGCGCCCCGGCCAGCGGCACCCGCCCGTGGTGGGCGCGCTGCCAGGCGGCGGCCTTGGCGAGCTGCCAGCCGCTGAAGTCGCAGACGCCGACGTAGCGGGCGCGCCCGGACGAGACGGCGATGTCGAGGGCACTGAGCGTCTCCTCGACCGGGGTAACCGGGTCGAAGGAGTGCACCTGCCACAGGTCGACGTAGTCGGTGCCGAGCCGGCGCAGCGAGGCGTCCAGGGCGCCCAGCAGGTGGCCGCGCGAGCCGTCGAAGCGGCGGGCGGACGCGGGGACGCTGCCGGCCTTGGTGGCGATGACGAGCTCGGAGCGGGGGACCAGGCTCTCGGTGAGCCGCGAGAGCAGGTACTCGGCGCCGCCGTCCGCGTAGACGTCGGCGGTGTCGACCAGGTTGCCGCCGGCGTCGACGAACTCCTTGAGCTGCTCGCCGGCCTCCTGTTCGTCGGTGTCGCGGCCCCAGGTCATGGTGCCGAGGCCGAGCCGGGAGACCTGAAGGCCGGTACGGCCGAGGTGACGCTTTTCCATCGGACGGGTCCTTCACTGGCCAGTGGCCGCGGGAGACCCGGCAGCCCTGTGAACGCGCAGGTGGGAAGAGTGCTCCCCACGTCGGCAGAGCGTAGCGGCCGGTGCGCGGACAGGGGTGCCGACCCGCAGAACGATCAACAGCACAGGTGTGACCCACCCCACCCCTACCCGTCAGTAGCATGTTCGGCGCGGGCGCGGCTACCCTCGCTGGCAACCCCAACCCACTGGAAGGTGCGGCAGATGCGACTCGGGATCAACCTCGGCTACTGGGGGCTCGGCATGGACGCCGACAACATCGCCGTGGCCCAGGAGGCGGACCGGCTGGGCTACTCGGTCTGCTGGGCCGCGGAGGCGTACGGCTCGGACGCCGCGACGGTGCTCAGCTTCGTGGCCGCGAAGACCGAGCGGATCGACGTCGGCTCGGCCATCTTCCAGATCCCGGCCCGCACCCCGGCCATGACCGCGATGACCGCCGCGACCCTGGACACCCTGTCCGGCGGCCGGTTCCGGCTCGGCCTCGGCGTCTCCGGCCCGCAGGTGTCCGAGGGCTGGTACGGGGTGAAGTTCGACAAGCCGCTCGCCCGCACCCGCGAGTACGTGGAGATCATCCGCAAGGCGATGTCCCGTGAGCGCCTCGTGCACGAGGGCGCGCACTGGACGCTGCCGCTGCCCGGTGGCCCCGGCAAGCCGATCAAGCTCACCGTGCACCCGGTGCGCGAGCACATCCCGCTGTACATCGCCGCGATCGGCCCGAAGAACCTGGAGCTGACCGGTGAGATCGCCGACGGCTGGCTCGGCATCTTCTTCTCGCCCGAGCACGCCGCGCTCTCCCTCGCCCCGCTGACGGCCGGCCGTGCCAGGGCCGGGAGGACGCTGGAGGGCTTCGACCTCTGCCCGACCGTGAACCTCGCGGTCGGCGAGGACGTCACGGCGGGCGTCGACGCCCTGCGCTCGTACGCCGCGCTCTACATCGGCGGCATGGGCAGCAAGGAGAAGAACTTCTACAACCAGCTCGCCCGGCGGATGGGCTACGAGCAGGCCGCCGACGAGGTGCAGGAGAAGTACCTCGCCCGGGACTACGCGGGCGCGGCGGCCGCCGTCCCGCACGACCTGGTCGACGCCACCTCGCTGATCGGCGACACCGCCCGGATCGCCGACCGGATGCAGGCCTACGCCGAGGCGGGTGTCAGCACCCTCACCCTGGCCCCGGCCGGGCTCACCCTGGACGAGCGGATCCGGGCGCTGCGCACCGGTGTCGAGGCCCTGGAGCGCGCCGGGCTGGCGTGACCCCGCGGCGGGCGGGCGGCACGGCGGGCTACAGCCAGTCGTGCCGCTTGAACACCCGGTGCAGCACCGCGCAGACCACCGCCATCAGCACCAGCACCGCCGGGTACCCCCAGACCTGGTGCAGCTCGGGCATGTGCTCGAAGTTCATCCCGTAGACGCCCGCGATCATCGTCGGCACCGCGGCCAGCGCCGCCCAGGCGGAGATCTTCCGCATGTCGTTGTTCTGCTGGACGCTGACCTGCGCCAGGTTGGCGTTCAGGATGTCGGAGAGCAGCCGGTCCATGCCGTCCACCTGGTCGTTCACCCGGGCCAGGTGGTCCGCGACGTCCCGCAGGTAGGGCGCGACCTCGGGGGTGACGAAGCGGGCGCCGCGCTGCAGGGCCAGCATCGGCTCCAGCAGCGGGCCGGTGGCCCGGCGCACGGACATCACCTGGCGCTTGTAGCCGTAGATCCGCCCGGCGGTGTCGCGGCCGACCCGGGCGGGGGAGAAGATGTCCGCCTCCAGCTCGTCCAGGTCGGTCTGGAGCGCGGCGGCGACCTCCATGTAGCCGTCCACGACGGTGTCGCAGACCGCGTGCAGCACCGAGCTGGGCCCGTGGCGCAGCCGTGCCGGGTCCTCCTCCAGGGCCGCCCGCAGGCCGCCGAGCGGGCTGTCCTCGCCGTGCCGGACGGTCATCACGAAGTCCGGGCCGAGGAAGGCCATCACCTCGCCGACCGTCACGACGTGCCCGCCGGGGTGGTAGCCGAGGGTCTTGAGGGCGACGAACAGCGAGCCCTGGTAGGCCTCCACCTTGGGGCGCTGGTGGGCGCTGACGGCGTCCTCGACGGCCAGCGGGTGCAGCCCGAACTCCCTGCCGACGCTGTCGAGTTCCTCGGCGGTGGGCTCGAAGAGGCCTATCCAGACGAAGCCCTCGGGGCCGGCCGTGCGGGCGGCGGCGAGCGCGCCGCCCGGGTCCTCGGGAGCGTCGAGCCGTCGGCCGTGGTGGTAGGCGGCGCAGTGGACGATCATGCGGGCCATTGTCACCCGAGTGGCGCCGTCCGGCACGGATCCGGGTGCCGCCGGTCCGTGGCGGCCGCTCGCGGCGCCGTGCGGACGGGCGGGGCGGGCGGGCCGCGCGGGCAGCACGACCGGCGGACCCGCTCCCGCGCCCGCGTCCGGAGGCCGTAGGCTGACCCCATGCCCACCCTGCTGCTCGTCCGCCACGGCCGCTCCACCGCGAACACCGCCGGGATCCTGGCCGGTTGGACCCCCGGCGTGGACCTCGACGACACCGGGCGGGCGCAGGCCGCCGCGCTGGCCGGTCGGCTGGCCGCGATCCCGCTGGTACGGGCGGTCAGCAGCCCGCTGGAGCGCTGTCGACAGACGCTGGAGCCGCTGCTGGCGGTCCGGCCCGAGCTGGGGCCGCCGGACGAGGACGAGCGGCTGGGGGAGTGCCACTACGGCGACTGGACCGGCCGCCCGCTGGCCGAGCTGGCCAAGGAGCCGCTCTGGCGCACCGTGCAGGACCACGCCGCCGGTGCCGCCTTCCCCGGCGGGGAGTCTCTGCGCGAGCTGAGCCACCGCACGGTGGACGCGGTGCGCGGGTGGAACCGGACGATCGCCGCCGAGCACGGCGAGGACGCGGTCTGGATCGCCTGCTCGCACGGGGACGTGATCAAGGCCGTGGTGGCCGACGCGCTCGGGCTGCACCTGGACCACTTCCAGCGGATCAGCGTCGAGCCCTGCTCGGTCACCGCGATCCGCTACACCCCGCAGCGGCCCTTCGTGCTCAGGATGGGCGACACCGGCGACCTCGCCTCGCTCGCCCCGGGGCCCGCCCCGGCCGCGGCCACCCCGGCCGGCGACGCGGTGGTCGGCGGAGCCGTCTGAACCGCGCCCCCGACGGGCCGACCGGGGCGGCCCCGTCCGGGCGGCACCGCCCACCTCCCCGGGTGCCATCCGCCCGCGGCCGCAGGCTCGGCTCCCCGGCCGGAGCCCGGAGGTCGTAGGGTGACTTACGAGTCCATCCGGCCGCGCTCCGCCCTCGGCGGAACCGCGCCGACCGACACGATCCGGAGCGAGAGCGTGCCCCGTCAGGTCTTCTTCTACGACCAGCCCGAGCGGTTCGTGGCCGGCACCGTCGGCCAGCCCGGTGCCCGGGCGTTCTACCTCCAGGCCAGTGCCCGGGGCCGGATCACCAGCGTGCTGCTGGAGAAGACCCAGGTCGCGGCGCTCGCCGAGCGCATCGAGGAGGTCCTGGACGAGGCGCTGCGGCGCAGCGGCGGCGACGCCGCCATCCCGGCCGCCGCCCCGCGGGACCTGCTCGACACCGCCCCGCTGGACCTCCCGCTGGAGCAGGAGTTCCGGGTCGGCACCATGGCCCTGGCCTGGGACAGCGTGGACGCCTGCCTGGTGGTCGAGGCGCAGGCGCTGGTCGAGGACGAGGAGGAGGGCGCCGAGGCGGTCTTCACCGACGACGAGAACGGCCCGGACATGCTGCGGGTGCGGCTGTCCGGCGCGATGGCCCGGGTGTTCGCCAAGCGCGCGCTGGACCTGGTCTCGGCCGGCCGCAAGCCCTGCCCGTTCTGCAACCTGCCGCTGGACCCGGAGGGCCACCTGTGCCCGCGCGCGAACGGCTACCGGCGCTGAACACCGAGACCCCGCCGCAGGCGGACCCGACGGCGGCCGCCGCGCTGGCCGCCGACGTGCCGACCGCCCTCGCCCTGCTGCGCCAGGGCGAGCTGACCGTGCACGGCCGGCTCACCGACGCGTCCAACGCCGCGCTGTACTGCACGGTCGCGCACGGCTCGCTGAGCGCGCAGGCCGTCTACAAGCCGGTGGCCGGCGAGCGCCCGCTGTGGGACTTCCCGGACGGCACGCTGGCCGGCCGCGAGGTCGCCGCGTACGAGCTGTCCGCCGCGACCGGCTGGGGGCTCGTCCCGCCCACCGTGCTGCGCGAGGGCCCGCACGGGCCCGGCATGGTGCAGCTGTGGGTCGAGCCGGACCCGGCGGCCGAGCCGCTGCTCGCGCTCCAGGACCCGCGCGGCCCGGAGGAGGGCTGGCTGCCGATCGTCCGGGCCGAGGTCGAGGGCGGGCGGACGGCGCTGCTGGTGCACCACGACGACGGGCGGCTGCGCCGGCTCGCCGTCCTGGACGCGGTGCTCAACAACGCCGACCGCAAGGGCGGCCACCTGATTCCGGCCGCGGACGGCCGGGTGTACGGGATCGACCACGGCGTCACCTTCAACACCGAGGGCAAGCTGCGCACCCTGCTCTGGGGCTGGGCCGGGGACCGGCTGCCGGACGAGGCGCTGGAGGTGCTCGCGCGGCTGGCCGAGCAGCTGGACGGCGAGCTCGCCGAGCGGCTCGCCCCGCACCTGACGGCGGCCGAACTGGACGCCACCCGGGCCCGGGTGGCGGGACTGCGCGGCTCCGGCCGGCACCCGCTGCCGTCGGAGGACTGGCCCGCGATCCCCTGGCCGCCGGTCTAGGGCGTGGGCGGCGGCCGGCGGGCGGCCGACCGGGTTGGCCGGGTGGTCTGGACCGGTTGCCGAAATCGGCGGACAGATGGTCTGGACCTGTCCCCGGAACAGGTCGCACACTGCTCCGATGGATGTGCGACGGACCACCCCCACCCCCCGAACCACGCCGGACCTGCCGTTGCACCGGCTGCAGGTCCCGCTGCCCCACCTGCTCCCCTTCGCCATCGGCAGCTTCGACGCGATCGGCCCGCTCTCCCGGGCCGGCTTCCCCCACCGGCACTCCTTCTACGAGATCGTCCACGTCACCGGCGGCCACGGCGCCCACGTCCTGGACCTCGTCCACCGGCCGCTGGCGCCCCCGCAGTTGTGCGTGATCACCCCCGGCCAGGTGCACTACTGGGCGGACGCCGAGGAGCTGACGGGCCGGGTCGTCCTGTTCAACGAGGACTTCCTGCTCGGCCACCCCCAGGACCTCGCCGCCCTGCGCGCCCTGGCCACCCGCCCGGCCCTCGCGCTCGGCGACCACGCCGACGCGATCGCCGGGCTGCTCGCCGACATGGAGCACGAGTACCGCACCAGGGGGCCCGGCTACCAGGGTGTGCTGCGGGCCAGCCTGCACATCCTGATCGTCCGGGCGCTGCGCGCCTGCGCCCCGGCCGACCGCCCGGCGGTGCCCAGCCGCCCGGCCGAAGTGGCCGCCGCCTTCACCCGGTTGATCGCCCGGCCGGGCGGGGTGCGGCACTCGGTGGCCTCCACCGCGCAGGAACTCGGCGTCTCCCCGGGGCACTTGCAGACCCTGGTCAAGCAGGCCACCGGCCGCACCCCCGGCGGGCTGATCCGCCGCCAGCAGACGCTGGAGGCCAAACGGCTGCTCGCCTGCACCGACCTGACGATACGTCAGGTCGCCAAGGAGGCGGGGTTCGTCGACCCGGCGTACTTCTGCCGGTTCTTCCGCCGGGAGACCGGGATGACCCCGGGGGAGTTCCGGGCGAGGGTCGACGGAAATCACCACGATCCCCGGATCATGTCCATCGCCGTCGCGCCGGACGGCCCGTAGTTTTGCTGCTGGCCACCGGTGGCCGGCCCGGCGCGCGCGGACGGGCGACCGGTCCGGCCCTTGTCATGCCCCCACCATGGCAAGGGCCGCCCCCACCCCCCGCCTCACGATAAGGAGACGGCGCATGCCCACGCCCGACGGCATGATCAGCCGCAAGACCGTCCTGAAGGCCGCCGCCGTGCTAGGGGCTGCCCCGCTGCTGGTCGGCGGCGGTGTCGCCCTGGCCCGGGACCAGATCGGCACCGGCGAGCCGCTCGCCTTCACCCCCGAGTGCCACGACGGGGACGCCCCCACCGTCGAGCAGATCGAGGGCCCGTACTTCAAGCCCAACTCCCCGCTGCGCAGCTCGATGGTCAACGACGGCCCCGGCACCCACCTGGTGGTCAGCGGCTACGTCTTCGGCCGTGCCTGCCGGCCCATCTCCGGGGTGCTGTTGGACTTCTGGCAGGCCGACGACGGCGGCAACTACGACAACGTCACCTACACCTTCCGCGGCCACCAGTTCACCGACGCCAACGGCGCGTACAAGCTGGACACCATCGTGCCCGGCCTCTACCCGGGCCGCACCCGGCACCTGCACGTGAAGCTCCAGGCGCCCGGCCGCCCGATCATCACCACCCAGCTGTACTTCCCGGGCGAGCCGCGCAACAACACGGACACCATCTACGACCCCAGGCTGCTGATGAACGTCCGGCAGAACGGGTCGACCCGGGAGGCGAGCTTCGACTTCGTGCTGAACGTCGCGCAGACCCCCGGCACGCCGAGCCCCTCGCCCACCGCCACCCCGACCGGTGGCCCCAGCACGCCGCCGCCGAGCGGCACCTGGGCCGCGGGCACCGCGTACAAGGCGGGCGACCGCGTCACCTACTCCGGCGTCTCCTACACCTGCCTCCAGGCGCACACCGCCATGGCCGGTTGGGAGCCGCCGAACGTGCCGGCCCTCTGGCAGCGGTCGTAGCGGCTCCGACCGCGTCCCCCGGGGGCGCCGGGCGCCCGGTCGGCGGCAGGGCCGGCCGGGCGCTCAACCCTGTCCGGAGCCGGGGGAGGGGCGTCACGAACCGCCAGTTCCGTGCAGTACCAGCCGGGAAACCGTCAGGCAATGGCAGGAAGCGAATCCAGTCGATCTTCCGGACTGGTTAGGCTTTCAAATGTTCGCAAGGTTAAAGTTGTTCCCATGCATGCCTGGCCCGCCTCCGAGGTTCCCGCCCTGCCTGGTCAGGGGCTCCCCCTCCGCATCCACGACACCGCAGCGGGCACGGTCCGGGAGGTCGTGCCGCTGGACGGCACCGCCCGGATCTACGTCTGCGGCATCACGCCCTACGACGCGACCCACATGGGCCACGCCGCCACCTACAACGCGTTCGACCTGGCGCAGCGCGTCTGGCGCGACGGCGGTCACGACGTCCTGTACATCCAGAACGTGACCGACGTCGACGACCCGCTGCTCGCCCGCGCCGTCGAGACCGGCCAGGACTGGACCGCGCTCGCCGAGCGCGAGACGGCCCTGTTCCGCGAGGACATGACCGCGCTGCGGATGCTCCCGCCGGCCCACTACATCGGCGCCGTCGAGTCGATCCCGTGGATCGTCCCGATCGTCCAGAAGCTGCTGGCCTCCGGCGCCGCGTACCGCGTGGACGGCGACATCTACTTCTCCGTCGACGCCGACCCGCACTTCGGCGAGGTCTCCGGCCTCACCCGCGAGGCCATGCGCCCGGTCTTCGCCGAGCGCGGCGGCGACCCGGACCGCCCCGGGAAGCGCAACCCGCTGGACGCCCTGCTCTGGCTGGCCGCCCGCCCGGGCGAGCCCGCCTGGGACACCGAGCTCGGCCACGGCCGCCCCGGCTGGCACATCGAGTGCGTCGCCATCGCGCTGCAGTACCTCGGCATGTCCTTCGACATCCAGGGCGGCGGCAGCGACCTCTCCTTCCCGCACCACGAGATGGGCGCCGCGCACGCCCAGGTCGCCACCGGCACCCACCCGTACGCCAAGGCGTACGTGCACGCCGGCATGGTCGCCCTGGACGGCCACAAGATGTCCAAGTCCCGCGGCAACCTGGTGTTCGTCTCGGCGCTGCGCCGCGAGGGCGTCGACCCGGCGGCGATCCGCCTGGCGCTGCTCGCGCACCACTACCGGGCGGACTGGGAGTGGACCAAGGGCACCCTGGACGAGGCCGTCGAGCGCCTCGGCCGCTGGCGTGCCGCGGTCTCCCGCCCGGACGGCCCCGCGGCCGAGCAGCTGCTCGCCGAGGTGCGCGAGGCGCTCGCGAACGACCTGGACGCGCCCGCTGCGCTGGCCGCGGTCGACCGCTGGGCGTCCCGGCAGGAGGCCGAGGGCGGCACCGACACCGGCGCGCCCGGCCTGGTGACCCGCACCGTGGACGCCCTGCTCGGCGTCGCGCTGTGATCGCGCGGCGCTGACCCCGGCGCCGTCACCCCGCGGCGCCGAACCCGGCGCCGTGACCGCGCACCACGCGCCGAAGGGGCGTCGGGACTCCCGTCCCGACGCCCCTTCGGCGCGTGCGGCCCGCGCCCGCCCGCGGGCTACTCCTCCTCGGCGCCGTCCTGGCTCTCCCGGGTGCCGCCCGGGCCCTCCGGATCGGCCGGCCGCTCCGCCGTGGCGTGCCCGGCCACCGGCTTCTCGCCGGTCGGCCCGACGTTCTCCCGGCGGCGCAGGTAGCGCTCGAACTCGCGGGCGATGGCGTCGCCGGAGGCCTCCGGCAGCTCCGCGGTGTCCTGCGCCTCCTCCAGCTGCTGGACGTACTCGGCGACCTCGCTGTCCTCGGCGGCCAGCTGGTCCACGCCGAGCTGCCAGGCCCGGGCGTCCTCGGCCAGCTCGCCCGGCGGGATGCGCAGGTCCAGCAGGTCCTCCAGCTTGTTGACCAGTGCCAGGGTGGCCTTGGGGTTCGGGGGCTGCGAGACGTAGTGGGGCACCGCGGCCCAGAGCGTCACGGCCGGCACCCCGGCGTGGGTGCAGGCCTCCTGGAGCACCCCGACGATGCCGGTGGGGCCCTCGTAGCGGCTCTCCTCCAGGTCCAGCCGGCGGGCGAGCTCGGGGTCGGAGGTGACCCCGCTGACCGGCACCGGGCGGCTGTGCGGGGTGTCCCCGAGCAGCGCGCCCAGGATCACCACCAGTTCGACGCCCAGCTCGTGCGCGAAGCCCAGCAGCTCGTTGCAGAACGAGCGCCAGCGCATGCTGGGCTCGATGCCGCGGACCAGGACGACGTCCCTGGTGGTCGGCTCCGTCACCCGGACCACCGAGAGCCGGGTGGTGGGCCAGGTGATCCGGCGCACGCCGCCGTCCAGCCAGATCGTGGGCCGGTTGACCTGGAAGTCGTAGTAGTCCTCCGCGTCCAGGGCGGCGATCACCTTGCCGCCCCAGGTCTCGTCCAGATGCGCCAGAGCCGCGGAGGCGGCGTCGCCCGCATCGTTCCAGCCCTCGAACGCGCAGACCATCACCGGGTCGATCAATTCGGGAACATCTTCCAGCTCGATCACCCAGCGTCTCCCTCCGGTCGGCGGTCGGACCGGCGCCGCCCCGGCTGGCCTGCCCGGGCGCCGACCGGCCGGCTGCCGACTGTCGAACCTCTCGTCTCCCGTGGAACGCCGCGCTCCACGGTCCCTACCTGCCCAGCCTACGGGCTTTGATGCGCACCGCGGCCGGGCACCGGGACAGTGTGGGGGAGCGGGCCGCCGCGATCCAGCGGATATCGACCCGCCCCGGCTGACGGCCCGTCAGCAGGCCGGTGGGGGCGGAGGGCGTCCGGACGGCCACGCGGCGTGCCCGGCGCCCTGGCCGGACGGGCGCGGGCGGCCCGGTTCCGGCGCCGCCGCGTCCGTCCGGCCGCGCCGCGCCGCCGTGAGAACGCCTGGTCCACGCCGGCCGCGGCCGGTCCGCGGCGCCCGGAAGGGGGCCTCCGGGGCCCGGTCGGTGCCCCGCGCGGAGGCCCGGAACCGGCCCGCCCGCTTGCTCGCCCCTTGCGGTCGAGCGCTCAGGATACGGAATGGGACGGCGGACCGACCCGTGGGCCGGATACCCTGGCCCCGTGCGGGCCCGAGCAAGCGGGTTCGCAAAGCCGACAGCCGTCGCACCAGGGAGAAGCCCCATGGCCACAGCAGCCACCCCGTCCATCACCCAGCAGAGCCGCGCGAACGCGCTGCGTGAAGCGCTCGGCACCCGGGTGGTGGTCGCCGACGGTGCCATGGGCACCATGCTCCAGGCGCAGGATCCGACGCTGGAGGACTTCCAGAACCTCGAAGGCTGCAACGAGGTCCTCAACGTCACCCGCCCGGACATCGTCCGGTCCGTCCACGAGGCCTACTTCGGGGTGGGCGTGGACTGTGTGGAGACCAACACCTTCGGCGCCAACTTCAGCGCCCTCGGCGAGTACGACATCTCGGAGCGGATCTTCGAGCTCTCCGAGTCCGGCGCCCGGATCGCCCGCGAGGTGGCCGACGCGCACACCGCCGCCGACGGCCGCACCCGCTGGGTGCTCGGCTCGATCGGCCCCGGCACCAAGCTGCCGACCCTCGGCCACGCCCCGTACGGGACGCTGCGCGACGGCTTCCAGCAGAACGCGGCCGGGCTGATCGCCGGCGGCGCCGACGCCCTGCTGGTCGAGACCAGCCAGGACCTGCTCCAGACCAAGGCCGCGATCCTGGGCTCCAAGCGCGCCCTGGCCGAGGCCGGGCTGGACCTGCCGGTGTTGGTGCAGGTGACGGTGGAGACCACCGGCACCATGCTGCTCGGCTCGGAGATCGGCGCCGCGCTCACCGCGCTGGAGCCGCTCGGCGTGGACTACATCGGCCTGAACTGCGCCACCGGCCCGGCCGAGATGAGCGAGCACCTGCGCTACCTGGCCAAGAACGCGCGGATCGGCCTGTCCTGCATGCCGAACGCGGGCCTGCCGGTGCTCGGCAAGGACGGCGCCCACTACCCGCTCTCCCCGGCCGAGCTGGCCGACGCCCACGACGTGTTCACCCGCGAGTACGGCCTCTCGCTGGTCGGCGGCTGCTGCGGCACCACCCCCGAGCACCTGCGGCAGGTGGTCGAGCGGGTCCAGGGCCGCCCGATCGCCGCGCGCGACCCGAAGCCCGAGCCCTCGGCGGCCTCGCTCTACCAGGCCGTGCCGTTCCGCCAGGACACCTCGTACCTGGCGATCGGCGAGCGCACCAACGCCAACGGCTCGAAGAAGTTCCGCGAGTCGATGCTGGCCGGCGACTGGCAGGCCTGCGTGGAGATCGCCCGCGACCAGATCCGGGACGGCTCCCACCTGCTGGACCTCTGCGTGGACTACGTCGGCCGCGACGGCGTCGCCGACATGAAGGAGATCGCCGGCCGGCTGGCCACCGCCTCCACCCTGCCGATCGTGCTGGACTCCACCGAGCCGCCCGTGCTCCAGGCCGGCCTGGAGGCGCTCGGCGGCCGCGCGGTGCTCAACTCGGTCAACTACGAGGACGGCAACGCCCCGGACTCGCGCTTCGCGAAGATCGCCTCGCTGGCCCGCGAGCACGGCGCCGGCCTGATCGCGCTGACCATCGACGAGCAGGGCCAGGCCCGCACCGCCGAGCTGAAGGTCGCGATCGCCGAGCGGCTGATCGCCGAACTCACCACCGACTACGGCATCGACGAGGGCTCGATCCTGGTCGACTGCCTCACCTTCACCCTGGCCACCGGCCAGGAGGAGTCCCGCCGGGACGGCATCGAGACCATCGAGGCGATCCGCGAGCTCAAGCGCCGCCACCCGAAGGTGCAGACCACGCTCGGCCTGTCCAACATCTCCTTCGGCCTCAACCCGGCCGCCCGGGTGGTGCTCAACTCGGTCTTCCTGCACGAGTGCGTCGAGGCGGGCCTGGACTCGGCGATCGTGCACGCCTCCAAGATCCTGCCGATCTCCCGCATCCCGGAGGACCAGCGCGAGGCCGCGCTCGACCTGGTCTACGACCGCCGCCGGGACGGCTACGACCCGCTGCAGCGCCTGCTGGAGCTGTTCGAGGGCGTCTCCACCGCCTCGGTGAAGGCCTCCAAGGCCGAGGAGCTGGCCGCCCTCCCGCTGGAGGAGCGACTGCAGCGCCGGATCATCGACGGCGAGCGGGCCGGCCTGGAGGCCGACCTGGACGAGGCGCTGACCGTGCGCCCCGCGCTGGAGATCATCAACGACACCCTGCTGGCCGGCATGAAGGTGGTCGGCGAGCTCTTCGGCTCCGGCCAGATGCAGCTGCCGTTCGTGCTCCAGTCCGCCGAGGTGATGAAGACCGCGGTGGCCCACCTGGAGCCGCACATGGAGAAGTCCGACAGCGAGGGCAAGGGCACCATCGTGCTGGCCACCGTCAAGGGCGACGTCCACGACATCGGCAAGAACCTGGTCGACATCATCCTGTCCAACAACGGCTACAACGTGGTCAACCTGGGCATCAAGCAGCCCGTCTCGGCGATCCTGGACGCCGCGCAGGAGCACAACGCGGACGTCATCGGGATGTCGGGCCTGCTGGTGAAGTCCACGGTGATCATGAAGGAGAACCTGGAGGAGCTGAACCAGCGCAAGCTGGCCGCGAGCTTCCCGGTGATCCTCGGCGGCGCGGCGCTCACCCGGGCCTACGTCGAGCAGGACCTGCACGAGATCTACGAGGGCGAGGTCCGCTACGCCCGGGACGCCTTCGAGGGCCTGCGGCTGATGGACGCGCTGATCGCGGTCAAGCGCGGCGTGCCCGGCGCGGCCCTGCCGGAGCTCAAGCAGCGCCGGCACGCCCGGGTCGAGGTGGCGGAGCCGGAGCCCGAGGTCAACCTCGGCCAGATCCGCTCCGACGTCGCCGTCGACAACACCGTGCCCACCCCGCCGTTCTGGGGCGACCGGATCGTCAAGGGCATCCCGTTCGCGGACTACGCCTCCTGGCTGGACGAGGACGCGCTGTTCAAGGGGCAGTGGGGCCTGAAGGCCTCCCGTACCGGCGAGGGCCCCACGTACGAGGAGCTGGTGGAGACCGAGGGCCGGCCGCGGCTGCGGGCCTGGCTGGACCGCCTGCAGACCGAGGGCTGGCTGGAGGCCGCCGTGGTCTACGGCTACTACCCGGCCAACTCCAAGGGCGACGACCTGATCGTCTTCCACGAGGACGGCACCGAGCGCACCCGCTTCACCTTCCCGCGCCAGCGGCGCGGGCGCCGGCTCTGCCTGGCCGACTTCTTCCGCCCGGAGGAGTCCGGGGTGCGGGACGTCGTGGGCCTCCAGGTGGTCACCATGGGCAACCGGATCTCGGAGGCGGCCAACGAGCTGTTCGCCGGCAACTCCTACCGGGACTACCTGGAGCTGCACGGCCTCTCGGTGCAGCTGGCCGAGGCGCTGGCCGAGTTCTGGCACGCGCGGGTCCGCTACGAGCTGGGCTTCTCCGGCGAGGACCCGCAGGACGTCAAGGACATGTTCGCGCTCAAGTACCGCGGCGCCCGCTTCTCGCTCGGCTACGGGGCCTGCCCCGAGCTGGAGGACCGGGCCAAGATCGCCGAGCTGCTGAGGCCGGAGCGGATCGGCGTGGTTCTCTCCGAGGAGTTCCAGCTCCACCCGGAGCAGTCCACCGACGCGATCGTGATCCACCACCCCGAGGCGAAGTACTTCAACGCCCGGTAACGCGCGGTTCGCGTCGCGTTCGCTCCTTCCGGACGGAGCGGGCGTATCCTTGATGATCCTGAACGGGCCGGTCCGCTCACCTGCGGGCCGGCCCGTGCCTTCCCCGGGGCCGCCCCGGGCCTGCCGGAAGGACCCCTGCCATGACGACCAGCCCCACCGCCACGCGCATCCTCGACCACGGGGACGGCCGCGGGCTCCAGGCGGTGCTGCTGGACATGGACGGGACGCTGGTCGACACCGAGGACTTCTGGTGGCAGGCCGAGGCCTCGCTCTTCGCCGAGCTGGGCCACCAGCTGGACGAGGCGGACCGCGCCCACGTGGTCGGCGGCCCGATGGCCAGGGTGATGGAGTACCTGGTCGCCCGGACGGGCGCGGACATCGCCCCGGCGGACCTCGGGGTGCTGGTCAACCAGCGCTTCGTCGACCTGCTGGCGGGGGGCGTGCCGCTCATGCCGGGCGCCGAGCGGCTGCTCAACACCCTTGCCGCGCACGGCATCCCGGCCGTCCTGGTGTCCGCCTCGCACCGGCACGTGATCGACGTCGTGCTGCGCTCGCTGGGCGCCGAGCGCTTCGCCTTCAGCATCGGCGGGGACGAGGTGCCGCGCACCAAGCCGTTCCCCGACCCGTACCTGGAGGCGGCCCGCAGGCTCGGCGCGGAGCCGGCCCGCTGCGTGGTGGTCGAGGACACCCCGACCGGCGTACGGGCGGGCGAGGCGGCCGGCTGCCCGGTGATCGCGGTGCCCTCGGTGGCGCCCGTCGAGCCGGCTCCGGGGCGGCTGGTGCTGCCGTCGCTGGAGCAGGTCGACCTCGACCTGTTGCGCTCCCTGGTCGCCTCGCGGGTGTGATTGTCGTCTCACTGCGAGGCGTTCCTACTCGCCGGTAGGCGGCCCGGCGAGCCCCTGCGCGGATGCCGCCGGGGGAGAAAACGGTCATTGAATGACAACTCGTCGGGCAAGTCGTCGTGCCCCGAACTGTCGTGTCCCAAACGTCATCTGCACGCGTACCGGTCGTGCGTGTTCGATATGGCACGCTACTCCGAGTTCGTGCCACCCAGAAGGACGCGCCTCGTGAAGACTTCAGCTGAACGCCTGGCAGTACTCGGTTGCGCCGGCCTGGTCGCCGTGTCGGTCGCGGGCTGTGGATCGGTGACCGACGTGGTCAAGGGGGACAGCGGCAAGTCGATCACCATGGGCACCAGTCAGCTGACCGGTGTCCTGGACCCGGCCGGCGCCTACGACGCCGGCTCCTGGCTGCTGCTGCGCAACACCTTCCAGTCGCTGCTCACCTTCCAGGCCGCCTCCAGCGCGCCCTCCCCGGACGCCGCGCAGTCCTGCGAGTTCACCAGCAGTGAGGCCACCGAGTACCACTGCACCCTGAAGCCCGGTCTGAAGTTCTCCAACGGGCACCCGCTGACGGCCCAGGACGTGGTGTTCTCGATCGAGCGCACCAAGAAGATCAACGACCCGACCGGTCCGGTCGAACTGCTCGACTCGATCAAGTCGGTCGAGGCCAAGGGCGACAACGAGGTGCTCTTCCACCTCTCCGCCCCCGACGCCACCCTGCCGGCCAAGCTCGCCAGCCCGGTCGGCGCCATCGTGGACCACCAGGCCTACCCGGCCGACAAGCTGGTCGCCAACGACAAGCTGGTCGGCTCCGGCCCGTACCGCTTCGACTCGGTCGAGAACCTCAACGGCAGCAAGCAGCTGGGCAAGGTCGTCCTGTCGGCGAACGACAAGTACGGCGGCGAGGCCAAGCTGCGGAACAACAAGTTCACCGTGCGGTACTTCGACAAGGCGGAGGACCTGAAGGCCGCGCTGGACCGCAGCGAGGTCGACCTCACGGACAACAGCCTGGAGCCGAACACCGCCGCCCAGGTCCGCTCCGACCAGCAGGGCGGCAAGGCCGACCTCCAGGTGACCGAGGGCGACAGCAACGACACCCGTTCGCTGGTCCTCAACACCAAGGACCCGCTGATGAGCAACGTCGCCGTCCGCCAGGCCATGGCCCAGATGATGGACCGCAAGGCGCTGGCCCGCGACGTCTTCGCCCGCACCGTCCAGGCGCTGTACTCGATGGTCCCGGCCGGCCTGCCCGGCCACACCACGGCCTTCTTCGACCGCTACGGCGACCAGGACGTGAACAAGGCCAAGAAGATCCTGACCGACGCCAAGGTCCAGACCCCGGTCAAGTTCACCCTCACCTGGTCCCGTTCGCGCGCCGGCAGCAACGAGGCCGAGACACTGAAGAAGCAGCTGGAGACCGGCGGCCTCTTCCAGGTGACGCTCGTCCAGGAGCCGGACTGGGAGACGTACCGCAAGGGCTGGACCGAGGGCAAGTACCAGGCGTACGTCATCGGATGGTTCGCCGACTACCCGGACCCGGACAACTACCTCGCCCCGCTGCTGATCAACGGCGGTGCGTACCACCACGGTTGGGACGACCCGCGGATCAGCGGCAAGCTGGTGCCGGACGGCCTCAAGCAGACCGACCGCAGCGCCGCGGCCGCCACCTACGCGCAGATCCAGGCGATCGAGGCCGAGAGCGTGCCGCTGATCCCGCTGTACCAGAACAAGTCCTTCTTCGCGGCCCGCTCGTACGTCACCGGCGTCGAGTCCACCGTGGACACCACCGGCTACTTCCGCTTCTGGGAGATCAGCCGGAACAACAAGTAGCGCCCGCGGAGCACGGCGGCCCGCCCGCATCCCCGTCGACCGGGGAGCGGACGGGCCGCCGTGACGTTTCTGCGGCCCGGCGGGCCGCCCAGGGGCGCTACAGGGCGCCCGGGCGCACCAGCCCGCTCTCGTAGGCGTACACCGCCGCCTGCACCCGGTCGCGCAGCTGGAGCTTGGTCAGCACGTGGCCCACGTGGGTCTTCACGGTGGTCTCGCTGACGAACAGCTCGGCCGCGATCTCCGCGTTCGACAGCCCGCGCGCCACCAGCTTCAGCACCTCCAGCTCGCGCTCGGTCAGCGCGCTCAGCGCCTGCGGCGGCGCCTCGTCGCCCGAGGGCAGCTTGGTGGCGTACATGTCCAGCAGCCGGCGGGTGATGCTCGGCGCCAGCATCGCCGCGCCGTCCGCGACCACCCGGATCGCCTGCACCAGCTCCTCGGCCGGGACGTCCTTCAGCAGGAAGCCGCTGGCGCCCGCGCGCAGCGCCTCCACCACGTACTCGTCCAGGTCGAACGTGGTCAGCACCAGGACCTTGGCCGGGCCGTCCCGCCCCGGGCCGGCGATCCGGCGGGTCGCCTCGACGCCGTCCATCCTGGGCATCCGGATGTCCATCAGCACCACGTCGGGCTGCAGCGCCCGCACCTGGTCCAGCGCCTGCTGTCCGTCCCCGGCCTCGCCGACCACCACGAGGTCGGACTCGGCCTCCAGGATCATCCGGAAACCGGTGCGCAGCAGCGGCTGGTCGTCGACCAGCAGCACTCGGATCGTCACCTAGGACTCCTTGCTCATCGGATCCCCCGTGGGATCGCTCTCATCCGACGTACGGGTCTGCTGCACGGGCAGCGGGTACGGCGGCGGGGTGCCGCCGAACTCCGGGCAGCTGGTCTGGTGGTCGCACCAGTCGCAGAGGCGGTTGCGGGTGGCCGGGAACTCCCCGGTGGCCACCGCGTGGCTGATCCGCTCCCACAGCGCCTGGAGCTTGCGCTCCACCGCCAGCAGGTCCGCCTGGTCCGGGTCGTAGCTGACCACGTCTCCGCCGCCGCCGAGGTAGACCAGCTGGAGGCGCTTGGGGATCACGCCCTTCCAGCGCCACACCACCAGGGCGTAGAACTTCATCTGGAACATCGCCTTGCCCTCGAAGTCCCGCGAGGGCGCCCGGCCGGTCTTGTAGTCCACCAGCCGGACCTCGCCGGTCGGGGCGACGTCCACCCGGTCGATGTAGCCGCGCAGCAGCAGCCCCGAGTCCAGCGCCGTCTCCACGTAGAGCTCCCGCTCCACCGGGTGCAGCCGGGTCGGGTCCTCCAGCCGGAACCACTGGCCGACCAGCTTCTCGGCGTCCGCCAGCCAGCGGGTGAGCGCCGCGCCGTCCGGGTCCTCCGGGAACAGCGAGCCCAGCTCCGGGCGCTCGCCCAGCAGCCGCTCCCACTGCGGGCGCAGCAGGCCCAGCGCCCGCTCCGGCGTCCGCTCGGCCGCCGGGCTGTCGAACAGCCGCTCCAGCACCGCGTGCACCAGGGTGCCCCGGGTCGCCGCCGGGCTCGGCGGCTCGGGCAGCCGGTCGATCACCCGCAGCCGGTACAGCAGGGGACAGGTGAGGAAGTCCCCCGCTCGGGACGGCGAGAGCCCGGTCGGGGGTGCCGCCGGACGCCCGGCGGCACTGCTGGTCTGGGTGTGCTGCATGGCTACGACCCTATTGCCCTTCGCTGTCATCCCGCTGCCACGGTGCTGCCACCGGGGCCGACGAGTGGGTATGAAGGCAGCAGGAGGCCCGCGCAGCGCCGGAGGGCCGCGATCACGTAGCGTGGGCGCACCGGGCACGACGGGGGAGACGACCGAAGGGATCACGGTGAGCGACAGCAGGGGGCAGCAGCCCTCCGACCGGCCACCGCAGGCGGGCGACGGGCGCCCGGCCGCGCCGCCGCCCGAGCGCCGCGGCGGCATCCTGATGGGCCGCCCCTTCGGCGTGCCGGTCTACGTGACCCCCTCCTGGTTCGTCATCGCCGCACTGATCACCTGGGCCTTCGGCGGACAGCTGGGCGACGTGCTGCCCGAGCTGGGCGGCGCCCGCTACCTGGTCGCGTTCTTCTTCGCCGTCGCCTTCTACGCCTCCGTGCTGGTCCACGAGCTCGCCCACACCGTGGTCGCGCTGCGCTACCGGCTCGGGGTCCGGCGGATCCAGCTCCAGTTCTTCGGCGGGGTCTCCGAGATCGAGAACGAGGCGCAGAGCCCCTGGCGGGAGTTCTGGCTGGCCTTCGTCGGCCCGCTGCTCTCCCTGCTGCTCGGCGGCGCCTTCTACCTCGCGGTGCGGGCCGTGGAGCTCTCCACGGTGCCCGGGGTGCTGCTGACCGGCCTGATGGTCTCCAACCTCGTCGTCGCCGCGTTCAACCTGCTGCCCGGCCTGCCGCTGGACGGCGGCCGGATGCTGCGCGCGGTCGTCTGGGCGGTCACCGGCAGGCCGATGGCGGGCACCGTGGCCGCCGCCTGGGTCGGCCGCGGGCTGGCCGTCGCCGTGCTGATCGGCCTGCCGCTGCTGAGCGCGGCCCGCGGGGTCGAGCGGACCACCACCGACACCCTGGTGGACGCGGTGCTGGCCGCGGTGCTCGCCGCGATCATCTGGAACGGCGCCACCGGCAGCCTGCGCAACGCCCGGCTCAAGGAGGCGCTGCCCGCCCTGCGGCTGCGCGAGCTGGCCCGCCGGGCCGTCGAGGTCACCGCCGACACCCCGCTCGGCGAGGCGCTGCGCCGTGCCCACGAGGCCCGGGCCGGCGCGGTGATCGTGGTGGACGGCCGGGGCGAGCCGATCGCCCTGCTGCGCGAGTCCGCCGTCCGCTCCGTGCCCGAGCACCGCCGCCCCTGGGTGGCCGTCGGCCCGCTCGCCCGCGACCTCGAACCCGGGCTGCGGCTGGACGCCGACCTCGGCGGCGAGGACCTGCTGCGGGCCGTCCAGGCCGCCCCGGCGGGGGAGTACCTGGTGGTCGAGCCGGACGGCCGGGTGTACGGCGTCGCCGCCCTCAGCGACATCGAGCAGCGGCTGACCGCCGCCGTCTCCGGGCGCTGACCGGGCGGGGCGATCACCCGCGTCCTGCGGAGCGGTCCGCTTCCCTTAGGATTGTCGGCATGTCCGAACCGACCGGTGCCGCCCGCCGACGCGGGCCCTTCCAGGTCGGGGACCAGGTCCAGCTGACCGATCCCAAGGGTCGCCACTACACGTTCACGCTCCAGGCCGGGAACCAGTTCCACACCCACAAGGGTGCGTTCCCGCACGACGAGCTGATCGGCGCTCCCGAGGGCACGGTCGTGCGCACCACGGGGAACGTCCCGTACCTCGCGCTGCGCCCCCTGCTCCCCGACTACGTCCTGTCCATGCCGCGCGGCGCCGCCGTGATCTACCCCAAGGACGCGGGGCAGATCCTGGCGATGGCCGACATCTTCGCGGGCGCCCGCGTGGTGGAGGCCGGAGTCGGCTCGGGCGCGCTCAGCACGTACCTGCTGCGCGCCGTCGGCGAGCACGGCATGCTGGCCTCCTACGAGCGCCGGCAGGACTTCGCCGACATCGCCCGGGGGAACGTCGAGCGCTACTTCGGCGGGCCGCACCCGGCGTGGAAGCTCACCGTCGGCGACCTCCAGGACAACCTGGTGGAGTCCGACGTCGACCGCGTCATCCTCGACATGCTGGCCCCCTGGGAGTGCCTGGACGTCGCCTCCAAGGCGCTCGTCCCCGGCGGCCTCATCTGCTGCTACGTGGCCACCACCACGCAGATGTCCAAGACCGTCGAGGCGCTGCGCGAGCACGGCACCTTCACCGAGCCGCAGGCCTGGGAGACCATGGTCCGCACCTGGCACCTGGAGGGCCTGGCCGTCCGCCCGGACCACCGGATGATCGGCCACACCGGCTTCCTGCTCACCGCCCGCCGCCTGGCGGACGGCGTCGAGCCGCCGCTGCGCCGCCGCCGCCCGGCCAAGGGCGCGTACGGCGAGGACTACGACAACGGGGCGCCCGAGCCCAGCCTCCAGGAGCGCGCCGCCGCCCGCAAGGCCGCCCGCGGCACGGACACGGACCAGCCCGACCTGGGCTGAGCCGACGGGACCACCGGGAAGGGGTGGCCGGGAGCGTTCCGCTCGCGGCCACCCCTTCGCCGTCCGCCGATGCCGGTGTGGGACGATGCTCGCTCACGCTTTGGTGGCCGGAGGCCTGGAGGGGACGCCTGGTGGAGACCGCGGTCGGGACGACGACGGCGAAGGCCGGACAGCAGACTCCGCGGGGCCGCACCGGGCCCGGGCACGCGCGCACCGCGCCCTGGCACTGGGCCCTCGCCCTGGCCGGCTGCGGCGCGGTCGTGGCGGCCGCGCTGGCCGCCTCCCCGGCGACCGGCACCCCGGTGTCCGCGCACGGCACTCCCGAGGCCCTCGCCGCGACCGTCGCCCCCGACCCGGCCCAGGTGCAACTCCCGCTGGACTGCGGCCCGTTCCCGGTCCGGACGGCGCTCACCGTACCCGCCCGGCTCGCCGACGGGCGCCCTGGCACGGTGGTCGCCGCGCACTGCGCCACCGAGACCGGCACCCCGCCGGACGCCGTCTTCCTGCTCGGCTTCGGCCCGGGCGGGCGCCCCGCGGTGGTGGCGACCCTGCTCACCGAGCGCGAGAACCTCACCGTGAGCCGGATCGCGGTGCGGTCGGACGGCGCCATCACCGGCCATGCGCAGGGGTATTCGAGCGAGGACGTGCCGAGGTTCCGGCCCGACGTCTCGCTCGACCTCACCTGGACGCACGGGGGCGGCGGCTGGGAACGCACCCAGACCGCCGCCCCGCTCTCCGCCGTGTGACGGACCGACTACTCCGCGTCCGGGCCGTACACCTCGACCCGGTCGGCGACCCGGCGCACGTGGATGCAGTCGCCGGGGCACTCCTTCGCCGAGTCCACCACGTCCTGAAGGATCGTCAGCGGCACTGGGGCGGTCTCCCCGGGCTGCTGGCGCAGCTCGTCGTCCGGCCCCTTCACGTAGGCCAGCCCGTCGATGTCGAGCTCGAAGACCTCGGGTGCGTACTGGGCGCAGATGCCGTCGCCGGTGCACAGGTCCTGGTCGATCCACACCTCCAGCGCCTCGGCGTCTGCCGCCGTCTGCTCGGTCACCGACATGGTCCCCTGCCGTTTCTGTCCCGGGTCGCCCCTATTCCTGGAGCAATCCCGCCATTCGTACAACGATCGGACCTCGACTTGTGGTCGCGATCGGATATCGCTTCGCTCGACGATACATCTGGCCCGCTTTGGGTGGTGCGCGGTGGGTATCCCCCTTAGCAGAGGGGAAGCACGCTGGGGCGAAGATCGGACACGCCCGTTCCATCTTTCTTGATCTAGGGGTTTACGGACCCCTGGTCCCAGGTAGGGTCTGGAAGCGTCCAGCTCCCCGGAGGAGGTGAGGACCGTGGCAGCCCACGATGACGACTACAACCGCAGCACCGGCAGGCCCGCTCGTGGTTCCGACGAGGCCGCTCAGGTCTCGTACCTTGAGCAGGAACTCGCCGTGCTGCGCCGCAAGCTCGCCGACTCGCCGCGCAATTCGAGGATCCTCGAAGAGCGGATCGTCGAGCTCCAGACCAACCTGGCGGGCGTGACCGCCCAGAACGAACGGCTCGCCTCCACCCTGCGCGAGGCCCGCGACCAGATCGTGGCCCTCAAGGAGGAAGTGGACCGGCTGGCCCAGCCCCCGGCCGGCTTCGGCACCTTCCTCGCCGCGAACGAGGACGGCACCGCCGACATCTTCACCGGCGGGCGCAAGCTCCGCGTGAACGTCAGCCCCACCGTCGCCCTCGACGAGGTGCGCCGCGGCCAGGAAGTGATGCTCAACGAGGCCCTCAACATCGTGGACGCGATGGCCTTCGAGAACATCGGCGAGATCGTCACCCTCAAGGAGCTCCTGGAGGACGGCGAGCGGGCCCTGGTCCTGGGGCACACCGACGAGGAGCGCGTGGTGCGGCTCGCCGAGCCGCTGCGCGGGCTGACCATCCGGGCGGGGGACGCGCTGCTGCTGGAGCCCCGCTCCGGCTACGTGTTCGAGGTCGTGCCGAAGGCCGAGGTCGAGGAGCTGGTCCTCGAGGAGGTCCCGGACATCGACTACCGCCAGATCGGCGGCCTGAGCAACCAGATCGAGCTGATCCGCGACGCGGTCGAGCTGCCGTACCTGCACGCCGACCTGTTCAAGGAGTACGAGCTGCGCCCGCCCAAGGGCGTGCTGCTCTACGGCCCGCCCGGCTGCGGCAAGACGCTGATCGCCAAGGCGGTCGCCAACTCGCTGGCGAAGAAGGTCGCCGAGGTCACCGGGCGCCCCCAGGGGAAGAGCTACTTCCTCAACATCAAGGGCCCCGAGCTGCTCAACAAGTACGTGGGCGAGACCGAGCGGCAGATCCGCCTGGTCTTCCAGCGGGCCCGGGAGAAGGCGGGCGAGGGCACGCCCGTCATCGTCTTCTTCGACGAGATGGAGTCGCTCTTCCGCACCCGCGGCTCCGGCGTCAGCTCGGACGTGGAGAACACCATCGTCCCGCAGCTGCTCGCCGAGATCGACGGCGTGGAGGGCCTGGAGAACGTCATCGTCATCGGCGCCTCGAACCGCGAGGACATGATCGACCCGGCGATCCTGCGGCCCGGCCGCCTGGACGTCAAGATCAAGATCGAGCGCCCGGACGCCGAGGCCGCGAAGGACATCTTCTCCAAGTACCTCAAGGACTCGCTGCCGTTCCACCCGGACGACCTCAAGGAGCACGACGGCTCCGTGGAGGCCACGGTGGCGGCGATGATCCAGTCGGTGGTGGAGCGGATGTACTCCGAGACCGAGGAGAACCGCTTCCTGGAGGTCACCTACGCCAACGGCGACAAGGAGGTCCTGTACTTCAAGGACTTCAACTCCGGCGCGATGATCCAGAACATCGTCGACCGCGCGAAGAAGATGGCCATCAAGGACTTCCTCGACCACGGTCAGCGCGGTCTGCGCGTCTCCCACCTGCTCGCCGCCTGCGTGGACGAGTTCAAGGAGAACGAGGACCTCCCGAACACCACCAACCCGGACGACTGGGCCCGCATCTCCGGCAAGAAGGGCGAGCGGATCGTCTTCATCCGCACGCTGGTCACCGGCAAGCAGGGCGCCGAGTCCGGCCGCTCCATCGACACTGTCGCCAACACGGGGCAGTACCTGTAAGCACACGGTTGGTCCGGGCCGGCAGCGGTCCCCGGAGCTGTACGCACACCGTCCGGCTGTGGCGCCTCGCGGCCCCGCAGCCGGACGGCGCGTCTCCGGGCCCGCCGGCCGGCCCCGGGTTCTAGGCTCGACCCACCGTCCGCGGGCAGAGGCCCGGCGTCGGTGTTGTTCGGCGGTACGTCAGAGTGCTCCGCCCGTCGGGGGCGGCGCACCGGGCAAGGAGGGCCGCATGACCGTACGGCGAGTGATGGGCATCGAGACCGAGTACGGCATCTCCGTACCCGGGCACCCCAACGCCAACGCCATGCTCACCTCGTCCCAGATCGTCAACGCGTACGCGGCGGCGATGCACCGGGCACGGCGGGCCCGCTGGGACTTCGAGGAGGAGAATCCGCTGCGCGACGCACGGGGGTTCGACCTGGCCCGCGAGGTCGCGGACGCCAGCCAGCTGACCGACGAGGACATCGGCCTCGCCAACGTCATCCTCACCAACGGGGCCCGGTTCTACGTGGACCACGCGCACCCCGAGTACAGCTCGCCCGAGGTGACCAACCCGCGTGACGCCGTGCTCTGGGACAAGGCCGGCGAGCGGATCATGGCGGCCGCCGCGCAACGCGCGCTGGAGCTGCCCAACGGGCAGAACATCCACCTGTACAAGAACAACACCGACAACAAGGGCGCCTCCTACGGCACCCACGAGAACTACCTGATGAAGCGGGCGACACCGTTCGCCGACATCGTCCGCCACCTCACCCCGTTCTTCGTCTCCCGCCAGGTGGTCACCGGCGCCGGCCGGGTCGGCATCGGCCAGGACGGTTCGGCGCACGGCTTCCAGATCAGCCAGCGGGCCGACTACTTCGAGGTCGAGGTGGGCCTGGAGACGACGCTCAAGCGCCCGATCATCAACACCCGGGACGAGCCGCACGCCGACGCCGAGAAGTACCGCCGGCTGCACGTGATCATCGGGGACGCCAACCTCTCCGAGATCTCCACCTACCTCAAGCTGGGCACCACCGCGCTGGTGCTGTCGATGATCGAGGACTCCTTCATCGCGGCCGACCTCGCCGTCGACCAGCCGGTGCGCACCCTGCACCGGGTCTCCCACGACCCGACGCTCACCCACCTGGTCACCCTGCGCAACGGGCGCAAGCTCACCGCCGTCCAGCTCCAGCTGGAGTACTGCGAGCTGGCCCGCAAGTACGTCGAGGACCGCTTCGGCACCGACGCGGACGAGCAGACGGTGGACGTGCTGGCCCGCTGGGAGGACGTCCTCGGCCGGCTGGAGCGCGACCCGATGTCGCTCTCCCGGCAGCTGGACTGGGTCGCCAAGCGGGAGATCCTGGAGGGCTACCGCAGCCGGGACGCCCTGGAGTGGGACAACCCGCGGCTGCACCTGGTCGACCTCCAGTACAGCGACGTGCGGCCCGAGAAGGGCCTCTACAACCGCCTGGTGGCCCGCGGCAGGTTCGACCGGCTGCTCACCGAGGAGGAGGTCGAGCGGGCCGTCTCCAAGCCGCCGGAGGACACCCGGGCGTACTTCCGCGGGCGCTGCCTGGAGCAGTACGCGGAGCACGTCGCGGCGGCCTCCTGGGACTCGGTGATCTTCGACCTGCCCGGCCGGGACTCGTTGCAGCGCGTGCCCACCCTGGAGCCGCTGCGCGGGACCCGCAACCACGTCAAGGAGCTGCTCGACCGCTGCCGCACGGCCGAGGACCTGCTCCGCGTGCTGTCCGGCGGGTAACTTTTCGATCACCACGGGTGAACGTCCGCCGAATGGGAATCATCCGGGGTGGCAGCGGGTGTCGGACACGAAGCGCCACCGGCAAACCGGGAGCGGCAGTCGCACCTTGTGTATAGGGTCGTTGCAGCAAGCGGCGACCCGACCGTGCCAGACGAATCGAGCGGGGTGAGGGAAATGGCGAGCAAGGACACCGGCGGCGGCCAGCAGCGGGCGAACCGTTCCTCCGAGGAGGTCGAGGAGCAGGCCGCGGAAAGCCAGAATTCCGAGGACCTCAAGGAGCGTCAGGAAAAGCTGAGCGACGACGTCGACGCGGTGCTGGACGAAATCGACGAGGTGCTCGAGTCGAACGCCGAGGATTTCGTCCGGGGATTCGTCCAGAAGGGCGGGCAGTAGTCCGGTCCCGGTATTCCGAATTCACGGTCGCGACCGTTCCGGGCGGTCGGGTGGTGCGAACCGCCCGGCCGCCCGGCACCGGCCCCTCCACCCCTGGACAGTGATCGTCGGGCGGGTAGGGTGCGGGCAGCGCGCGCTTCAAGCTACCTGGAAGGAATCGTGTGGAAGCCAACACTCGTGGCACCGGGCGTCTACCGGCTGCCTTCCTGACCCCGGGGTCGTCGTCGTTCATCGACTTCCTCGCCGACCACCAGCCGGAGCTGCTCCCCGGCCGCCGCGGGCTGCCCGAGGGCGTCATGGTCGAGGCCCCGCACGGGACCACGATCGTCGCCGCGGTCTTCGACGGCGGCGTGGTGATCGCGGGTGACCGGCGGGCGACGATGGGCAACGTGATCGCCCAGCGCGACATGGAGAAGGTCTTCCCGGCCGACGAGTTCAGCGCGGTCGGCATCGCCGGCACCGCGGGCCTCGCGATCGAGATGGTCCGGCTGTTCCAGCTGGAGCTGGAGCACTACGAGAAGATCGAGGGCGCCACCCTCTCGCTGGAGGGCAAGGCCAACCGGCTCACCACCATGATCCGGGGCAACCTGGGCATGGCGATGCAGGGCCTCGCGGTGGTGCCGCTGTTCGCGGGCTACGACCTGGACCTCGGCCGCGGCCGGATCTTCAGCTACGACGTCACCGGCGGGCGCTCCGAGGAGCGGGGCTTCACCGCCACCGGTTCGGGCTCGGTCTTCGCCCGCGGCTCGATGAAGAAGCTCTACCGCGAGGGCCTGACGGCCGACCAGGCCGTCACCATGGTCGTCCAGGCGCTGTACGACGCCGCGGACGACGACTCCGCCACCGGCGGCCCGGACCTCGCCCGCAAGATCTTCCCGATCGTCTCGCTGATCACCGAGGACGGCTTCCGCCGGCTCACGGAGGCCGAGGTCACGGAGGTCGCCGTCGCCGTCACCGACGAGCGCCTGGCCCGGCCCAACGGCCCGCAGGCCCCGCTGATCTAGCTTCCACCTCACAGGAAAGGGACGACCGCCGGTGTCGACACCGTTCTACGTCTCACCCCAGCAGGCCATGGCGGACCGCGCGGAGTACGCCCGCAAGGGCATCGCGCGCGGTCGCAGCGTGGTCGTGCTCACCTACGCCGACGGCATCGTCTTCGTCGCGGAGAACACCTCCAGGGCTCTCCACAAGGTCTCCGAGATCTACGACAAGATCGCCTTCGCGGCGGTCGGCCGCTACAACGAGTTCGAGAACCTGCGCATCGGCGGCGTCCGCTACGCCGACCTGCGCGGCTACTCCTACGACCGGGCCGACGTCACGGCCCGCGGCCTGGCCAACGTGTACGCCCAGACCCTGGGCACGATCTTCTCCTCGGTCGGCGAGAAGCCGTACGAGGTCGAGCTGATCGTCGCCGAGGTCGGCCGCACCGCGGACAACGACCAGATCTACCGGCTCACGCCGGACGGCTCGGTCGTGGACGAGAAGAACTACGTGGTGGTCGGCGGCAACGCCGACTCGATCGGCACCTACCTGGGCACGCGCCACCGCGCCGGGATGAGCCTCACCGAGGCGGTGAAGGTCGCGGTGGACTCGCTCGCCCGCGACCCGAACGGCGGCAGCCCGCGCAGCCTCACGCCGGAGCAGCTGGAGGTCGCCGTCCTGGACCGCCAGCGGTTCCAGCAGCGCAAGTTCAAGCGGATCCTGGGCAACCAGCTGGGCCGGCTGCTCGACGGGGACCAGTCCGCGGAGGCGGACGACGAGGAGAACCCGGCGGACGGCACGCCGGTGTAGCAGTGCCTGTGGAGTCCCGTGCGGCGGCCCTGCCGCCGCCGTGCGGGACTCCGGTGCCCCTGCGGCGGCCCAGTCGTCGTGGAGGCGGTTTCGGACAGCTCCGACAAGAATGGAGTGCTCATGGACCGCCGGATTTTCGGGCTGGAGAACGAGTACGGCGTGACCTGCACGTTCCGCGGGCAGCGGCGGCTGTCGCCGGACGAGGTGGCGCGGTACCTGTTCCGCCGGGTCGTCTCCTGGGGCCGCAGCAGCAACGTCTTCCTGCGCAACGGCGCCCGCCTGTACCTGGACGTCGGCTCCCACCCCGAGTACGCCACCCCCGAGTGCGACGACGTCGTCGAGCTGGTGACGCACGACAAGGCCGGCGAGCGCATCCTCGAAGGGCTCCTGGTGGACGCCGAGCGGCGGCTGCACGAGGAGGGCATCGCGGGGGACGTCTACCTCTTCAAGAACAACACCGACTCGGCCGGGAACTCCTACGGCTGCCACGAGAACTACCTGGTCGCCCGGCACGGCGAGTTCTCCCGGCTGGCCGACGTGCTGATCCCCTTCCTGGTCACCCGGCAGCTGATCTGCGGCGCCGGCAAGGTGCTCCAGACCCCGCGCGGCGCGGTGTACTGCGTCAGCCAGCGGGCCGAGCACATCTGGGAGGGCGTCAGCTCCGCCACCACCCGCTCGCGCCCGATCATCAACACCCGGGACGAGCCGCACGCGGACGCCGAGCGCTACCGCCGGCTGCACGTGATCGTCGGCGACTCCAACATGTCGGAGACCACGACGCTGCTCAAGGTGGGCGCCACCGACCTGGTGCTGCGGCTGATCGAGGCCGGGGTGGTGATGCGCGACCTCACCCTGGAGAACCCGATCCGGGCGATCCGCGAGGTCAGCCACGACCTCACCGGCACCCACCAGGTGCGGCTGGCCAACGGCCGGGAGGCCAGCGCGCTGGACATCCAGGAGGAGTACTTCACCAAGGCCCTGGAGTTCGCCGACCGCAAGGGCATCAACACCGGCACCGTCGCCCGGGTCCTCGACCTGTGGGGCCGCACCCTGGAGGCCGTCCGCTCCGAGCAGCTGGACGGGGTCGCCCAGGAGATCGACTGGATCATGAAGTACAAGCTCATCGAGCGCTACCGCGAGAAGCACCAGATGAGCATGTCCAACCCGCGGGTGGCCCAGATCGACCTCGCGTACCACGACATCCACCGCCGCCGGGGCCTGTTCTACCTGCTCCAGGGCAAGGGCCAGGCGCAGCGGGTGACCACCGACCTCAGGACCTTCGAGGCCAAGTCGATCCCGCCGCAGACCACCCGGGCCCGGCTGCGCGGGGACTTCATCCGGCGGGCGCAGGAGCAGCGCCGGGACTTCACGGTGGACTGGGTGCACCTGAAGCTGAACGACCAGGCGCAGCGCACGGTGCTGTGCAAGGACCCGTTCCGCTCGGTGGACGAGCGGGTGGAGAAGCTGATCGCGGGGATGTAGCCGCGCGGCGGTGTGATCGAGGACGCCTCCGGCCCCGGTGCTGCCTACCGGGGCCGGAGGCGTGCCGGGCATACGCTGTCCGTCGAGTCAGGAGAGCCGACTTCGACCGACAGTTAGGACCACCGTGCGCCGCACCGCCGGTTTGCTTCTCACCCTGCCGCTGCTGCTCGCGGCCGCCTGCGGCAGTTCCCCCAAGGCGGCCGGCCCGGCGTCGCCGTCCCCGGCGAGCGCCGCCCCGACGGTGCCCGCGCCGGTCGGCGAGGCGTCACCGATGCCCACTCTTTCGGGTGGCGGTTTCGGCAGCAAGGCCACCATCACGCTGCCCGAGGGGCAGCAGCCCAGCGGCCAGTTCGTGGTGAACACGGTCAGCGAGGGCGAGCGGGCGACCGTCAACAAGGGCGACTGGGTGACGGTCAACTACACCGCCAAGGACTGGAGCACGGGCAAGGACCTGCCCAGCTCGTACGACGCCAACGGCAAGCCGCAGCTCTACCAGGCCGGCAGCGGGCAGCTGGTGCCCGCGCTGGACCAGAGCGTGATCGGCAAGAAGGTGGGCACCCGGCTGCTGGTGGTGGCCCCGCCGGCGGCGGCCTTCGGCGAGCAGGGCTCCACCCAGCTGGGCGTCAACAAGGGCGACACCGTGGTGTTCGTGCTGGACGTCATGGAGAGCCTGCCGCCGGACTCCACGCTGACCGGGACGATGACCGAGCCGGCCGCGCCCCTGCCGCAGGTCAAGGACAACGGCAAGGCGCCGGCGACGATCACCGTCCCGGCCGGGCAGGCCGCGCCGACCGACCTCCAGCAGGCGGTGCTGATCAAGGGGGAGGGCAAGCAGGTCAAGAGCGGGCAGACCCTGGTGGTGCAGTACACCGGGGTGCTGTGGGCCAACGGCCAGCAGTTCGACGCCTCCTGGACGCACGGCGGCGCGCAGGCGGTGCAGATCGGCACCGGCAGCGTGATCGAGGGCTGGGACAAGGGGCTGGTCGGGCAGACCGTCGGCAGCCGGGTCCTGCTGGTGGTGCCGCCGTCGCTCGGCTACCAGGACAAGGCGCAGGGCGCGGTGCCGGCGAACTCGACCCTGGTCTTCGTGATCGACATTCTCGAAGCGGTCTAGGAACTCAGCCGGAGGATTCCGTACGCTTGGGCGGACGCTCGTACAACGAAGCGTCCGCCCTCATCCTGAGCTGTCATACTGCCCACGCACTGTGGCAGGCGCCGCCCGGTGCCCGGGTCCGGGGCGGGCGGTGCGACCGCAGGCCGGCGTGCCCACGCCGGGCGCAGACCTGGAAGACCTCGTGGCGAGATGGATGGGGAGTCATGACTGAGAAGACGCCGAGCCCGGGCGGGGCCGGTCCCGCGGCGAACGACAGCTCTGCGGGTGACCCGGTCGCCTCCCGCCCCGGCGGCCCGGTCGGCGGGGAGCGCGAGTCGATCGTCGTTCCCCCGGCGATCCTCGCGCAGCAGGCGGGCTGGGCGAAGCCCGGCGAGGCGCCGCGCGTCCCGGGCGGTACCAGGACGGACGACGCCCCGCAGATCTTCGCCTCCAACGTGCGCAAGACCGACACCTCGGAGGCCGGGTACGACGAGAACCCGCCCGGCGTCGGCAAGCTGGGCGTCATCCTCGGCACGGTGATCGCCCTGCTGCTGGTCGGCAGCGGCGTCACGCTGTACATGGTGAACAAGGACGGCTCCAAGGACACCGCCGCGGCCGCGCCGGACGCCGCCAAGAGCGCGCCGCCCACGCCGACCGCCGAGCCGGTGCCGCCGATCAAGGACAGCGCCAAGGTGCTGCCGACCGTCACCGGCGAATTCGGCAAGAAGGCCGAGATCCAGATCCCGGGCGAGGCCTCGGACGGCTCCTTCGTCGTCAAGGTGCTCACCGAGGGCACCGGCCCCAAGGTGGAGAAGAACTCCTGGGCATCGGTGGACTACACCGCCAAGGACTGGAACACCGGCAAGGACATCCCGAGCTCGTACGACGCCAACGGGAAGCCGCAGATCTTCCAGGCCGGCACCGACGCGCTGATCCCGGCCCTGGACCAGGCCGTGATCGGCAAGAAGGCCGGCAGCCGGCTGCTGGTGGTGGCCCCGCCGGCCGCCGCGTTCGGCGCCCAGGGCAAGGCCGACATGTCGATCGGCCCCAAGGACGACCTGGTCTTCGTGATCGACGTCCGCAACGCCAACGCGCCCGACGCCGTGGTGAGCGGGACGGTCACCCCGCCGCCGGCGGACTTCCCGCAGGTCAAGGACAACGGCAAGAAGCCGGCCGAGATCACCCCGGTGGCCGGGGCGAAGGACCCGACCGAGCTGAAGTCCCACGTCCTGATCAAGGGCAGCGGGCCGAAGGTGGAGAAGGGCGAGAAGGTCGTCGTCCAGTACACCGGCGCGCTGTTCTCCAGCGGCAAGGTGTTCGACTCCTCGCTCAGCAAGGGCCAGGCGTTCAGCTTCTCGGTGGGCGGCGGCCAGGTCATCCAGGGCTGGGACCAGGGCCTGGAGGGCCAGACCGTCGGCAGCCGGGTCGAGCTGGTGATCCCCGCCTCGCTGGGCTACGGCGACAAGGGCCAGGGCGACATCCCGGCCGGTGCGACGCTGGTCTTCGTGGTGGACATCCTCGACGCGGGTCAGGGCTGATCCACTTTCGGGTGACAATGGTGCACGTGTGACCTTCGGGTCCGGCCGCGTGGCCGGACCCGGACGGGCGGCGGGCGCGCGTACCGTGGTCCGTCCGGACGGCTGTCCGGGCGGACCGGGGCGGGCGCCCGCCGCTTGGTCGTGAATGCAAGCGAATGCGAGAAGAGGGACTGTGAGCGCCAACCTCAACGAGAAGCCCGAGATCGACTTCCCGGTCGGCGAGGCCCCGTCGGAGCTGAAGATCCGCGACATCGTCGTCGGTGACGGCGCGGAGGCCAAGCCGGGCCAGAACGTCAGCGTCCGCTACGTCGGCGTGACCTTCGAGACCGGTGAGGAGTTCGACGCGAGCTGGAACCGGGGCACCGCCCCGTTCCAGTTCCCGCTGGGCAAGGGCCGCGTCATCAAGGGCTGGGACCAGGGCGTCGTCGGCATGAAGGTCGGCGGCCGCCGCGAGCTGACCATCCCGTCGCACCTGGCGTACGGCGCCCAGTCGCCGACGCCGGCGATCCCGCCGCACTCGACCCTGATCTTCGTGGTCGACCTGCTGGCCGTCTGAGTCCGCGCCGACCGTGGGCCGGACCCCTCCGGGGGCCCGGCCCACGGGCCTTTCCGGGCCGGAACGGCACGGCGCGGACAGCAGGTGCGGGAGGCCGCTTTTGCCGTGCGTACCGCTACCGGTACGGTCGGTCCCGCCGGGTGGTGATCGCCCGGTTGGCGCACCCCGCGCGCGGCGCGGCACACCGGAAGGGTCAGCGATGGCGATCGCCAAGGCAGAGCGGCTGATGAATCTCGCCCTGTGCCTGATGAACACCAGACGTCCGCTCTCCAAGAAGGAGCTGCGGGAATCCATCGAGGCGTACCGCGAGGCCTGGCAGAACAGCAGCGAGGACGCCTTCAACCGGATGTTCGAGCGGGACAAGGACGACCTGCGCGAGCTCGGCCTGGTGATCGACGTCGACGAGAGCACCCTGGACGGCGAGCTCGGCTACCTGGCCCGCCCCGACCGCAACCGGCTGCCCGAGATCGCCCTGGACGCCGAGGAGGCGGCCGCGCTGACCCTGGCCGCCCGGGTCTGGCAGCAGGCCAAGATGTCCGGCGCGGCCAGCGGCGCCCTCCAGAAGCTGCGGGCGGCCGGGGTGCCGTTCGCCGAGGCCGAGGGCCGCACCGCCCTGGAGCCGCGCATCCCCGCCCGGGAGGCCGCGTTCGAGCCGCTGCTCACCGCCGCCCGGGACCGCCGGCCGGTCACCTTCGCGTACCGCAAGGCCGGCGCCGCCTCCGTCGAGCAGCGCAGCGTGGAGCCGTGGGCGCTGGAGTGCTGGCGCGGGCACTGGTACCTGGCCGGGTACGACCGCGACCGGGGCGACGCCCGGGTGTTCCGGCTCAGCCGGATCACCGGCCGGGTGAAGGCGCGCTCCGGGGCCTTCCTCGGCACCGTGCCCGAGCACGTGGACGTCCGGGCCACCGTGGCGAAGTTCGCCGGGGAGGGGGCCACCGCCACCGCGACCGTCCGGGTCCGCCGGGGCGCCGGCTTCCCGCTGCGGACCAAGGCGCTGGGCAGCACCCGGGTGGACGAGGACTGGGACGAGCTGGAGATCCCGTACGGCAACGGGCTGGGGGCGGACCTGGCCGAGTTCGGGCCGGACGTGCTGGTGCTCGGGCCGGAGGAGCTGCGGGCTGATGTGGTCGACCGGCTGCGGGCGGTCGCGGGTACCGACGGAGTGGACGCATGAGCAACGCCATCGACCAGACGCGACGGATGCTGTCGCTGGTCACCTACCTGCGCGAGCGGCCCGGGGCCGAGGTCGCCGAGGTGGCCCGGGCCTTCGGGATCAGCGAGCGCGAGCTGATCGCGGACCTCGACGTGCTGCCCATGTGCGGCACCAGCTTCCGCGGCGGCGACCTGCTCGACATCGACACCGACGGCGAGCGGATCTGGTGGCACAACGTGGACGACGTGGCGCAGCCGCTGCGGCTCGCCGCCGACGAGGCGACCGCGCTGCTGGTGGCCGCCCGCGCGGTGGCCGGGCTGCCGGGCCTGCGGGCCGGGGACCGGGAGGCGCTCACCCGGGCCGTCGCCAAGATCGAGAACGCGGCGGGGGAGAGCGCCGAGGGCAGCGCCCGGGTCGGCGTGACCTTCGAGGCGGAGAGCCACGTCTTCGCCGACATCGACCGCGCGCTCAGCGAGGGCCGCCGGCTCTGGCTGCGCTACTACTCGCACGGGCGCGGCGGGATGACCGAGCGCGAGGTCGACCCGATCCGGCTGCTCACCGAGGGCCACACCTACCTCGAAGCCTGGTGCCGCACCTCCGAGGACCACCGGATGTTCCGGCTCGACCGGGTCGCCGAGATCCGCGTCCTGGACGTCCCGGCCGACCCGCCCCGGCGCGAGCCGCGCGACCTGAGCGGCGGGCTGGTGAACCCGGCCGCGGACGACCCCGAGGTGGTCGTCGAGGTCTCCTCCGGCGGGCGCTGGGTGGCCGAGTACTACACCCACGACCGGGCCGAGGAACTGCCCGACGGCGGGCTGCGGATCACCCTGCGCAGCGCCGACCCCTCCCAGCTGCGCCCGCTGGCGCTGCGGCTGGGCCGGGACGGCCGGATCGTCTCGCCGCCCGAGCTGGCCGAGCAGGCGCGCTCGGCCGCGCGGGAGGCGCTGGCCGCCTACGGGGAGGGGCGGGCCTGAGCGGTGGAACCCGGGACGAGATTCAAGGTGTACTGCTCCGAGTGCCGGGAGAAGGTGGAGCTCCCGGCCGAGGAGTTCCGCCTGACCCTCGGTCGCACCCCGGCCCAGGCGCACTACAGCTTCGGCTGCCCGCGCTGCGGGGCGGCGGTGCGCAAGCCGGCCGGGGAGAAGATCGTCGAGGCGCTCACCGGGGCCGGGGTGCGCACCATGCGGCTGGTCCCGGCGGAGGGGTGACCCCCGTATAGGGTGGGCGCATGTCCTGGATGCTCGTCGCCGCCGTCCTGCTCGCCACCGCGGGCCTGCTGGTCCTCGGGGTCCTCGGGATCCGGCTCTGGCTGGACGTGCGGACGCTGGCCCGGGGCGTGGACACGGCCTCGCGGGCGCTGGCCGCGGCGGCCGGGGACCTGGCGGAGGCGGTGCCGGGCGCGGGCGCCCCGGCGGCGGCCGAGCGGAGCGCGGCGGGCGCGGCGAGCGCGTAGCACAGTCGGCCCCCGGGCGGTACGGGGACTGCTGCGCGCGGGTGAGGGCGGGTTACGCTCTCAGTCGGCTCCTGAACCGCGTACCGGGGGCCGCTGTCCTGTTCGGGCGGCCGTCGTCGTGGCGTCATCCGCAGCGGTTACCATCCGCAGCGGACGGCCCGACGGGCCGCCATGACTGAAGGTGGTCGCGCATGCGCATCTCGATGACCGCGATCGTGGTGATCGTGGTTCTCGCCATCGTGCTGTTCGGAGCCAAGCGGCTGCCGGACCTGGCGCGCTCGCTGGGCAAGTCGATGCGGATCCTGAAGAGCGAGGCCCAGGCGATGCGTTCGGACGGCGCGTCCGAGCAGGCCGCCCGGGCGGAGCCGACCGCGGCCCCGGTCGACGGCGGCACGGGCCGGACCATCCAGTCAGCTCCGGGGGCGACGGCCACGGCCCGTCCGGTGGGCGAGCCCGCCGCCGGGGCCACCGCGCCCGACGCCGACCGCCCGCACTGAGCGCGGCGCACGTGAGGCACCCGACGCGCGGGGCGCGCGCGACCACGGAGGCCCGCCGACCGGCGGGCCCCGACGCACGAGTTGAGGACCGGGGTTGAGCAAGCTCTCCAAGGCGCCGAAGGCGTCAAAGGATCCTGAGGGGCGGATGGCCCTCGCCGACCACCTGAGGGAACTGCGCAACCGCGTGGTCAAGTCGGTCCTGGCGATCGTGGTGTTCGCGGTCGTCGCGGCGGTCTACCACAAGCAGATCGAGCACTTCCTGCTCCAGCCGCTGCCGCAGTGCGGCAAGGACCCGGGGGAGTTCCACGGGCGCTGCGCCCAGGTGTCCAACATCGGCCTCACCGCCGGCTTCAACTGGATGCTGAAGGTCGCGCTGACCGCGGGCGTGGTGGCGGCCGTCCCGGTCTGGCTGTACCAGGTGTGGGCCTTCGTGGCGCCCGGGCTGCACAAGCACGAGAAGAAGTACGCGATCGTCTTCATCTCCTGCGGCGCCCCGCTGTTCCTGGCGGGTGTGGCCTGCGCCATCTGGGTCATGCCGACGATGGTCGAGATGCTGATCTCGTTCACCCCGAGCGACACCACGCCGATCCTGCCGCCCGAGGACTACTTCGACATCGCCACCCGGATGGTGCTGGTCTTCGGCTTCGCCTTCGAGTTCCCGCTGCTGCTGGTGATGCTCAACCTGGTCGGCATCGTGACCGGCAAGCGGCTGCTCGGCTGGTGGCGCGGGATGGTCATGGGCATCACCGTGTTCACCGCGTTCGCCACCCCGGGCGCCGACCCGATCAGCATGCTGCTGCTGGCCGTGCCGATCTGGGCGCTGTACTTCGTGGCGGTGGCCGTCGCGCTGCTCAACGACCGCCGCAAGCGGCGCAACAACCCGGACGCCGACCTGGACGACGAGGAGGCCTCGCAGCTGGACCTCACGGTGCAGGGGGTCGACGGCGCGGAGTCGGTGAGCGCCTCGGCGGCGCCGACGGCCAGCGCCGCGCCGGTGCCGGCGGCCCGCCGCGAGGAGATGGACGACATCACCTGAGCCGGTGGTTCCCGAGGGGCCCCGGTCCGACCGCTCTGCCGAGCGGTGGGCCGGGGCCCCTCGGCGTTCCCGGCCTCGGCGCTGGTGGGGCCGGTCGGCTTTCGGCGGGGCGGTCTTGGCAGCTTGCATGGCATGTGACATATTACTGGCGTGTCGAAGAACGAGGGACCTCCCCTGGACGTCGTCGTGGTCGGCGCCGGTGTGGTCGGCGCCGCCTGCGCCTACTACGCCGCCCGCGCCGGGCTCGCCGTCGCCGTCGTGGACCGCGGGCCGGTGGCCGGCGGCACCACCGGCGCGGGCGAGGGCAACCTGCTGGTCTCCGACAAGGAGCCCGGCCCCGAGCTCGACCTCGCCCTGCTCAGCACCCGGCTCTGGCGCGAGCTCGCCGACGGCCTCGGCCCGGCGGTCGAGTACGAGCCCAAGGGCGGCGTGGTGGTCGCCTCCACCGCCGCCGGGCAGGACGCGCTGCGGGCCTTCGCCGCCGGGCAGCGGGCCGCCGGGGTCGAGGCCGAGGAGGTGCCCGGCGAGCGGCTGCGCGAGCTGGAGCCGCACCTGGCCGAGGGCCTGGCCGGCGGCTTCCACTACCCGCAGGACGCCCAGGTCCAGCCCGCCCTCGCCGCCGCCCACCTGCTGCGCGAGGCCCGCCGCCGGGGCGCCGTACTGATCACCGGGGAGAGCGTCACCGCCGTGGACCTCGGCCCGGACGGCGCCGTGCGCGGCGTCCGGACCGACCGGCGGACCCTGGCCGCCCCCGCCGTGGTGAACGCGGCCGGCACCTGGGGCGGCGAGGTGGCCGCCCTGGCCGGGGTGCACCTGCCGGTGCTGCCCCGCCGCGGCTTCGTCCTGGTCACCGAGCCGCTGCCGCGGGTGGTGCGGCACAAGGTCTACGCCGCCGACTACGTGGCCAACGTGGCCAGCGGATCGGCCGGGCTGGAGACCTCCGCCGTGATCGAGGGCACCCCCGGCGGGCCGGTGCTGATCGGCGCCAGCCGCGAGCGGGTCGGCTTCGACCGCACGCTCTCCCAGGAGGTGCTGCGCCGGCTCGCCGGGCAGGCCGCCGCACTCTTCCCGGTGCTCGCCGGCGTCACCGTGCTGCGGGCCTACCGGGGCTTCCGCCCGTACCTGCCGGACCACCTGCCGGCCATCGGGGCGGACCCCCGGGTGCCCGGGCTCCACCACGCCTGCGGGCACGAGGGGGCCGGCATCGGCCTGGCCCCGGCGACCGGACTGCTGATCAGCGAGCAGCTCACCGGCGGTCGGCCGCAGCTGGACCTCGCACCGTTCCGGGCGGACCGCTTCCCGGCCGGGTGACGGCCCGGCCGCCCGAGCACCCGTACCGGAACGCCTTCCGGACCCTTCCTGGACCCGTGAGATCGGAAAGAGGCCGCCGATGCGCCGCCGCACCCCCGCCGGGCTGGTCGAGGCCGAGCCCGGGCCCGCCCACCACATCGAGTTCGACGGGCGGCCCGTGCCCGCGCTGCCCGGACAGTCGATCGCCGCCGCCCTGTGGGCCGACGGCGTGCTCGCCTGGCGCACCACCAGGGTCGGCGGCAGGCCGCGCGGTGCGTTCTGCGGGATCGGCGCCTGCTTCGACTGCCTGGCGACCGTGGACGGCCGCCCCAACCAGCGCACCTGCCTGCTCCCCGCCGAGCCCGGCACCACCGTCACCACCCAGGAGGGCCACGGCCGTGCCGACCTCACCGTCTGAGACCGTCGACCTCGTCGTGGTCGGCGCCGGCCCGGCCGGACTGGCCGCCGCCGTCGCCGCCGCCGACCTCGGGCTGAGCTGCGCCCTGCTGGACGGCGGGAGCAGCACCGGCGGGCAGTACTACCGCCACCCGGCGCCCGCCCTCGGCGCGGCCCGCCCGGACCGGCTGCACCACCGCTGGTCCGCCTACACCGGGCTCGCCGCCCGGTTCCGGGCGCACGAGCGCGCCGGGCGGGCCGCCTTCCGGGCCGGGCACCAGGTCTGGGCGCTGGAGCGCACCGCGGACGGCTTCGCGGCGCACGCCACCCTCGGGCCGGAGGGCACCGACCGGGCCACCGTCCCGTCCCGGTGGGTGCTGCTCGCCACCGGCGCGTACGAGCGGCAGCTGCCCTTCCCCGGCTGGACCCTGCCGGGCGTGGTCACCGCGGGCGGCGCCCAGGCCATGCTCAAGGCCGGGCTGGTACTGCCCGGGAAGCGGATCGTGGTGGCCGGCAGCGGCCCGCTGCTGCTCGCGGCGGCTGCCTCGCTGGTCACCGCCGGGGCCGAGGTGCCCGCGGTGGTCGAGGCCACCGCCTACCTCGGGTACCTGCGCCGCCCCGGCGTGCTGGCGGGCGTCCCCGGCAAGCTCGTCGAGGGCGCCGGGCACGGCGGCGCACTGCTGCGCCACGGCGTGCGGCCGCGCCCGCGCAGCGCGGTGGTCGAGGCGCACGGGACGGACCGGGTCACCGGCGTCACGGTGGCCCGGCTGGACGCCGACTGGCGGCCGGTGCCCGGCACCGGGCGGCGGATCGACTGCGACGCGCTCGCCGTCGGCCACGGGCTGCTGCCGCAGATCGACCTGGCCACCGAGCTGGGCGCGCGGACCGTCACCGGCCCGGACGGCGCGGTCGCACTGGAGGTCGACGCCCGGCTGCGCACCAGCGTGCCCGGCCTCTGGTCGGCGGGGGAGACCAACGGCGTCGGCGGTGCGGACCTCGCGCTCGCCGAGGGCGAGCTGGCCGCCCACGCGGTGGCCGGGCAGCTGCCGCCGGCCGCCCTGCTGCGCCGCCGCTCGCGGCTGCGGGCCTTCGCCGCCCTGATGGCCGCCGCCCACCGGCCGGGGCCCGGCTGGACGGGCTGGCTGCGCGCCGACACCGACGTCTGCCGGTGCGAGGAGGTGCCGGTCTCGGCGATCCGGGAGGCCGTCGACGACCTGGGCGCGGGCGATCCGCGCACCGTCAAGCTGCTCACCCGGGCCGGGATGGGGTGGTGCCAGGGGCGGATGTGCGGTCCGGCGGTGGCCTGCCTGGCCGGACCGGGTGAGCCCGGGCCCGACCGGCGGCCACTGGGCTGCCCGGTGCCGCTCTCCCAGCTGGCGGCGGGGCCCGGACGGCCGGCGGCCGGACCCGACCCGGAGGCGTAGCGGCTCCGCCGCCGACGGGCGGGCCGGGGACCTTGTCTCCGGCCCGCCCGGTCTAGTAAAATGTCACACCTCATCTAGGAGCTCACGTGTCCATCACCCAGCACGACCCCACCCGCCCCTGGCGCGGCATCATGGTCGCCACCACCCTCCCGCTGCGCCCGGACCACTCCGTCGACTACGACGCCTACGCCGAGCACGTCCGCTGGCTGATCGACTCCGGCTGCGAGGGCGTCGTCCCCAACGGCTCGCTCGGCGAGTACCAGACGCTCACCCCCGAGGAGCGCGCCAGGGTCGTCGAGGTCGCCGTCGAGGCCGCCGGCGACGGCTCCCGGGTCATGCCCGGCGTGGCCGCCTACGGCAGCGCCGAGTCCCGCCGCTGGGCCGAGCAGGCCGCCGAGGCCGGCGCCGGCTCCGTCCTGCTGCTGCCGCCGAACGCCTACCGGGCCGACCACGCCTCGGTGCGCGCCCACTACGCCGAGGTCGCCAGGGCGGGTCTGCCGGTCGTGGCGTACAACAACCCGATCGACACCAAGGTCGACCTCGTCCCCCCGCTGCTCGCCCAGCTGCACGCCGAGGGCTCGATCGTCGCGGTCAAGGAGTTCAGCGGCGACGTCCGCCGGGCGTACGAGATCGCCGAGCTGGCCCCCGGGCTGGACCTGCTGATCGGCGCCGACGACGTGCTGCTGGAGCTGGCGCTGGCCGGCGCCGTCGGCTGGATCGCCGGCTACCCGAACGCCCTGCCGGCCGCCTCGGTGGCGCTGTACGACGCCGCCGTCGCCAAGGACCTGGAGAACGCGCTGCCGCTCTACACCTCGCTGCACTCGCTGCTGCGCTGGGACTCCAGGACCGAGTTCGTCCAGGCCATCAAGCTCTCCATGGACGTCGCCGGGCGCCCCGGCGGCCCGGTGCGCGCGCCCCGCGGCCCGCTCGCCCCGGAGGTCGAGGCGGTCGTCCGCGCGGCCACCGAGAAGGCGCTGGCCGACGGCCTCGCCTGAGTCGGCCCCCGGGCCGGCCGCGGCGTCGGCCGGCCCGGCCTGACCTGCACCAACCATCCGAACCTGTACGGGAGTTGTGACGCATGCGCAGCCGCCACGTGTTCCACGCCGTCGACTCGCACACCGAGGGCATGCCGACCCGGGTGATCACCGGCGGCTTCGGGGTCGTCCCCGGCGCCACCATGGCCGAGCGCCGGGTGCACTTCCAGGAGCACCTGGACCACTTCCGCACCCTGCTGATGTACGAGCCGCGCGGCCACGCCGCGATGAGCGGCGCCGTGCTCCAGCCGCCGACCCGGCCGGACGCCGACTTCGGCGTGCTCTACATCGAGGTCTCCGGACTGCTGCCGATGTGCGGCCACGGCACCATCGGGGTCGCCACCGTCCTGGTCGAGACCGGGATGGTCCCGGTGGTCGAGCCGGTCACCACCGTCCGGCTGGACACCCCCGCCGGGCTGGTCGTCGCCGAGGTGCGGGTCGAGGACGGCGCCGCCAAGGCGGTCACCATCCGCAACGTCGCCTCCTACTGCGTCGCCCTGGACCGCACCGTCGAGGTGCCCGGCTTCGGCAGCGTCACCTACGACCTCGCGTACGGCGGCAACTTCTACGCCATCCTGCCGCTCGACCGGCTCGGACTGCCCTTCGAGCGCGCGCGCAAGCAGGAGATCCTGGACGCCGGGCTGGCCCTGATGGACGCGATCAACGCGGGCCCGGACCGTCCGGAGCACCCGCAGGACCCGTCCATCCACAGCTGCCACCACGTCCAGCTGCTCGCCCCCGGCTCCACCGCCGAGCACTCCCGGCACGCGATGGCCATCCACCCCGGCTGGTTCGACCGCTCGCCCTGCGGCACCGGCACCTCGGCGCGGATGGCCCAGCTGCACGCGCGCGGCGAGCTGCCGCTCGGACGGGACTTCCGCAACGACTCCTTCATCGGGACGACCTTCACCGGGCGCCTGGTCGAGGAGACCGAGGTCGCCGGACGGCCCGCGGTGGTGCCCACCGTCACCGGCCGGGCCTGGGTCACCGGGACGGCCCAGTACTTCCTCGACCCGAGCGACCCGTTCCCGGCGGGCTTCCTGCTCTGACCGGCCGCTCCGCCCCTCCTGCTCCCGCTCCCCCCTCCGCCCCCGTACCTCCCCCCGAAGGGCTGCCGGCTGTGACCATCACCTCGTACAACCCCGCCGACCCGGACGACCTCGTGGTCGCCGTCGAGGAGCCCGGCGCCGAGGCCGTGCGGGCCGCCGTCGGGCGGGCCCGGGCGGCGCAGGGCGACTGGCTCGCCGCCGGTGCGGGTGCCCGCTCCGCGGCGCTCGGCCGGATCGCGGACGCCGTGGAGGCGCACGCCCACGAGCTGGCCGCGCTGGTCGTGCGGGAGGTCGGCAAACCGCGGGCCGAGGCGCTCGGCGAGGTCGCCCGCACCGCGGCGATCTGGCGCTACTACGCCCAGGCCCCGTACGCGCCCTCCGGAGCGGTGCACGAGACCGCCGCCGGCCCCGGGCTGCTGCTCACCCGGCGCCGCCCGTACGGGGCCGCCGGGCTGATCACGCCGTGGAACTTCCCGCTGGCGATCCCGACCTGGAAGGCCGCCCCGGCCCTCGCCGTCGGCAACGCGGTGGTGCTCAAGCCGGCCCCCGAGGCGACCGCCTGCGCGCTGCGCCTCGCGGAGCTCGCCGGGCTGCCCGAGGACGTCCTCACGGTGCTGCCCGGCGGGGCGGAGGAGGGCGCGGCGCTGGTGGCCTCCGCGGACGTGGTCTCCTTCACCGGCTCGACCGGCGTCGGCCGGGCCGTGGTGCGGGCGGCGACCGAGCGCGGGGTGCCGGTGCAGGCCGAACTCGGCGGGCTGAACGCCGCGCTGGTACTGCCGGACGCCGACATCGCCCAGGCGGCCGGGCACATCGCCGCGGCCATCGCCGGGTACGCGGGCCAGAAGTGCACCGCCACCAGCCGGGTGATCGCGGTGGGCGCCGCGTACGAGCCGCTGCGCGAGGCGCTGGTCAAGGCGCTGGCGGCGGTCGACGACACGGTCTGCGGGCCGGTGGTCTCCGCCGCCGCCCGGGACCGGCTGACCGGGGCCGTCTCCTCGGCGGTCGAGGCCGGGGCGAGCGTGCTCACCGGCGGCGGGGTGCCCGAGCGGGCCGGCTGGTACGTCGAGCCGACCCTGCTCGCCGGGGTGCCGGCCGACCACCCGCTGGCGCGCGAGGAGTTCTTCGGCCCGATCGCGGTGCTGCACGCCGCGGCCGACCTGGACGAGGCCGTCGCGCTCGCCAACGACACCCCGCACAGCCTGTCCACCTCCGTCCACACCCGCAGCCTGGACGTGGCGCTGGCCGCCGCCGACCGGCTGGACGCGGGCATGATCCGGGTCAACGCCCCGTCCAGCGGCGTCGACTTCCACCTGCCCTTCGGCGGGGCCAAGGGCGCCGGCCACGGCGACCGCGAGCAGGGCCAGGCCGCCCTGGACTTCTACACCGTCAGCCGGACCGTCAGCGTGCTGCCGGCGGGTGGGGCGTGATGTTCGTCCGCACCGTCGACTACCACACGGCCGGCGAGCCGTTCCGGATCGTGCTGGACGGCGTCCCGCCGATCCCCGGCGACACCGTCGCCGAACGCCGCGCCATCGCGCTCGGCGCGGGCGGCAGCGCGACCGCCCCCCGGCCCAGCGCCCTGGACGACGTCCGGCAGCTGCTCAGCCGCGAGCCGCGCGGCCACGCCGGGATGTACGGCGGCTTCCTGGTGCCGCCGGACGACGACGAGGCGCACCTCGGCGTGCTGTTCTGGCACAAGGACGGCTACTCCACCGCCTGCGGGCACGGCACCATCGCGCTCGGCGCCTGGGCCGTGGACTCCGGACTGGTGGCGGCCCCCGCGGACGGCGTGGCGCGGGTGCGCATCGACGTGCCCTCCGGCCGGGTCACCGCCCTGGTGCACCGCGGCGGCGGCCGGACCACCGGGGTGACCTTCCGCAACGTGCCCAGCCGGGTCACCGCGCCGAAGCTCGCGGTGGAGACCTCGCGCGGCACCGCGGAGGTCGCCGTGGCGCACTCCGGCGCCTGCTACGCCTCGGTGCCCGCGGCCTCCCTCGGGCTGCGCGTGGAACGGGCCCGGTTGCCCGAACTCACCGCCGTGGGGCGGGAGATCAGGGCCGCGCTGGCCGGCCACGAAGCCGTCGCCCACCCGACGGACGCCCGGCTGTCCGGCGTGTACGGGGTGATCCTCCACGACGAGCTCCCCCCGGTGGACGGGGTGCTGACCCAGCGCAACGTCACCGTCTTCGCGGACGGCCAGATCGACCGCTCGCCGTGCGGCTCCGGCACCTCCGCCCGGCTCGCCGTGCTCGCCGCCGAGGGCCGGCTGGCCCCGGGCGAGCCGCTGCGGCACGAGTCGGTCATCGGGACGGTCTTCAGCGGCCGGGTCCTGCCGGGCGGCGACCCGCAGGGCGCGGGCGTGGTCACGGAGGTCGGCGGGACGGCGTTCCGCACCGGCGAGCACGGCTTCGTCCTGGAACCGGACGACGGGCTGGGAACGGGGTTCCTGCTGTGAGCGCGGCGAGTGCGGGCGGTGCGGGTGGGAGCGCCGGGAGTGGGGGCGCCGGGAGTGAGGGCGCCGGGAGTGGGGGCACCGGGAGCGGGGGCGCCGCGAGTCCTGCCGCACGGCCCGGCGAGGCGGTTGCGCCGCTCCGGTACGCCGTGCCGGGCACCGGCGGAGTCGGGCCCGCCGAAGCGGTGGGGGCGGTCGAGCGGGTGCTGCTGGACGGGTTCGACCCGGAGGCGGCACCCGCCCGGTCGGCCGTACCGGTGCCCGCCGGCGAACTGCTGCTGATGCCGGCCGCCGCCGGCCGGTACGCGGGCGTGAAGATCGCCGGCGTCGCGCCCGCCAACCCGGAGCGGGGGCTGCCCCGGATCACCGGCAGCTACCTGCTGCTGGACGGGCCCACCCTGCGGCTGCTCGCGCTGCTGGACGGCGCCGCGCTCACCGCGCTGCGCACGCCCGCCGTCACCGCGGCCGCGCTGCGGCGGCTGGCGGTGCCGGAGGCCGAGCACCTGGTGCTGTTCGGCTCCGGGCCGCAGGCCTACGGGCACCTGGACGCCCTGCTCGCCGTCCGGCCGCTGCGCCGGCTCACCGTGGTGGCGCGCGACCCCGGGCGGGCCGGGGCGCTGGCCGGGTACGGGCGGGGGCTCGGGCTGGCGGCCGCACTCGGCGGCCCGGAGGTGGTCCGCGACGCGGACCTGGTGGTCTGCTGCACCACCGCGCGCACGCCGCTGTTCGACGGCGCGCTGGTGCCCGCACACGCGGCGGTGGCCGCGGTCGGCTCGCACCAGCCGGACGCCCGGGAGGTCGACGAACTGCTCGTCCGGCGCGCCGAGTTGTACGTCGAGGCGCGGACGGCCGCGCACCGGGAGGCCGGGGACCTGCTGATGGCGGGCGTGGCCGGCCGGCAGCTGTGGAACCTCGCCGAGCTGGTGCGCGGGGACGCGCCGGTGCCGGACGGGCGGCCGCGGTTCTTCAAGAGCGTCGGGATGGCCTGGCAGGACCTGGCGGTCGCGGCGGAGGTGTACCGACGGCAGTAGCGGCCGGGCCGCGGCGGGGTGGCGGCTCGGCCGTGCGCCGGCGCGGTCGCGGGTCAGTCGCCCAGGAACACGAGCCAACGGCCCGGCGTGGCGGCGCATTCGGCGAGCAGGTCGCGCAACTCGCGGACGGCCGCCCGCTGCTCCTCGGTGGTGCAGCGGGCGAGCAGGGCGGTGGCCTCCTCGAAGGCCGCGCCCGCGTCCTGGGCGTCGAACAGGGTGTCGCCGTAGGGGTCGATCCGGCCCAGCCGGTGGCGGGCCGGGTCGGCGTGCCGGGCGAGCGCCTCGTCGAGGGCCTCGCCCGGGTGCGCCAGGTGCAGCATCCGGGCGCCGTTGCGGCCGCCACCGGCCGGGCGGCCGTCGTACAGCGCGATGTCGATCGACACGTCGTCACTCCTGGTCGTGGTCGGGGGTCGTGGAACCGGAGCCGGTGCGGCGGGAGGGGATCCCCGCCGCACCGGCTCCTCGCGTTCTGCGGTCCAGAGCCTGCCGGGCGGCTCGCCGGCGGGCGGCCTGCCGCCGGCTGGTCAGCCGCGGTCGCCGGCGTAGGCGGTGAGCAGCCGGGCCAGGTGCTTGCCGGCGACCAGCAGCGGCTCCTCGCTGCGGGCGACCTGGGCGGCCAGCTCGGCGCCCTCCAGCGCGCTGATCACGGTGCCGGCCAGCTCGCGGGCGTCCTCCTCACCGATGCCGGCGGCGCGCAGCCGCTCCGCCACCAGGGCCCGCCAGTGGGCGAAGGCCTCGGCCACCGCCTCCTCGATCACCGGCACCCGGCCGATCGTCTCCAGGGCGGTGCTGGTGATCGGGCAGCCGTCCTGCCAGTCGGAGGCGCGCAGCTCCGTGGCGAGCAGCCGGGTGCAGGAGGTCATCGCCTCGCCGAGGTCGGCGCAGGAGCCCAGCCCGGCACGCAGCAGGGCGGCGAACTCCTCGTCCCCGTGCCGGATCGCCTCGGCGGCCAACTCCTGCTTGCCGCCCGGGAAGAAGTGGTAGACGGACCCGAGGGTGGCCTCGGAGTCGCGGGAGATCTGCTTGATCCCGGTGCCCTCGTACCCCTGGCGCTGGAGCAGCCGGGAGGTGGCCCGGACGATCCGTTCGCGGGTGCCGGGCTTCGCCCCGGCCTGGGGGGAGGTCTTCTCGGGCGTCTTCACGTCGCGATCCTAGCCGAGGGTCTGAGTAGAGCGTTCGTTCCACTCCTGTGCTAGCGTCGGCCCCGGCGCTCTGAATAGAACGTTCGTTCCAGAGGAGGGGAAGGCGCATGTCCGTGGAGCAGCAGACGGAGAAGTCCGTGACGGTGATCGGGCTCGGCCCGATGGGACAGGCGATGGCCGGGGCGTTCCTGGACGCCGGGTATGCCGTCACCGTGTGGAACCGCACCGCCGGGCGGGCCGAGGGCCTCGTCGCCCGCGGCGCGCGGGAGGCGCCCGCCGCGCGGGAGGCCGTGGCGGCGAACGAACTGGTGGTGCTCAGCCTCACCGACTACGACGCGGTGTTCGCCGTGCTGGACGCGGTCGGGCCGGCGCTGGCGGGGAAGGCGGTCGTCAACCTCAGCTCGGACACCCCCGGGCGGGCCCGCGAGGCCGCCCGCCGGCTGGCCGCGCTCGGGGCGGGGCACCTCACCGGCGGGGTGCAGGTGCCACCGTCGGGCATCGGCAGCCCCGGGTCGTCCACCTTCTACAGCGGCCCGGTCGAGCTGTTCCGGCGGCACCGGGCCGCCCTGGAGGTGCTCACCGGGGCCGACTACCGGGGCGAGGACCCGGGGCTGGCGCAGCTGTACTACCAGATCCAGATGGACCTCTTCTGGTCCTCGATGGTCGGCTACCTGCACGCCACGGCGATCGCCGAGGCCAACGGCATCTCGGCCGAGGAGTTCCTGCCCTACCTGAGCTCGACCGCCGCCGCGATGCCCGGCTTCCAGGCGTTCTACGCGCCGCGGATCACCGCCGGGGACCACCGCGGGGACGTGGACCGGCTGGCGATGGCGCTGGCGAGCGTCGAGCACGTCCGGCACACCGCGGAGGACTCCGGGGTGGACGGCGCGCTGCCGGCCGTCCTGGCGCAGGCGCTGCGGCGGGGCGTGGCGGCCGGCGACGGCGCGGCGAGCCTGACCACGATGGTGGGGCGCTTCCGCCGCGGGTAGCCCTGCGTGGGGGTGGAAGATCGTGTGCCGTCGGCCGTTGTCACGGCCGACGGCCGCTGCCACCATGGCTTTCGGTGTCACCAGGGGGGTCGGGACGGGTGCCCGCATCACCGGCCGTCGCGTACGCAACGTAACGTGACATTGTACGCTGGTGTTCTGCACCCACCGGAGGAACACCATGGCCGACCTCAAATCCCGCACCCTGATCTCCGTACAGGAGCGGCTTCGCGACCAGGTCGCCCACGCGCTCCGGGCGGCCCTGATCTCCGGCGAACTGCGCCCCGGCGTGGTCTACTCCGCCCCCGCCCTCGCCGCCGACTTCGGCGTCTCCGCCACCCCGGTCCGCGAGGCCATGCTCGACCTCGCCCGCGAGGGCCTGGTCGAGGCCGTCCGCAACAAGGGCTTCCGGGTCACCGAACTGACCGAGCGCGACCTCGACGACTACACCGAGATCCGCGCCCTGATCGAGGTCCCGACCGTCGGCCGGGTGGCGCGCACCGCCACCCGGGAGCAGCTGGAGCGGCTGCGCCCGCAGGCCGAGGCGATCGTCGCGGCGGCCCGCAAGCACGACCTGATCGGCTACCTGGAGGCCGACCGCCAGTTCCACCTGGACCTCCTCGGGCTGGCCGGCAACACCCGGCTCGTCGAGGTGGTCGGCGACCTGCGCAAGCGCTCGCGGCTGTACGGCCTCAACCGGCTCGACGAGCGCGGCGAGCTGGTCTCCTCGGCGGAGGAGCACCTGGAGCTGCTGGACCTGCTGCTGGCCGGCGACGCGGCCGGGGCCGAGGCCTGCATGACCCGCCACCTCAGCCATGTGCGGTCCCTGTGGGCCGGCGAGCAGAAGCCCGCCGAGCCGGAGGCCCCCGCCCTGCGGCTGCCGTCCCGGTAGGAGCCAAACCCCTCGTTCGGGTGAAGACCGGGCGACGGCCGGCGGTTCCGGAACGGCCCGCACAAGAATCGAAGCGTGCGGAACAGGGCGCTCGACATGGCTGAGCATCTCATCGGGAACTTCCCAGGGCACCGCGTGGAGGTGCTCGGAGGGGAGGTGTCCGTCGAGCCGGTACCGGACGGCCGCCACGCCGCGATCCTCACCGACGTGATGAGGGCCTGCTTCGCGGCAGGACCGGACGACAGGTCCACGGAGGTCTTCCAGCGGCTTGCCATCTGGCTGCCGACCGGGCCGGACGACTTCGCGGTGCCGGATCTCTCGATCGTCGCCGGTGCGGGCGACGACCACATGGTCACCTACAACTGCTACGACCCGAGGATCTTCCGTCTCGTCCTGGAAGTGACCTCGGCGGCCCTGTGCAGCGACCTGACCAGGAAGCCCGCCGCGTACGCGCGGGCCGGGGTGCCCGGGTACGTGATCGTGGACCGGCTCGATCGGCGGGTGCTGGTGCTGACGGAACCCGAGGGTGGCGAGTACCGGGAGCGGGTCGTGCGTCGTCCCGGGCAGGTGGTCACACTGCCCGGGACGACGGTGACGATGCCGGTGGCGCGGCTGTTCGGCTAGACCGCCGCCGGCAGCGTCAGCCTCCCGTCGTGGACCTCGGCGACCTGGTCGACGGCCGTCAGGTGGGTGCGGTCGTGGGTGACCAGGACGGTGGCGGTGGCCCGGCGGTGGGTGAGGTCGGTGATCAGGTCGAGGACGGCCGCGCCGCGCTCGTGGTCCAGGGCGCTGGTGGGCTCGTCCACCAGGAGCACCGTGGGGTCGTTCATCAGCGCGCGGGCGATGTTGACCCGCTGGCGCTGGCCGCCGGAGAGCTGGTGCGGGCGGCGGCCGGCCTGGTCGCGCAGGCCGACGGCGTCCAGGAGTTCCAGCGCCCGGGGCAGGGCGGTGCGCGGAGCGCGGCCGTCCAGGTGGGCCATCACCTGGAGCTGCTCCACCGCGGTGAGCGAGGGCAGCAGGTTGGCCTGCTGGAAGACGATCCCGATCCTGGTGCGGCGCAGCGCGGTGAGCTCCGCCCGGCCGAGGCCCGCGGTGTCGGTGCCGTCGATGACGACCCGCCCGGAGTCCGGGCTGATCAGGGTGGCGGCCACCGCCAGCAGGCTGGACTTGCCGGAGCCGGAGGGGCCGACCACGGCGGTGAGGGAGCCCTTGGGGACGGTCAGCGAGACCTCGTCGAGGGCGGTGAGCCGGCCGTCGCCGTCCGGGTAGGTCAGGGTGATGCGGTCGAGGTCCAGGCTCATCGGGCGCTCCCCAGGGCGGTCAGCGGGTCGACGGAGGTGATCCGGCGGATGGACAGGGCCGCGCCGACCGCGCCCAGGGCGATCATGACGGCGGCGGGCAGCAGGACGGTCGGGGCGTCCAGGACGAAGGGGACGGCGGAGCCGATCAGCGCGCCGAACCCGACGGCGATCGCGGTGCCGACGACGGTGCCGAGCACCAGCAGCAGGACGGCCTGGCCGAGGGCGTCGCGCAGCAGGTAGCGGGTGGAGGCGCCGAGGGCCTTGAGGACGGCGACGTCACCGCTGCGCTGGATCGTCCAGACGGTGAAGAACGCGCCGATCACCAGGGCGGAGATGGCGAACAGGAAGCCGCGCATCAGCTGGAGCGAGCCGTTCTCCGAGGTGTAGGAGCCGATCGCGGCGAGGGCGTCGTCGCGGGTGCGGGTCTCGGTGCCGTGGCGGGCGTCGGCGCCGGCCAGGTCGGCGCCCTTCGCGGTGCCGAGCGCGATGACGGTCGCGTGGCCGGCGCCGCCGGGGGCGGCCTGCTGCCAGTCGCCGAGGGTGGTCCAGATCACCGGGGTGTGGCTGTACGCGGCGTCGCCCTCGACGGCGGCGACCGTCAACGGGCGGCCGGCCAGGGTGAAGCCGGCGCCGGGGGCGAGGCCGCCCAGGTTCTCGGCGGCCGTCCTGGACAGGACGGCCCGGCCGGGGGCGACCCGGGTGCCCTTCGGGGCGAGGCCGGAGTCCTCCTGGACGCCGAAGGCGGAGAGCGCGGCGGTGCGCTGCCCGGCGGCGGCCTTGGTGGTGGTGATGCCGACCGGCTGGGCGGAGGTGACGCCCGGCTCGGCGGCCCAGCCCTGCCACTGCCCGGGGGTGACCTGGGAGTCGGTGAAGGAGAGCTTCTGCCCGTCGGCCGGCCTGCCGAAGACCAGGTGGTCGGCGGGCAGGCCGGTGATCGCGGAGATGTTCTGCCGGCCGAGCCCGGCGGTCAGCCCGGACAGCAGGCCGACCAGGACGGTGATCAGCACGATGACGGTCCCCATCAGGGCGAACCGCCCCTTGGCGAACCTCAGGTCCCTCCAGGCGACGAACACGGTGGGCCTCTCTCTGCGCAGGACTTGTCGACCCTTCCACCGTCCCGGACCGCGGCCCCCGCGGGCATCGCGCCGGGGGTTGCATCCTGGGCATCGAAGGGCAGAGGCGGAGTTCAACCTTTTGATTGATCCCGTTCGGCGCGGGCGGAACCTAGGCTGGACGGATGGCGACCGAACGATCCAGAACCACCCCCGTCGCCCGCGTCCTCCAGGTCTGCCTGCACCTGCTCGTTGCGGGGCTGCTCGTGCTCGCCGCCGCCCGGGCCGTGCTCGTCGACCGGGGCGGCGATCCGGCCGCCGTGGTCGCCGCCGCCACCGCGATGGCCGCCGTCTACGCCGTCGGGCCCCGGCTGGCGGCCGTGCGCCGTTCGCGCCGGGCGGCCGCGCTCTGGCTGGCGCTGCTCGGCCTCACCTGGGCGGGCGTGCTGGTCGCCACCCAGGACGGCGTCTGGTTGGCGTTCCCGCTGTACTTCCTGGAGCTGCACCTGCTGGGGCGGCGCGCCGGGCTGGTCGCCGTCGGGCTGACCGCCGCCGCGTCGATCGCCGCGTGGTCCTGGCACCAGCACAGCTTCGGTTTCGCCGCCTCGGTGGGGCCCGCGCTCGGCGCGGCCGTCGCCACCGCCACCGTGCTCGGCTACCAGGCGCTGTACCGGGAGAGCGAGGAGCGCCGCCGGCTGATCGACGAGCTGACCGCCGCCCGCGCCGACGCCGAGGCCGCGCACCACGCGGCCGGGGTGCTGGCCGAGCGGGAGCGGCTCGCCCGGGAGATCCACGACACCCTCGCCCAGGGCCTCAGCTCCGTCCAGCTGCTGCTGCGGGCCGCCCAGCGGGCCCTGCCGGAGCGCACCGAGGCCGCCGCCGGGTACGTCGAGCAGGCACGGCAGGCCGCTCAGGACAACCTGGACGAGGCCCGCCGGTTCGTCCGGGCGCTGACCCCGCCCGCGCTGGACGGCGATCCGCTGCCGGTCGCGTTGGAGCGGCTGTGCGCCACGACGACGGCGCACGGCGCACTGCCCGTGCACCTGCACGTCTCCGGGGAGCCCGTCCGGCTGCCGGCCGCGCAGGAGGTCGCGCTGCTGCGGATCGCGCAGTCGGCGCTCGGCAACACCGTCCGGCACGCGGGGGCCGCACGGGCGGAGGTGACGCTCAGCTACATGGAGGGCGAGGTGGCGTTGGACGTGTACGACGACGGGGCCGGGTTCGACCCGGCGGCGGTGGCCGGCCGCACCGGCGCGGACGGCGGGTTCGGGCTGCCCACGATGCGGGCCCGGGCCCGGGCGCTCGGCGGCGGCTTCACGGTGGAGTCGGCGCCGGGGCAGGGCACGACCGTGGCGGTGCAGCTGCCGGTCACCGGGGAGGCGGCGCCGTGATCGGGCTGCTCATCGCGGACGACCACCCGGTGGTGCGGGCCGGGCTGCGGGCGGTGCTGGAGAGCGAGCCGGACTTCGCCATCGTCGCGGAGGCGGCCACCGCCGAGCAGGCCGTCGAGCTGGCGGCCGGGCCGGGCGTGGACGTGGTGCTGATGGACCTCCAGTTCGGGCCGGGCTCGGCGATGAACGGGGCCCAGGCCACCGCGGCGATCACCGTTCGGCCGGGCGCGCCGCGGGTGCTGGTGGTCACCACCTACGACACCGACGCGGACACCCTGCCCGCCCTGGAGGCGGGCGCCACCGGCTACCTGCTGAAGGACGCGCCGCCGGAGGAGCTGGCCCAGGCGGTCCGGGCCGCGGCGGCGGGGCGCAGCGCGCTGGCGCCCAGCGTGGCGGACCGGCTGCTGGAGCGGATGCGGACGCCGGCGGCGGCGCTCAGCGCCCGGGAGACCGAGGTGCTGGGGCTGGTCGCGGACGGGCTGGCGAACCAGCAGATCAGCCAGCGGCTGCACCTGAGCCAGGCCACCGTCAAGTCCCATCTGGTGCACATCTACACCAAGTTGGGGGTGGACTCGCGGACGGCGGCGGTGCGCGAGGCGCGGGCGCGGGGGCTGATCCGCTGAGCGTAGGGTGGGGGCGTTCCGTACCCGCAGCAGTGTCGCGTACCGCAGTGTGAGGAGCGCCCGATGACCGTCCGGCTCGACGAGCTCGCCGTCCCCGTGATCGCCGCCCCGATGGCGGGCGGCCCGTCCACGCCCGAGCTGGTGGCGGCGGTGAACCGGGCCGGCGGGCTGGGGTTCCTGGCCGCCGGGATGAAGTCGGCCGCCGCGCTCTCCGAGCAGATCACCGCGGTGCGGAAGGCCTCCGACCGGCCGTTCGGGGTGAACCTCTTCGTGCCCGGCCCGCCCGGGGACGCGGCCGCCGTGGCCGCCTACCGGGAGCGGCTGCGCCCGGAGGCCGAGCGGTGGGACGTGGAACTGCCGCAGGAGGCCGGGCCGGACCGGGATGACTGGGAGGCCAAGCTCGCCCTGCTGGTCGCCGACCCGGTGCCGGTGGTCTCCTACACCTTCGGGCTGCCGACGGCCGAGGAGGCGGCGGCGCTGCGGGCGGTCGGCACGATGCAGGTCGCCACCGTCACCTCGCCGCAGGAGGCGCGGGCGGCGGAGGCGCTCGGGATGGACGCGCTGTGCGTACAGGGCCCGGAGGCGGGCGGCCACCGCGGCACCCACCGGGCGGCGGACCAGCCGGGGGAGCTGCCGCTGCTCCGACTGCTGCCCGCCGTGCGGGAGGTGACGGCGCTGCCGCTGATCGCCGCGGGCGGGCTCGGCGACGGCCCGGCCGTCGCGGCGGCGCTGCGGGCGGGGGCGGTGGCGGTGCAGCTGGGCACGGCCCTGCTGCGCTCCGACGAGTCCGGGGCCTCGGCCGCCCACCGGGCCGCGCTGGTCGAACTCCGGGAGACGGCCGTCACCCGCGCCTTCACCGGCCGCCCGGCCCGCGGCCTGCGCAACGCCTTCATGGACCGCTATGGCCCGTACGCCCCGCCCGCCTACCCGGAGGTGAACCGCCTCACCACGCCGCTGCGCGCCGCCGCCGCCCGCCGCGGCGACACGACCGCCATGCACCTGTGGGCCGGCACGGCGCACCGGCTCGCCCGTACGGGCCCGGCGGAGACGATCGTCGCCGACCTCTGGCGGTCGGCGCGGGAGTAGCGGGTGGAGCGCGCAGGCCGTGGGGCGGGTCAGCGTCCGGGCCGGTGAGCGGGCGGTCACGGTGGCGTGACCGTCCGCTCCCGGGCTCAGGAGAGCATGTCCGCCATCCAGGACTCGACGTCCCCGGCGGCGCGCGGCAGGGCGCCGGACATCAGGTGGGCGCCGTCGGCGGTGATGACCAGGTCGTCCTCGATCCGGATGCCGAGGCCGCGGAGTTCCGCGGGCAGGGTCTCGTCGTCGGGCTGGAGGTAGAGGCCGGGTTCGACGGTGAGGACCATCCCCTCCTCCAGGGTGCCGTCGAGGTAGCGGCCGGCGCGGGCACTGGCGCAGTCGTGGTAGTCGAGGCCGAGCATGTGGCCGCTGCCGCAGAGGGTGTAGCGGCGGTGGAGGCCGTTGTCCTCGGCGAGGGCCTCCTCGGCGGAGACGGGCAGCACGCCCCAGTCGGCGAGGCCCTCGGCGATCACCCGCATCGCGGCGCGGTGGAAGTCGCGGAACCGCGCGCCCGGGCGCAGGGCGGCGATGCCGGCGCTCTGGGCGGCCAGGACGAGGTCGTAGGCCTGGCGCTGGACCGGCGTGAAGGTGCCGCTGAGCGGCAGGGTACGGGTGATGTCGGCGGCGTAGAGGGTGTCGGTCTCGACGCCGGCGTCCAGCAGCAGCAGGGAGTCCGGGTCGAGGGCGCCGTCGTTGCGGATCCAGTGCAGCACGCAGGCGTGGGCACCGGAGGCGGCGATGGTGGTGTAGGAGGTGCCGTTGCCCTCCGCGCGGGCGCGCAGGTCGAAGACGCCCTCGATCCAGCGCTCGCCCCGGTGGTGGCGCAGCGCGGCGGGCAGGGCGCGGACGACGTCCTCGAAGCCGGTGGTGGTGTGGTCGACGGCCAGTTGCAGCTGGCCGATCTCCCACTCGTCCTTGACCAGGCGCAACTCGGAGAGCACGGCGGCCAGTTCGCCGTCCCGGTGGTCGCCGTCCGGCCGCCCGGCGGCCTGGTCGACCAGCGGGTCGGTGCCGGCCAGCACCCGGGTGGGCGGCTGGGGGCCGGTGAGCAGCGTGCCGAGCTCGTCGAGGTGCTCGGTGCGCACCCCGGTGAGCCGGGCCGCCTCGGCGAGGTCGGGGCGGGAGCCGACCCAGAACTCGCCGTACCGGCGGTCGCGGTAGAACGCGCCGCCGTCGCGCGGGGAGCGCGGGCGCAGGTAGAGGACCGGCTCGTGGCCCTCGGGGCCGGCCGGTTCCAGGACGAGGACGTGGTCGGCCTGGTCCTCGCCGGTGAGGCCGGTGAGCCAGGCGTAGGCGCTGTGCGGGCGGAAGCGGAAGTCGAGGTCGTTGCAGCGGACCTTGAGCCGCCCGGCGGGGACGACGAGCCGCTCGCCGGGGAAGGCGGCGGAGAGCCGGGCGCGGCGGCCGGGGAAGCGGTCGTACCCGGGTACCCGGGCGTCGGCGGGCAGCGGGGTGGCGGCCCAGCCGGTGGCCATGAACGAGGCGAGGGCGGGGGAGACCGGGAGGTCGTGGCTCCCGGTGTCGAGGCCGGTCGGGGGGACGGTCACCGGTGAACTCCTTGGCAGGGCTGGGGAGATGCTGACACGGACACAGCTCGGTAACGGGGGTCGTCACCTCTTGTGCAGTGCAATTTCACATTACTATGTTACGGGTCACACAGCGCACCCCCGGCCAGGTCGGACGATCAGGCCCCCACAGCGGAGTTGCACATGACCAGGCGCACCCACGCCGCCCTCGCGGCGGCCCTCGCGGCGACCCTCACCCTCGGCCTCGGGGCCTGCTCCCACGACAAGGGCGACAGCGGCGCCGACGCCGCCCCCTCGGACGGCAGGGGCCCGGGCGCGGCCTCCGGCTCGATCATCGGCGGCACCCCGGCCCGGGGCGGCACCCTGACCGTCCTGACCAACCAGGACTTCGCCCATCTCGACCCGGCCCGCAACTGGGTGGTGCCGCACATGGACTTCGGCACCCGGCTGCTCTACCGGACGCTGACCACCTTCAGGTCCGAGCCGGGCGCGGCCGGCAGCGAGATCGTCCCGGACCTCGCCACCGACCTCGGCACGTCCTCCGAGGGCGGCAGGGTGTGGACCTTCACCCTCAAGGACGGCCTCAGGTACGAGGACGGCACGCCGATCAGGTCCGCCGACATCAAGTACAACGTCGAGCGCTCCTTCTCCCCGGACCTCACCGGCGGCCCCGACTACGCGATCCAGTACCTGGCGGGCGGCGAGAACTACAAGGGCCCGCTGAACGGCGAGCACCTGCCGAGCATCGGGACCCCGGACGACCGGACGGTCGTCTTCCACCTGAAGCGCCCCGTCGCCGAGTTCTCCTCCACCGTCTCGCTGCCGACCTTCTCCCCGGTGCCGCAGTCCCAGGAGAAGGGCACCCAGTACGACGCCCGGCCGTTCTCCTCCGGCCCGTACAAGATCGAGGCCTACGACCGCGGCAAGCAGCTGGTGCTGGTCCGCAACACCGACTGGGACCCGGCCACCGACACCGTCCGCAAGGCCTACCCGGACAGGATCGTGGTCACCGAGGGCATCAAGGGCGGCCAGGCCGACGACCGGATCATCGCGAGCGACGGCGCCGACGCCAATGCCGTCAACATGCCCTGGATGGCGCACGAGACCGTCGCCAAGGTGCTGCCCAAGCCGGAGGTCAAGTCCCGGATGGCCGCCGAGGTGACCGGGTGCACCGACATGCTGTACCTGAACACCTCCAAGGCCCCCTTCGACGACCCGAAGGTGCGCGAGGCGATGATGTGGGCGGTCGACCGCGAGGCGCAGGTGACGGCCTTCGGCGGCCCGGCGATGGCCGACGTGGCGACCTCCTACCTGCCGCCCTCGCTGACCGCCGGCGTCAGGTCCGACCCGCTGGGGATCCCGGCCACCGGGGACCCGGAGAAGGCCAGGAAGCTGCTCCAGGAGGCGGGCAGGACCGACCTGAAGGTCTCGATCACCGTCTCGCTCGGCGACAAGACCCGCGCCGAGGCGATCCAGCAGTCGCTGTCCAAGGCCGGCGTCCAGGTCACCGTCAACACCACCGACCCGTCGGCCTTCCAGGACACCGTCGGCGACACCCGGAACGCGCCCGAGCTGACCATCAGCGGCTGGTGCCCCGACTACCCCTCCGGTGCGACCTTCCTGCCGTTCCAGTTCGACGGCCGCACCATCAAGGAGAAGGGCAACCAGGGCAACCTGAGCCAGTACAGGGACCAGGCCACGATGGACCGGATGGACCGGATCGCGGCCATGACGGACGTCGACGAGGCCGACAAGGCCTGGCAGCAGCTGGACCAGGACCTGCTGCGGAAGGCCCCGGCCGTCCCGCTGATCTGGCAGCGCCGCCCCCTGCTGGTCGGCACCAACGTGGCCGGCGCGTTCGGCAACCAGGGCTACGCCGGGATGCTCGACCTGGCCGCCATCGGCCTCAAGGACCCGGCCAAGGGCAAGTGAGGGGCCGACGGATGAGTACCACCACCGAGCCCGCCGCCGTGGCGGGCACCACGGCGGCGGGCGCCGGGAAGAGCGCCGGGCGCGGGCCCTGGCGGCTGGTCTGGGACCAGCTGTGGGCCAGGGGACCGGCCCGGTTCGGACTGGTCGCCGTCGGCGTGCTGGTGCTGGCCGCCGCACTGGCCGGCCCGCTCGGCTCGCTCGGCGGCTGGACCCCCGAGGAGTTCGACAAGCGTGCCGTCGACCCGTACCTGGGCGGTCTGCCCCGGGGCGGCTTCGGCGGCATCAGCGCCCGGCACTGGCTGGGCGTCGAGCCGGTCACCGGCCGCGACCTGTTCGCCCGGGTGCTGCACGGCGGTCAGGTCTCCCTGCTGATCGCGTTCACCGCGACCGCCGTCGTCGTGGTCACCGGCACCCTGGCCGGCATCGCGGCGGGCTACTTCGGCGGCCGCGTCGACACGCTGCTGTCCCGGCTGATGGACCTCACGATGTCCTTCCCCTCGCTGATCTTCATGATCGCGATGATGTCGGTGGCCAAGGACGTCAACCGGATCCTGCTGATCACCCTGGTGATCGGACTGTTCACCTGGCCCGGCATCGCCCGGGTGGTGCGCGGCCAGACCCTCTCGCTCAAGCACCGCGAGTACGTCGAGGCCGCCAGGGTCGGCGGGGCGCGCTCCTGGCGGATCCTCACCCGGGAGATCCTGCCGAACGTCTCCGGTCCGATCATCGCCTACACCACCCTGCTGGTGCCCGGCATGATCGCCACCGAGGCCGCGCTCAGCTACCTCGGCGTGGGCGTCCGCCCGCCGACGGCCTCCTGGGGCCAGATGATTGCCGAGAGCATCGTGCACTACGAGACCGACCCGACGTACTTCCTGATCCCGACGGCCTTCCTGTTCGTCGCCGTCCTCGCCTTCACCCTGCTCGGCGACGCGCTGCGGGACATCCTCGACCCCCGGGGAGGCCGGTCGTGATCCTCTACCTCGGCCGCCGGCTGCTCGGCGTGGCGGGCATCCTGCTCGCCATCTGCGCCATCACCTTCACCATCTTCTACCTGCTGCCCAACGACCCGGCCACGGCCGCCTGCGGCAAGACCTGCAGCCCCGAGCGGCTGGCCGACGTCAAGGCGGCGATGGGCCTGGACAAGCCGGTCTGGGACCAGTTCCTCGCCTACCTCGGCGGCATCTTCGCCGGCCGCGACTACGGCTCCGGCCCCAGCGCGGTGCACTGCGGCTTCCCCTGCCTCGGCTACTCCTACGAGTACGGGCTGCCGGTGTGGGACCTGCTCACCGACCGCCTGCCGGTCTCCGTCTCGCTGGCGCTCGGCGCGGCCGTGCTCTGGCTGGTCCTCGGCCTCGGCGCGGGCGTCACCTCGGCGCTGCGCAAGGGCAGGCCGATCGACCGGGCGCTGATGGTGCTCTCCGTCGGCACCGCCTCGCTGCCGGTCTACTTCACCTCGGTCATGCTGATCTGGGGCGTCGTCAGGACGGCCGGCCTGCTGCCCTACCCCTCGTACCACAGGTTCACCGACAACCCGCTGGCCTGGGGCTCCAACCTGCTGCTGCCGTGGATCGCGCTGGCCCTGCTGTACGCGGCGATGTACGCCCGGCAGAGCCGCAACTCGATGATCGAGGCGATGGCCGAGCCGTACATCCGCACCGCCCGGGCCAAGGGCCTGCCGCCGCGGACGGTCACCGTCAAGCACGGGCTGCGCTCCGGGGTGACGCCGATCCTGACCATCTTCGGGATGGACCTCGGCGGCCTGCTGGCCGGCGCGGTCATCACCGAGTCGATCTTCGGCCTGCCCGGCGTCGGCCGGCTGTTCTACGACGGCCTGGGCCGCTCCGACCAGCCCGTCATCCTCGGCGTCACCCTGCTCGCGGCCTTCTTCATCGTCGCGGCGAACCTGCTGGTCGACCTGCTCTACGCGTTCGTCGACCCGAGAGTGAGGTACTGATGGCCGAGCTGTTGGAGGTCGAGGACCTCACGGTCGCGTTCGACACCCCGCGCGGCAGCGTCCGCGCGGTGGACGGGATCTCCTTCACCGTCGGGGCCGGGCGCACCCTCGGGCTGGTCGGCGAGTCGGGCAGCGGAAAGTCCGTCACCTCGCTCGCCGTCATGGGCCTGCACCGCGGCGCCGCCGTCGCCGGCTCGATCCGGCTGCACGGCCGGGAGCTGAACGGGCTGGGGGAGCGGGAGCTGGGCACCGTCCGGGGCCGCCGGATCGCGATGGTCTTCCAGGACCCGCTGTCCAGCCTGCACCCCTTCTACACCGTCGGCGAGCAGATCGCCGAGCACTACCGGGTGCACTTCGGGGCGAACCGCAGGGCCGGGAAGGCCAAGGCGGTGGAGATGCTGGCCGAGGTCGGCATCCCGGAGCCGGCCCGCCGGGTCGACGAGTACCCCCACCAGTTCTCCGGCGGCATGCGCCAGCGCGTCATGATCGCCATGGCGCTGGCCTGCGAGCCCGAGCTGCTGATCGCCGACGAGCCCACCACGGCGCTCGACGTCACCGTCCAGGCGCAGATCCTCGACCTGATCGCCCGGATCCAGCAGGAGCGCGGCCTGGGCGTGGTGATGATCACCCACGACCTCGGCGTGGTCGCCCGGGTCGCCCACGAGGTGCTGGTCATGTACGGCGGCCGGGCCGCCGAACGGGCCCCGGTGGACCGGCTGTTCCGGCAGCCCGCGCACCCGTACACCCGCGGCCTGCTGGACTCGCTGCCGCGCCTGGACGACACCGACGACGCCCCGCTGCGGGCCATCCCCGGCAGCCCGCCGTCGCTGGTCGCCCCCGCACCCGGCTGCTCCTTCGCCCCGCGCTGCGCCCGCACCACCGCCGCGTCCGCCGAGGAGCACGCCCGCTGCCTGGCCGAGCGCCCCGCGCTCGACCGGCTCGCCCCCGGCCACCAGGCCGCCTGCCACCTGCCGCTGGTGCCGGAAGGGGTGCTGTGATGACGGAACCGTTGCTCTCCGTACGGGACCTGGTGAAGACCTTCCCCGGCCGGCGCGGCCGCACCGGCCGGCCCGGAGCGCCGGTCCGCGCGGTGGACGGGGTGAGCTTCGACGTCGGCGCCGGCGAGACGCTCGGCCTGGTCGGCGAGTCCGGCTGCGGCAAGTCCACCACCGGGCGGATGGTCGTCCGGCTGCTCGACCCGACCTCGGGCACCGTCACCTTCGACGGCACCGAGATCGGCGGGCTCTCCCAGGCCCGGCTGCGCCCGCACCGGCGGGACCTCCAGATGGTCTTCCAGGACCCGTACTCCTCGCTCAACCCCCGCCAGACGGTGGCCCGGATCATCTCCGAGCCGCTGCTGGTCCAGGGTGGGAGCGCGGCGGACGCCCGGAAGCGGGCCGCGGAGCTGCTGGAGCTGGTCGGGCTGATCCCCGAGCACCTGGACCGCTACCCGCACGAGTTCTCCGGCGGGCAGGCCCAGCGCATCGGCATCGCCCGCTCGCTGGCCACCTCGCCGCGGCTGGTGGTCGCCGACGAGCCGGTCTCCGCCCTGGACGTCTCCATCCAGGCCCAGGTGGTCAACCTGATGGAGCGGCTCCAGCAGGAGCTGGGGCTCGCCTACGTGTTCATCGCGCACGACCTCTCGGTGGTCAAGCGGGTCTGCGACCGGGTCGCGGTGATGTACCTGGGCCGGATCGTGGAGATCGGCGACAAGGCCGAGGTGTACGGCAGCCCCGCGCACCCGTACACCAGGGCGCTGCTGTCCGCCGTGCCGCTGCCCGACCCCCGGGCGGAGCGCGAGCGGGAGCGGATCGTGCTGCTCGGGGACCCGCCGAGCCCGGCCGACCCGCCGCCCGGCTGCACCTTCCACCCGCGCTGCCCCAAGGCCCGGGAGGTGTGCCGGACGGAGCGGCCGCTGCTGAGGATCGCCGGGGCAGGCGAGCGGCAGGCCGCCTGCCACTTCCCGGAGGGCTAGCCGCTTCGCTCCCGAGGCTCGCCCTCACCCCCGAGACCCCCGGTCGGACGCGGCGGGGAACCCTGCGAGGGCCGCGTCCGACCGGGCCCGCCCCCTCCCCGCCGCCGGCCCGCACCCCCGGCCGTCACTCCTCGACGGGCAGCAGGCCCTCCTCCGGCAGCAGCCGGCGCGGCCCCGGGCCCTCCGCGGCCAGCTCGTCCCCCGGGTTGAGCACCCGGCAGCGGCGCAGCGACACGCAGCCGCAGCCGATGCAGCCGGTCAGCTCGTCCTCCAGCCGTTCCAGCTCGGCCCGGCGGGCGCGCAGCTGCTCGGCCCAGCGCCGGGAGATCCGCTCCCAGTCGTGCTTGCCCGGCATCCGGTCCTCGGGCAGGCTGGTGAAGACCTCGGCGACCTCGGACAGCGGGATGCCGAGCCGCTTGGCGACCAGGATGAGCGAGATCCGGCGCAGCACGTGCCGCCGGTAGCGCCGCTGGTTGCCCGCGGTGCGCTCGGAGGAGATCAGCCCCTGGTCCTCGTAGAAGCGCACCGCCGAGGTGGCGATCCCGGCCCGCCGGGCCACCTCGCCGACGCTCAGCAGATCGACCGGCGCGGTGGCCATGACGGCTCCTTGACTTCAAGCTCTGTTGAAGTCCCAGCGTACCGGGCGTGACCGGATCAAGTGCCGTCAGGGAACGACACCACCCCCGCAGAGCCGGACAGTTGCCCGCCGGAGCCGGCCTCGGCCGGGGCCTCCGGAGGGTGGCGCGAACCCTTCTCCCGCCGGTACGCCGCCCCGGCCTCGATCCTGGCGGGCGGCTTCGCGCCGTACGCGATGAACCGCTACTTCACCGCCGCCCTGATGCCCTCGATCGTCGCCGAGGGCAGGGAAGGCGTCGGTGATGGTCACCGCCCGATGGTCGTCGCGCGGCGCGGGCCCCGACCAGTAGTCTGTCGTGTGAAATGTCACACATCAGTGCGTAGCCGCCCAGCGGGAGGAAACCGTGATCGAGGACCTGCGCAGCGCCGGAGCCCCGGAGCCGGTACCCGCCGCCGAGGGGCTGTTCAGCGTGTCGCCGCGGACGGCGCACCTGAACCACGGCTCGTTCGGCGCCGTGCCCGTCCCCGTGCAGCGGGTCCAGGAGCGGCTGCGCGCCGAGCACGAGGAGGACCCGGACGGCTTCTTCGCCGACCTCCCGGCCCGGATCGCCGCCGCCCGGGCCCGGATCGCCGCGGACCTGGACACCGACCCGGGCCGGCTCGCGCTGGTCTCCAACGTGACCGAGGCGGTCGCGATCGCCCTGGACAGCATCCCCTTCGCGCCCGGCGACCGGATCGTGGTCACCGACCACGGCTACGGCGCGGTGACCAGGGCCGCGGCCCGCAAGGCCGCCGAGACCGGCGCCGAGGTGGTCGTCGCCCCGGTGCCGCTGGACGCCCCCGACGAGCAGGCCGTCCGGGAGGCCGTGCTCGCCGCCGTGGACGGGCGCACCACCGTCGCCGTCCTCGACCAGCTGACCTCGCCCACCGCCCGCCTGGTGGCCGGCCCGGCCCTGCTCGCCGACCTGCGCGCCCGCGGCGTCACCACGGTGGTGGACGGCGCCCACGCGCCCGGCATGCTGCCCGCCCCGATCGACCCGAACGCCGACTTCTGGTTCGGCAACCTGCACAAGTGGGCCTTCGCCCCGCGCGCCACCGGGGTGCTCTCCGTCCGCCCCGAGTGGACCGACCGGGTGCGCCCGCTGGCGCTGTCCTGGGAGCACGACCAGGGCTTCCCGGGCAGCGTCGAGTGGCGCGGCACCTGCGACTACACGCCCTGGCTCGCCGCCCCGGCCGGCTTCGGGCTGCTGCGCGACCTCGGCCACCCGGCGGTGGCCGCCCACAACACCGCCCTCGCCGGGTACGGCTGCCGGGCGCTGGTCGAGCGGGCCGGGCTGGCCCCGCTGCCCGCGACGCCCGGGGTGTGGATGCGCACCGTCCGGCTGCCCGCCGGGTACGGCGAGACCGAGCCGCAGGCGAAGGCGCTGACGGCCGAGGTGTGGCACCGGTTCGGCACCCGGATCGCCGTCCGCCCGTGGGCCGGCGGCGGGGTGCTGCGGGTCAGCGCGCAGCTGTACAACCGGCCGGCGGAGTACGACCGGCTGGCGGGCGGGCTGGCGGAGCTGCTGAGGGGCTGATCCCCGTGGTGTCGAGGGGCTGATCCCCGTGGTGGTCCGGGCGGTGGTCCCGGCGGTCATCCCGTCGTACGGAAAAACGGTGCTATCGATGTCAGCCCGCCCGGGTAACCTCTGGCTGAGATGCGAGATCACACCAATCACACCCGGACGGCGATGAACACCCCCGATCCAGAGCCCCAGGACGACCAGGAGCTCAGCCCCGCCGAGGCGTACGCGGCCAGCCGTCGTCGGGCCCAGGAGCAGGCCACCGCCCTGCACGGCTTCCAGCAGCTGTACGACTTCCCGCTGGACGACTTCCAGCTGGAGGCCTGCGAGGCGCTGGAGTCCGGATCCGGCGTCCTGGTCGCCGCCCCCACCGGCTCGGGGAAGACCATCGTCGGCGAGTTCGCCGTGCACCTGGCGCTGGCCGCCGGCCGCAAGTGCTTCTACACCACGCCGATCAAGGCGCTCTCCAACCAGAAGTACGGGGACCTGGTCAAGCGCTACGGCGCCGCCAAGGTCGGCCTGCTCACCGGTGACAACACCGTCAACGGCGACGCGCCCGTGGTGGTCATGACCACCGAGGTGCTGCGCAACATGCTCTACGCGGGCTCCAGCACCCTCGACGGCCTCGGCTACGTCGTCATGGACGAGGTACACTACCTCGCCGACCGCTTCCGCGGCGCCGTCTGGGAGGAGGTCATCATCCACCTCCCCGAGTCGGTCACCCTCGTCTCGCTCTCCGCGACCGTCTCCAACGCCGAGGAGTTCGGCGACTGGCTGGACACCGTCCGCGGCGGCACCAGGGTGATCGTCTCCGAGACCCGCCCGGTGCCGCTGTGGCAGCACGTGATGGCCGGCAACCGGATGTACGACCTGTTCGCGAACCCGGACCGCGACGGCCGGCCCAGGAACAACCTGAAGAACCCCGGCAAGGCCGTCAACCCCGAGCTGGTCCGGCTCGCCCGCTCCGAGCTCGACCGCAACCCGCGCGACCGCTTCGGCCGCGGCCGGGGCCGCTCGATGCCCAACGGCCGTCCCGGCCGGGTCTGGACGCCGGGCCGGGTGGACGTCATCGACCGGCTCGACGCCGAGGGCCTGCTGCCCGCGATCACCTTCATCTTCAGCCGGGCCGGCTGCGAGGCCGCCGTCCAGCAGTGCCTCAGCTCCGGCCTGCGGCTCAACAAGGACTCCGAGCGGGCGCAGGTCCGGGCGTTCGTCGAGGAGCGCTGCGCCGACATCCCCGACGAGGACCTGCACGTCCTCGGCTACTTCGAGTGGCTGGACGGGCTGGAGCGCGGCATCGCCGCCCACCACGCCGGGATGCTGCCGCGGTTCAAGGAAGTCGTCGAGGAGCTCTTCGTGAAGGGCCTGGTCAAGGCCGTCTTCGCGACCGAGACCCTCGCGCTCGGCATCAACATGCCGGCCCGCTCGGTGGTCATGGAGAAGCTCGTCAAGTGGAACGGCGAGACCCACGCCGACATCACCCCCGGCGAGTACACCCAGCTCACCGGCCGCGCCGGGCGGCGCGGCATCGACATCGAGGGCCACGCCGTCGTGCTCTGGCAGCGCGGCCTCGACCCGGAGGCGCTGGCCGGCCTGGCCGGCACCCGCACCTACCCGCTGAAGTCCTCGTTCCGGCCGTCGTACAACATGGCCGTCAACCTGGTCTCCCAGTTCGGCCGGCACCGCTCGCGCGAGCTGCTGGAGACGTCCTTCGCCCAGTTCCAGGCGGACCGCTCGGTCGTCGGCATCGCCCGCCAGGTGCAGCGCAACGAGGAGGGGCTGGAGGGCTACCGCGCGTCGATGACCTGCCACCTCGGGGACTTCGACGAGTACATGGAGCTGCGCCGCAAGCTCAAGGACCGCGAGAACGAGCTGGCCCGCGAGGGGAGCAGCCAGCGCCGCGCGGCCGCCGTCGAGTCGATCGAGGCGCTCAAGCCGGGCGACGTCATCCACGTGCCCGCCGGCAAGTTCGCCGGCCTCGCCCTGGTCCTCGACCCGGGCCTGCCGCCGGTCAGCCGCTCCGGCCGGGGCGGCCCGCGCCACCCCGACTTCCAGGACGGCCCGCGCCCGGTGGTGCTCACCGCCGAGCGGCAGGTCAAGCGGCTCGCCATGATCGACTTCCCGCACCCGGTCGTCGCCATCGAGCGCCTGCGCATCCCCAAGTCCTTCAACCCGCGCAGCCCGCAGTCCCGGCGCGACCTCGCCTCCGCGCTGCGCACCAAGGCCGGGCACCTGGAGCCCGAGCGGTTCCGCCGCGGCCGCGCCGCCGCCGCGGACGACCCGGAGATCACCCGGCTGCGCGCCGAACTGCGCCGGCACCCCTGCCACGGCTGCTCCGACCGCGAGGACCACGCCCGCTGGGCCGAGCGCTACCACCGGCTGCACCGCGACACCGAGCTGCTGGAACGCCGGATGCGCTCGCGCACCCACACCATCGCCCGCACCTTCGACCGGGTCTGCGGGCTGCTCACCGACCTCGGCTACCTCAGCGGGGACACCGTCACCGACGACGGCAAGCGGCTCGGCCGGCTTTACGGCGAGCTCGACCTGCTCGCCTCCGAGTGCATCCGCGAGGGCGTCTGGAGCGGCCTGGCCGCCGCCGAACTCGCCGCCTGCGCCTCGGCTCTGGTGTACGAGGCCCGGCAGTCCGACGACGCCGGCGCCCCCCGGGTGCCGGAGGGCGCGGCCAAGGAGGCGCTCGGCAAGATGGTCCGGATCTGGGGGCACCTGGACGCCCTGGAGGAGCAGCACCGGATCAACACCGCCGAGGGCGTCGGCCAGCGCGAGCCCGACCTCGGCTTCGCCTGGGTCGCCTACCGCTGGGCGCTCGGCCACAACCTCGACCAGGTGCTGCGCGACGCCGACATGCCGGCCGGCGACTTCGTCCGCTGGACCAAGCAGCTGATCGACGTCCTCGGCCAGATCCAGGACGCCGCCGGCGAGGACGCCGAACTCCGCAGGACGGCCCGCAAGGCCGTCGACGGCCTCCGCCGCGGCATCATCGCCTACTCCTCCGTCGGCTAGCGGGCACCCTCCGGGGCCCGCCGCTCACCCGAGCGCGCGGGCTCCTGCGCTTCCTGCCCCCCGTGCGGCTCCGGCGTCGCCCCGCCGCTGCGGCCTTCACGGCACCGCGCAGGAAGTCGGCCCGGCCGACTTCCTGCGCAGAAGCCACACCGCGAGGTCCGCACGAGGAGGGCCGGCCGGGCGGGGCGGGGTCAGGGGGTGCGGCCGGCGCAGGCGGCGGCGGTCACCAGGCGGGCGAAGGCGGCTTCGGAGGCGGGCAGGGCGGCGGGGTCGTAGGGGTTGCGGGAGAGGACGACCTGGCGCCGTCCGGTGTCGTCGCCGAGCATCACGCTGCTGTAGCCGAGGCTGTCGCCGCGGTGTCCCCAGAAGTCCCCGCACGGGGTGGGGGTGCGTTCCAGGCCGAGGCCGTAGTCGGCTCCGCGGCCGAGGCCCGTGGTGTGCTTCATCTCGGCGAGTTCGGCGGGCCCGAGGAGCCGTCCTGCGAGCAGGGCGGACATGAAGGCGGCGAGGTCGGCGGTGGTGGAGATGCCGGCGCCGGACGGGCCGGCGATCGTCGGGTTGAACAGCGTGTAGTCGACCGGGCCGCCGGGCAGCAGGGCGTAGGCGCGGGTGTGGCGGCCGGGGACGGTGGGGTCGTTCTCGGGCATGGTGGTCTCGTGCAGGCCGAGGGGGCGGATGATCCGGCGGTCGACCTCCTGCTGCCAACTGTGGCCCGTGGTCCTCTCGACGAGCATGCCGAGCACGATGTAGTCGGTGTTGGAGTAGTGCCAGTCCTGACCCGGCGGGAAGTACGCGGGGTGGGCCTCGGCGACGGCGACGAGTTCCGCCATCGTCCGGGACTTCCAGCGGTCGGTGCTGAGCCAGGTCCGGAACGAGGCCTCGTCGTCGTAGGAGAAGGCCGGGTCCGAGGTGTAGTTGTAGAGGCCGCCGGTGTGGTCGAGCAGTTGGCGGACGCTGATGGCGGCGCCGTCGCGCAGGACGCCGGGCAGGTGCTGCTCGACCGGGTCGTCCAGGCCGATCCGGTGTTCCGCGGTGAGCTGGAGGACGACGGTCGCCACGAAGGTCTTGGTGGCGCTGCCGATCCGGAAGCGGTCGCGGGCCGCCGCGGGTTCACCGGTGGTGAGGTCCGCGGTGCCGGCCGCGCCCTGCCACAGGGTGCGGCCGTCCTCGCGCACCCGGCCGAGCGCGGCGACGGCACCGCCCGGCGCCACCACGGCGCGCAGGTCGGCGTCCAGCGCCGCCCGGTCGACCCGCCGGGCCGGGGCGGCCGTCGTACTGACGGCGGTCGCGCCGCCGGCGTCCTGCGCGTTCGCCGCCGGGACGGCGCCGGCCACCAGGCCCGCTCCCGCCAGGACGACCGCCGCTGTGCGGACGGCTCCGCGCATCGACGTCCCCATCATGGCAACCTCCGTGGTCTCCACCGGAAGCCGTCCCCCAACTCCCGCCTGCTGTTCGGTGGTTGACACTCTCCCAGTGCTCCGGGGGCGGGTCGTCAGCCCCGGGGGCGACCCCTCCTCCGCACCAGGTCGCATTCCCGCGGCCGGGCGGCTACGACCTGGGCAGGGGGCCGGCCCCGACGCTCCCCGGAGACGGCGCCCCGCTCCCGGCGGGTGCGCCCGTCCGTCGCGGCGGCGCGTTCGGTGCCGCGGTGCGGAGCAGTACCGGCTGGTGCGCGGGAGGTCAGCCCGATCGACGTCCGGTGCCCGGGGCGGACCGGCCGGGGCGTCGAGGGGCCGTCGGGGCGCGGAACCCCGGCGTCGGCGTGGGCTGCTCCTCCTCGCGGTCTCAGGTGCGCCCCGAGGTCGTCGGAGCGCGGCTGTTCCCGTGCCCGCCGCGGCGGGCACGGGAACAGGGACATCACGGCACTCCGCTGCGGGGCCGGAATTGCGCGGGAGGCGACCGGCCACGCGTGTGCTTTCTCAAAACGGGAACGCCTCCTGGACGGGTTCTGCTGATGGGGTGAACTCCAACGAGTAGACCGGTCGTTCGTCGACTCCGAGTACGCGCATCAGCTCGATCGTGGGGATCCGGTACTGCCCGCCCACACGCAGCACCGGGCAAGGGAAGGTGCGACGCTGGAGCAGCCGGTAGACGGTGGCGGGACAGACATTGAGCGCACGGGCGGCCGTCCGCACGTCGACCACCGTCGGGAGATCGAACATCTCGACGAAGCGGAGAGGGCCTTGGGAGGCCAGGCTCACCTGGACCTCCCAGGGAGGTGCACGGGCGCGGTGGCGACGGGAGCGGGGCGGGGGGACCGAACCTGGTGCTGACCGCCGCGCCGCACGGCTCCACCCGTGAGGTGGCGCAAAACCTCCTTGCCCAGGCGGTCTACTGGAAGGGTGAAGCGCAGTGGCGTGCGCAAGCCGTCGGGCCCGTCCGGGCGGCTGAGCTCCACCTCCATGCCGCGTTGCTGCTCCGGGGGCTCGGGCTCGTTGTGCGGCAGCAGCCGGGAGTCATCCCCGTGGTTCTCCAGAAACGCGGACGGCGTTTCCTTGAGGCCGGCGCGCGCGTACCGCCATGCACTGCTGCGTGCGATCCTGATCAATTCCCCGATGAGCGGTAGCGCCCCGGGGTCGGCCGTCCGTAGTCCGGTGAGGAGGGCGAGCACCATCTCCGACTCGACATCGGCCCGGTCCACGCGCAGCCGTCCGCAGATGCGGGTGGCGGTGGAGGAGAGCCGGGGCGCCGCCAGCCAGATCAGCAGGAGGCGGTGGCGGTCCGACGTCCCGGGTTCGGTGGCCGCAGCAAGTACGGCCTCCTGCCAGATCGCGGCGTCCAGCTCGGGATCCCTGTTCGGCCCGTAGAGGGCCTCGCGGGCGTCGTTGGGAGTGAGGGAGAGTGGACCTCCGTCGGCATCGGTCGACGGCACCGTCAACCGGAGGTCCTCCTGAGCTCGAGGATTGGCGAAGTGCCTTGCCACGGCGACGAACACGCTGCTGGAACCGACAGCCTTCATAGCTGTCCTCTCTTGATCGCTGAGCATGGTGGAAGCTGGAGGGAGGAGAAGGTCCGTCCGGAAGCCCGCGACAACACATTCCAGACATAGAGGGAATGTGACCCATGTGCCTCATGCGCCCCACTTTTAGACGGGTTTGCTGGGTCTTGGGTATGGCGCGTACTACGCGGGCTCGCCCGGGCGGCCACGCTGGGTGCCCGCCGGAGGCGGACACCCAGCGATCCGGAGGTTCAGTCGCCGGAGGGCGACGGGGCCTCCGGGTTGACCTCGGGCACCTCCGGGGTGACCTCCGGCCGCGCCGCCCCGGTCGAGCGACGCTTGGTGGACGGGAAGTCGGAGGGTCGCTTGCGGCGGACCGGACGACGGTTGGGCTGGCGCTTGACCATGAACTCGCTTTCCTTCGGGGGTGGTTGAGCCTCCGCCCGGTCAGTCCGGTCGGCGACTGGTGTCATCGTGCCCGGAAGTCGAGCGGCGTGAAGGAACCGGATCTGAGGAGTATCTGAGGCGGAGCTGAGGGGGTGTAAAAGGAGCGAAGCCACGTGGATCGGGTACCGAGTGTGGAGAATTCGACGGGTGGAGCGGATGCGGCGATCCTCACCGCGCGGCGAAGAGGGGATGGGCGTGGAAGGGCGCGTGCTCGGCGTGATCAACCTTGAAGTTCCAGGCGCCAAAAGGATCTTCGGTACGACGAAGCCGGCGGCCCTGTTCGGACTGCTGGTGACGTCGCCGGACTGTAGGTGCAGCCTCAGCGAGGTCTTCGGCCACCTGTGGCCAGGGCAGGAGTTCGACCGACAGCTGGTCGACCGGGCGATGTCCGACCTGCGGCGGGTCCTGGGGGAGGAATGCGTGCCACGCACCAGTTCCGGCTACTGCATCCTGCGTGTGCCGCGCCAGAGCGTGGACTACCTCCGGTTCCTCGAAGCACTGCAGCGCTCCGAGCGGCTCCCCTGGCCTGAACAGGTCGAGGTGCTGACCGGCGCACTGGCGGAGTTCCCGGAGGAGGAGCCGCTCAAGGGGCTACCTGGCCAAGGGTTCGCCACGCGAAGGTTGAAGTTGCACGAAGTTCGACTGACCGCTGTTCGGCGGCAGCTCGAAGCGGCATGGCACGCGCAGGACGGGAAGCTGCTGAGCAGCGAGGCCGAACGGTGGTACCAGCGCTTGCCTGATGAGGCCTGGCCGCTTCGCTACTACCTGCTCGCCCGCGGCCCTGAGATGCCGCGGACAGAACTGGAGGAGATCGTCAAACGGTGGAAGGACCGGTTCGGCAGCCCGGATGCCGCTCTGCAGCGGATCATCGGCTGGATCCGGGGGGATACGCCCAGTCCGTCGGCCACCGCACTGATGCCGGTGCCGAACCAGTTGCCGGCGCCCGGACGGCGGGCTCTTGGTCGGGAAGCGCTGATCCGGTCGATGGTGGAGTTCGTGCGGGAGCGTCAGACGGCCGGGCGCGGGACGGTCATCGTGATCAGTGGCATGGCAGGAATCGGGAAGACCACCGTAGCCCTGCAACTCGCGCAGCGACTGCGGGACCGGTTCCCCGACGGCACGTTGTACGCCGAGTTGCGTGGATTCGCCGGCGACGACACGCCACCGGTCGACCCGGAGCACGTGCTCGACCGGTTCCTGCCGGAGCTGCCACCATACTCATCGGTGGTCGGACCGGACGAGAAGGCCACCGCACTGCGCTCGGCCCTCGCGCGCCGGTCGGTTCTCATCGTGCTCGACGACGCACGTGACGGTCGGCAGGTTCTGCCGCTGCTCCCGGGGGTCGGCACCAGCACGGTGATCATCACAAGTCGAAGCAGCCTTCGTGACCTGCGTGCCAAGCACGATGTGCGTCTCTGTTCTGTCGAGAGACTGGATGACGAGGCGGCCATGACGTTGCTCCAGGAGCGGGTCGCTCCGCAGAACCGGGCGACTTGCGCGCAGGCATTCGACGATCTTGTCAAGTCCTGTGCCGGCCATCCCCTGGCCCTCACCGTGATCGCCGGGCGACTGGAGGGGCGTCCGCTCAGGGCGATCGTCGCTCTGGCGAAGGAGCTCAAGGAGGAACAGAAGAGACTGGACGTCCTGGACGACCCGCAAGGCGAGTTGTCCGTCGAGACGGCTCTGAATCTTTCGGTCAGGGCGCTTTCCGCAGAGGCGCGACGCCTGCTCTGGCAGCTGGCGATCCACCCCGGCCCCAGTATCGGGTGGGACGCGGTGATGGATCTCGGCTTGGCCGGAGAGGCGATCCGCGCCGACCGGGCCGTGGAGGAGCTGGTCGCGGCGAACCTCGCGGAACTGCGCGTTGACCGTTATCGTCTGCATGACCTTGTCAGGAACTTCGCTCACTACCGTGTCCAGCCGGTGGACTCGGACCTGTGCCGAGGGTTCGAGGAGGCGACGGTGCGACAAATCTTGGAGCACCAGTTGCAGAACGTCCGGGCCTGCGACCAGTTCCTCGACCGAGGACGGACGCTACCGGTCGGACGGCCGGATGAGGTCACGGTGGTCGAGCCCGAGAGCCTGGATCAGGCCATGGGATTTCTGGATGCGGAGTACGAGACAGTTCGCAGCTGTATCGGTCTCGCGGCCACCCGAGGTATGGCGCGCTACATCTGGCTGTTACCGATGGCGCTGATGACCTATCAGTGGCGTCGCCACCACCTCACGGCCGCGCTGGATGGACTCGTTGCTGCCCGAGAGGTCGTGGAGGAGACGGGAGAGGCCACGCTCGTGGACCGCGCGATGGTGTACCGGATGCTCGCGGGAACCAACTGGCGACGCTCCGAGTACGATCTCGCGGCGGCGCAACTGCGGCGCGCCGTGTTGCTGAGCTCCCAGGACGACAGCGAGGCCGGTCGGCTGAGCCTCGCCCGTTCACTGCACGCCCTCGCGCTTACTTTGCGCAAGCAGCAGCACTGGGAGGAGGCCGAAGAGCACCACCGTACGGCCCTTGGCCTGTATCGGGAGCTCGCGGATGCAGTCGGCGAGGCCGCCGCGCTCAACGGCCTCGGTACGATCCACCTCGACCGTGGTGAACTGGCCGAAGCCCTTGCCGTCTGCCGTGATGCTCGACGGGTTGCTGAGGGAACCGCGGACGAGGGGGGCTTGGCCGACGTGTTGTACACCCTCGCCAAGATTCACCTCGCCAGACGGGAACGCCGGTTGGCGATCCCGCTGTTCCAGGAGGCCGGCGAGATGTACCGGAGGCAGGAGCACTGGCCGAACGAGGAGAAGGTCCTGTCGATCTATGCGGATGTCCTGGTGGCAGCCGGGCGCCGGGAGGAGGCGGTGGCAGTGCTGGAACGGGTGGTGATGTTGAGAGAGTACATGGGGGGTGCCGGCGTTCAGGAGGCGCGCCGACGCATGGAGCCACTGCGCTGACAAGAATTTCCCGATCACCACCTGTGCGGGAAGGCCCGGTAGTACTCCGTGGGATCCGGCCGCAAGGGTTTCCTGGGAGCGGGGACGCCGGTTGCGGGCAGGCTCGCGCGGATTCCCTCGTATACCTCGCGCACCGTGGCCGGCCGGTTCTCCGGCTTGAGCTCGACCATGGCGAGGGCAAGTCCGGCGAAGGCTTCGGGGATCGCGTCGATCCGATCAGGCGGCAGCACCACCGGGTTCCGCGCTTCGATGCCGCTGCGGGTGCCGCCGTAGGGGAGCTGCATGACGGTCATCTCCAGCAGGAGGCAGCCCAACGAGAAGATATCGGCCTGTGCCGTCACACCGACGTCGCTGGGACGCAGTTGCTCGGGAGCCGCGTACCCGATGGTGCCGCAGCCCCACTCGGTGCCTTCGTTGGTGGGCGTGGCCATTCCGAGATCGAGGAGCCGGAGCTGCCCGGAGTGCTGCACCATCACGTTGTCGAGCTTGACATCCCGGTGCACCAAGTCGAGCCGGTGAACGTCGTTCAAGATCTCGCAGAGCTGACCGATGACGGATGCCACGGTGGCAGTCTCCCGGACCGGACGGAACAAGGAAACCACGTCGGACAGCGGCACGCCGTCCACATACTCCATGACGAGGCACTTCCGGTCGCCGAGCTTCCCCACCGCGATCAACTCGGGGACGCCCGGCACCTCTGACAGCCTGGAGGTATGAGTGCCCTCCGTGGCAAGTTCCTTACCCAGTTCTTCGAAACAGCCTGTTGATTCGAACCCGCGTTCCTTCTGGGCCTTGATCGCCACCTTTTCTCCGGTCGCCCGGTTCCGGGCGGCGTACAGATCGCCTTGGCCGGTGTCGAAGCTGATCTGGCCCAGCACTTCGTAGCACAGCTCGACGTTTCCGACGTCCCTGAGGCTGTCCGTCATGGCAACTCCTCTGGCCGGACATTGGTGTCCGGTCGCGCGCGTTTGCTTCGACCGAGTCGGCAACGATTGCCGACTCCCGTTTTGGAAGGAAAAGAATGATCGATCCGTGGCTGCCGCCCGACGGTGTCCGCCGTGCTTCCGACGTCATCACAGTATCGGTGGGAATGTTCAAAGGCGGCGACTTTCGCTGTCCGGCAGCGGATGCGCTCAAGGCACGCGGATACCGGCCGATCCAACGCGTCGAACGCATGAATGAATCGTTGGAGCACTTCGCGTTCGGCCCCTTCATGGCCGCCCGTGACGGGTGCGGAGGCCACGAGAGCTCGGCAGGGCCGGACGCCGAACCGGAGCGGCCGCTGCACGACGGACTGCGTCAGTGGTCTGCGCACGCGTTGGCGAGGTACCGGGCGGCCTTTCCCCTGGGCTCCGGCGGGCTTTCCCTGCACGAGGTGACGGAGCCCTGGATCTACCGCTACCGCCCGCACGGGGGTGATCCGTGGCAGGCCCGGGAGTACCGGCTGACGGTGTGGGGCCGGCGTCTGCGGTCCGCCGACGGCAGGACGCGCGAACTCCGGTTGCCGGTCAACAGATTGCGGAAGGAAGGTCCGCCGGTGAGTTTTGTGGCCGCGGCGGCGTTGGTCCTAGCGGAGGCCCGGTCTGGGCCTGCGCCGGAGCGGGTGCGGATCGTGGAGTTCCCGTTGCTGGACGGCCCGCCGCGCACGTTGTTCGACGGGAGTGCGGAGGAAGCGCGGGCCTTGTACCGGGCCAGCGGTCGAGAGGCACTCGCGTCCGTGCTGGACGGCCAAGAATATCGCCCGGGTTCCGCCTGCGTCGAGTGTCCGTTCCTCGCAGTCTGCCCGGCCCTGCAGGGCGCGCCAGGGTTGCTGGGAGTCGAATCGGTCGGGCGGCCCCGGCGCAGTTGGTCGGTCACCAACGGTCGGAACTACCGGATCTGTCCGGCTAGAGACCACCTGCGTCGGCTCCACCTGCCGGCCGCGGACGTCGTCGAGCACGATCCGGCCGCCGAACGCGGGCGGGCGCTGCATGCCTACCTGGCTCAGTGCCACGGTGCCGGACCGGCGCGTCCGTGCACGGTGGACGTCCCCGAGGCGTGGGTGCCACCCGGATACGACCTTCCGGCGGACGAGCGCGCGCTCGGCGCCCGATTGCTGCGCCGTCATGCCGCGGTCTGCCCCTTGAAGCTCGTACGGGACGGCGTCGACGTGCGGACCGAACCCCGAGTGGTTCGTCACGACACCACGGCCGATGTGATCGTCATCGCGGCACCTGACCTGCTCTACCGGGACGCCGGCTCCTGGGTGTGGCGAGAGACCAAGACATCGTGGTACCGAAGCGGTCGGATTCGCCCGCTGCTGGAGCAGTATCCGCAGCTGGCTCTCGCGACCTTGTTGTTGGCCCGCGGTGACCTGGGCGGATCGCCGGACCGGGCGAGGATCGAACTGGAGGTGCTGAGGCCGGGCGGAGCGGACCTGGAAGTGATCGACCCCTTCGCCGCCGGTACTCGCGTCGTAGCCGAGCGCATCGTGCGGGATCTGGTCGAAGGGTGGCTCCAGGACGACCACTACCCGGCGCGTCCGGGTGGCGCATGCACGCGCTGCGAGATGGCGCGCTGGTGTTCGAAATCCGCTGCGCAGCAGGTGGCATGAGGGGCACTGAGGACATCGTGGCTACTGAGGACGTCGCCGTGTACCGGCAGCTCGCATCCATGGTCGTCATGTCGAGTGACCTGGGGAACCTCCGGTCGTTCGCGCTGCCGTATCCGCCGCTCGCGCAGCGGTCGCTCGATCAGATGGTGTTGCGCTGTCTCGAGCTGGGCGAGGAGCCGCCGTTCAGCGTTCCCGGGCTGTTGGATTGGTGCCGCCGCCGTCCGGCGGGGGACCGGGTCTTCGCAGTGCCCGCAGGTCTGCTCGAAGCCGATGCGACCCTGGTGCATCCGGTGGGGGTGATGCCCACCCGTACCTGCCTGGAACTCACCTCTCATGAGCAGAGGGGAGGAGTGGAGCAGGAGGCGCGGTCCCTGCTGGAAGAGCTGGTGGGGCGGTGCAAGGACGCCGAGCAGTACTCCCGGAGCCGACAGTTCCTGGCCCAGCACGCCGTGGTCCATCAGCAGGACCGGTTCAGCCGGGGGTGGAGCAAGGCGGTCTGGACACGTGTGCGGGACCTGTACCAGCCGCTGCCCGAATCCCTGGTCGTTTCGGGGAGGTTCCTTCGCTGTGGCACCTGTGGGCTGCCGGCCTTGATCGGCGGACGTCGGGCTCCGGAGCACGGAGCACCGATCGCGGGGCCGCAGACGTGGTGCGAGGGCGAGCGCTGTCCGGCGGGTGAACGGATGGAACTGATTCGTGAGCCGGAGCAGGTGATGCTGCTACGGCGCTCCTTGCGCGTCTTCCTCGCACTTCCGTTCGCTGTCGAGCGACTGGGCCTGGCGAGCCTGACGGCCTTCGGGATCGGCTACGAGGCTGTTCCGGGCGAACTCGGTTCGTACCTGTTGCACGGCCCGGGGTTGAGGTCGTGCTCCGCTCACTTCTACGACCGCGTCCAACCGGTGCTCCTGGCCGGTCGTTGCGTCGAGTCGGCGGGGAACTTGCCGGGGCCGGCCATCGTGGTCGTCCCCGAATGGTCAGCCGGATCCGTCGACTTCCGCAGGGCGTTCGCGGCGGCACTCCCCGAAGCGCTGAGGTCCCGCGTCCTGCTCGGCAGCCCGCAGGACCTGGCACGAACGATCCACGAGCACCTCACCGATGACCGGAAGGGCGTTCATGCGTAGCCTGACTTCACCTCTGCGCGAACTTGTCAGTGAACTTCAGGAATTCGCCGGGGAGCGAATGCGTGGGACCGCCGCGGAGTACTTCTGCCAGATCGAGCTCGGCCTGTACCTCCAGCAGCGCCTGATGCCGGACGCCCCGGCGGCCCACGCCTGGGTGCTCTTCAGCGGATACGGATTCGCGAAGGCATACGTGGCCGGGCTGCCCGAGGACGCGGAACGAACCCTGCGGGTCGCCCGCTACTCGCTCTGGGCCCTGGGCAGGAGCCGGACTTGGCGGGACGCCCTCGAGTACTACCAGCGCATCGACCCGGCACTTCGAGGCTATGAGGTACGGAATTCCGAGCAGTCGGCCGCGCGGTGTGAGGTCGAGATCGGGAGGCAGCGCTGGCAGATCTTCGACGGTCTGCTGCGAGCGGCGCCACCTCTGGCGGGCTCCCCGCAGAAGGTCGCCGGACCCGGGCACTTCGGGTTCCCGGTCAGCCGAGCGATGGCCGTGGTCGAACTGCCCGAGGTGCGCAAGGGCCCGATGGTCGCCCACGACGTGGACCTCTCCCCGGCCGGTGGCGGTGAGTGCCTGACCTTCCGGATGGAGGACCTGAAGCGCACTGCTGCGAAAATGGACGCCATCCATGCGCGGCGTGGATCCGGGAAGGCACCAGGGTGGGAACGGCGGCTCCGGAGCTTCGAGCTGTCCACGGCGGAGGCGGGCACGTTCCGAGCGGCCGCAGAATTCACAGTGGACGGCATTCAGCACTTGCTCGGAATTGTCGGAGCCGGCAAGAGCACGCTGCGCGACGTGATCGCGGTTCACCTGGCCGGACTCGGGAGGCGGACTACGGTCGCGGTCCCCGACGTTGCCGAAGTCCTGAAGCTGGTCGAGCTGTACAACCTGTACACCGACGGCGCGGCGGCTCCCGTGCTCGGGGCCAACGGACGTGAGCGTCACGCGCAGGGCGTGCACCGCAGGTGGGCAGGACGGGGAGAGCAACGCCTCCTGGCCCACGACGACCCGGCTTTCGTCTATCTGGGAACGTCGTGCATCCTGAACACCCGGATCGGCGGAACCGCCGGGGAGCCTTTGGCCTTCGGCGAGGCCCCGTGCTCCCGGTTGCGTGCCCCGGCCCTGTCCAGGCGTGGATCCGGGCGTTCACTGAGGTCGCAATGGCAGAAGCAGACGCTCGCCTGCCCCTACTGGTCCGTCTGCCCGAGGCATCACGCGTCCCGGACGCTGGTCGGTGCGCTCATCTGGGTGGCCACGGTGCCGAGCCTGATCGATTCCGCTCCACCGCGTCCGCAGAACGGGGAGCGGATTCGCTACCTCGAACTCGCATGCCGACGGAGCGACCTGGTGATCATCGACGAGGCCGACCGGGTACAGATGCAGCTGGACCAGATCTTCGCCCCGGCCGTGCTGCTCGCAGCGGACGAAAAGCGGGGGTTCATCGACTGGCTCAACGCGCACAAGATCCGTGAGCTCGCGGCCGGCGGGAGGACCCAGCTCTCCGACCGAGACGTGGCGGTCTTCTGCGGCGCGCTCAACACCGCCGTGACCGCTACGGACAAGCTGCACGCCATGCTCGTCGCTCAGTACCGGCTGCGTCAGTGGGTGCGCTTCGGCTTTTTCAGCGCCTGGACCCTGCAGATCGGATTGCTCGACGAGCGTTACCCGCTCGACGACGGTGAGGGAGCGGAACAGTCCGACCAGTCCTCGCGAAAGGCCTTGGGTGACCTCTTCGACGCATTCCGGGACAACCCCTTCGGCGACCGTGCTCGACACACCGAGGAGGACTTCGCCGATCTCACGGCCTTGCTCAACGAACTTCTGAACACTGGGAATCCGGAGAAGACCAGGGAGCTGCTCCTGAAGGTGATGGAGGGACGCTTCAAGCTCGACGGTGAATTCAAGGCCAGGCAGCAGGAACAGTACGAGGAACTCCTGGCGGCGTGGCAGAAGGAGGCCGCGGAGCGCAAGCGCAGGAACCGTGACCGGAAGAGGGCCGCCGAGGGGCCGCCGCCACCACGGACCCCCGAGCAGTGGTTCGAGGATTTGGCCGACCGCTTTGAGTTCACATTGCTCCTGAGCGCGCTTGAGCGGCGACTAGCGGTCATCAACACCATGTGGCCCCGGGTGCAGGCGGCACTCAATCTGAGTTTCAACGACATGTACCGAAGGCCCTTCGACTATGGACCGATGGTGCCCGAAGCGCCGATGGGAAACGTGCTGGGCTTCCAGTTCCGAGTCCCGGGGGAGGACGGTGAGGGGGTGCGCAGCGGGGACCTGCTCTTCTTCCGCTGCAGCGGCGTCGGCCGAGAACTCCTGAGGGAGCTACCCCGACTGACGTCGGTCGACGGACGACCGGGCGCCCACGTGCTCCTGATGTCCGGCAGTAGCTGGGCGGGCCGGTCCAGCCGGTACCACGTCACGGTGCCGGTCGGCGTGATCATCGAGCCGGATCCGGCGGTGATGGAACGGATCGCCCATGAGAGCGAGATGCGCTTCGAATTCATCGAGGACGGCGACGAGAGGATGCGGATCTCCGGAACCGACCCCGAGGATCGGCCGGGCAAACTGCGGCGCCTGGTCGGGTGGCTCGGTGCTGGGGCTGATGAGATGGAGAACGGTGGGCCGCTGGAGGAGGAGCTGATGTCGTTGCCACCAGGGCGCGATCAGATCCTGCTGCTGGTCGGCAGCTACGAGGACGCCCGAGTGGTCGCCGACACACTGCACAACCTCAACCGCCGTTGGCGGGACCGGGTGCTGTGCCTGGTGTCGGACGAGCAGGAGATCGACGAGGACGACGAGACCCCGTTCGCGCATCGGGCGAGAATCCTGCGCCGAGGGGATGTCGAGCACCTCAAGGACCTGCGGGCAGACGTACTGGTCGCGCCGCTGCTGGCTGTCGAACGCGGGCACAACATCCTCAACGACGATGCGGTGGCGGCGATCGGGACCGTCTACTTCCTCGCCCGGCCCAACCCGCACCCTGATGACCTGTCCCTCGCTGTCCATGCTGTCAACGACTGGATCGTGCGGGCGCAGCTGGACGGGGAGTTCACACGATGGGTGGCTGCCGGCGCGACGATCGAGGCAGGTGCCGAGGAGGTACGCCGTCGTGCGAGGTCTTGCTGGTACCGGTTGCTGCGGCGTTCGACAGCTTGGAGCCGCCTTGGCGACGACCGGGAGCAGATCACCTGGGACATCCTGGTGCTGATGTGGCAGGTGATCGGCCGACTGGTCCGTGGAGGGGTGCCGGCCCGTGTGGTCTTCGTCGACGCCGCCTTCGCGCCTGGTCGCGCGGGCAACCCTCCGACTAACGACAACCGGGAGACCAGCCTGCTGTACAGCATCCGCGATGTCCTCAACCCCTACTTCGAGGACGGCGCGCGACCCGAGAACGAGCAGTTCATCGTCCGCGCTCTCTACGCGCCGCTGCGAAGCATGCTCGGCCGCTGCCTGGACGGTCCGTCGCCCGCGGCACGACCGGCGATCCGAACTTTCGATCAGTAGAAGAGAAAGGAACCCGATGTACCGAACGATCCGTGCCGTGGCGTACGAACCGGACCCCGCGCATGGGGCGTGGCAGGTGCCCCTGCAGGTGCTCCGACTCGGGGACGACCTCCACTCCGAGCTCGTCCGTCGCCGACGGCAGGTCGGCAGGGCGGACGGTCCGGCCCGGCTTCCCGTGTACCGCCTCAACTCTCTGCTGAGGGCGACCGTTCCCGGAGTGCTCGCCACCGGGCGAAACGCTGGGGTCGACGGTCAGCTGCCATGGTTGTACGCCCGGGAGGTCGTGCCGCAGGAGGTTCTGGCTCCGGTGCTCGGTACCTGGGCAGCCGGGCTGGTGGGCTCCGACGACGGTGACGACGAGGAACTGGAGGACGAGCTGCTCGCCGACACCGGGGGCGCCGCCGTGTCGCTCCCGTCCTGGGAGACCGAGTGCGTGGACCTCACCGAGACCGTGATCTCGGCGGGGGGGACTGCGGAGCCCCTGCAGCGGCTCTACAACTTGCTCCCGGAAGCCATCGCCTTCCGCCTCGTCGGCAGTCCGTACCGGACCCGCGGCGCCCTCCTGCACTTCCGCGTCGTGAGCTCCGGGAATGGCGTCGAACTGGTCTCCTGGCCGCCGCAGCAGTACGAGCGACGCGGTCGGACCTGGTACTACTCGGCTTGCCTGACCATCACCGTGCAGACCGTGCCGTTCGCCCCACGGTTTCGCGTGCACGTTGCCACGGGCGTGCGCCGCTGGGCCACCTGTCTCGACGTGGTGCCCCGCGCGCTCAATGGTGCCACGGTGCTGCTCGACGCTCCGCTACCGTGGTCCGGAGGTCGGGGGCGCGGCTATCGGATCGCCGAGAACACGTTGGGATTCGACCGACAAGCCAAGCAACTCGTCTGGCGCCGGCGCAGCCCCGCACTGCTGCTGCCCGAGCTGGATATCGTCCGGCAGTACCCGGAACCTGCTGAGCTGTTCGAGTCGCCTGAGAAGTGGCTTCTCGGGCAACGTGGATTGGCCGCCGGAATTGTCTACCACCCGGTGCTCGGTCCGCACGAGGTCGCTCCCGGGCTCATGCCGCGAGAACGAGCCGAGTTGGACGCGTGGGTAGAGGAGCGGTTGCAGCCCGTGCTTCGCCGGGTGGGGGACCTGGCCCGGGTAACCCGGCACAACACCCCCTCGCTGCTGCCGCGCTCGGCCAAGGCGACCGAGCCGGACACCCGGGAGGCGCGAAAGGCCATGCTGCGTCGGACAGCGCTCGCCCGCGCGCTCGACGGCCGACCGTTGGACGTCGAGATCGTGTGGCAGACGCCGCAGACTCGGGACGCCTTGCTTGCGGCGCTGCCGGAGGTCGTCGGGCTGCCCCCTGGAAGTGGGGTCGACGCGGACGGTAGCCGACAGTGGCAAGTCGACGGCATCCAGATCAGGGTCTGGGCCAGGCCTGCCGAAGGGCTGGCCCAGCCCTTGCGGATTGCCGGGAACCGGAAGCGTCGCCGCGCCGTCCGGCTGGCCGAGGCGATCGCCGATCGCTGCGCCCTGGTGGCCGGCTCGGCAGGTCCACCGTCGGCCGACGTCGGCATCGTGATCGCCGAAATCGCTGGGAAGGACCGATTCGCTGCCGCACCGGACTCGGACCCCAAACATGCGCTGCGACTCTCGTGGGCCCGCCAAGGGCGCCTGGTCCAGTTCGTCAACCTGCCGGGCGACGACCGGGCCGGTCTGGAACACCGGGCGAAGTGGACCTGGCTGGACGCGTTCCGCCAACTGGGCGCGATCAGCCCACCCGCGCACCGCGTAGGGGCCGGAATCCCGGGGGACCTCCAGTACGCCGCCCTCTGGTTGGTCCGCTACACCAGGAAGGGGCCGACACGGTGCCCGGCCCGCCGGATCGTGGCCGTGAGGATGAGGCCCGGTGCCGAGGCCGGAGCCGTCGAGGGCTGGGACGCCGAACGAGCCGCGTGGGTGCCGTACCCGGAGTTGCTGCTGGCGCTCGCCAACTCTTCTCATGACGCCGCGGAGCAGCCCGGGCAGACCAACCGCGAAGACAGCGGCCAGGGCACCGAGCGGCAGTGGCTTGCAGAGGCGGAGCGCCAGATCCGTGAGGTGCTCTTCCAGCTCCGCGAGCGGCCGACGCTACTGATGGCCAGTGCCGGCAACCTGCGCCAGTGCTGGCCGCGGTTGCGCAACGGTGCGCTGACCCGCGACATGCTGGGATTCGGAGACGCACCGGACCAGCGGATCACGGTCTACGGGCCCGGGCTGCGTGTCGTACTCGTACGGGATGCCAACGGGCGGGGTGAGGTGGCTGACTGGTACGCGCACGAGTCGTTCGAGAAGGTCGGCTTTTCGGAGGGGGTCTGGGCGTCGGAAGCTCCGGACAACCGGGTCTTCGCCAGCACAGCCAGTAGGCCGCACACGGCGGCAGGCGTTTCGAAGGACCTGATGAAGCTGGTGCCGACCGCCGAGTGCCGAACCGCGCCCGGAAGGGTCGCCTGGAACCCCGCGATGTTGGAAGTGACCGTGCTCGGCTGCCTGTCGTCACAAGCCCTGGCGGACGCCGGACGGGCCGACGCCACGGCGGACCGCCCGGCGGAGTGGGCCACTTTGACCCACCAACTCCGCTACCACGATGACTATCCTCCCCTTGCCCGCCCGCTCCCGCTCCACCTCGCGCGCTTGGCCGGAGAGTACGTCCTGCCGCTTGCCACGGACGATGAAGGAGCGTCGAGGACCACACCGAAGCCGACCCGCTGAGTCCGTCACCGATCGGGGACTCGTGAGCGCGGCTCAGCGGGTGGCGAGGGCCTCCAGGAGGCGGTCGAGGGAGGTGCCGAGGCCCCAGCGGGCGGAGAGCTCCTCCAGGGTCATGGGGTAGAGCGGCTCGCGGGGGAGCGCGGGGTCGAAGTCGGGCAGCGGGGCGTCGTCGGCGACGCGGACGACCTTGGGGGCGACGTCGAGGTAGGCGGCGCCCTCGACGATGTTGCGGCGGCGGGCCGGGGTGAGCCGGGAGCCGGGGTCGAGGGCGGCGGCGCGGATGGCCGCGAGGTCGCCGTACTCGGTGATCAGCTGGGCGGCGGTCTTCTCGCCGATGCCCTTGACGCCGGGCAGGCCGTCCGACGGGTCCCCGCGCAGGGCGGCCATGTCGGCGTACCGGGCGCCGCGCACGCCGTACTTCTCCAGGAGGAGCGCGTCGTCGGTGACCTGGAGGTTGCCCATGCCCTTGACCGGGTAGAGCACGGTGATCCCGCGGGCGTCGTCCACCAGCTGGAAGAGGTCGCGGTCGCCGGTGACGATCTGCACCGGCCCGTCGGCGCGGGCGGTGAGGGTGCCGATCACGTCGTCGGCCTCGTAGCCGGGGGAGCCGACCCGGGCGATGCCGAGGGCGTCCAGCACCTGCTCGATCACCGGCACCTGCGGGGCCAGCGTGTCGGGCACCTCCTCCTCGCCGTCCTCGGCGGCCTCCGCCACCCGGTGGGTCTTGTAGGAGGGGACGAGGTCGACCCGCCACTGCGGGCGCCAGTCGGCGTCCATGCAGGCCACCAGCTGGTCGGGCCGGTGGTCGTGGACCAGCCGGGCGATGAAGTCCAGCAGGCCGCGGACGGCGTTGACCGGTTCACCCTGCGGCGAGCGCAGGGTGTCCGGTACGCCGAAGTAGGCCCGGAAGTACAGACTGGCGGAGTCGAGGAGCATCAGTCGCGGTGCGGTCACGTGTCAGATCATGCCGCACCGCGGGGACAGCGGCCGGTCAGTGGTCGTGCGGCCCGGCGCGGTGGACCGGGCCGTGGGCGTCGGCGCAGTGCTCGGCGGCGGCCTCGCCCGGCGGGGTGATCTGCAGCAGCGCCCCGGCCTCGTCCTCGCCGACGTGGTCGACCTGGAGGGTGGAGTGGGTGATGCGGTACTCGTCCGCGAGCCGGCGCTGCAGGGCCCGCCGCACCGCGTGGCAGTCACCGCCGGGGGTGACCAGGACGTGCGCGGACAGCGCGGGCTGGCCGGAGGTGATCTCCCAGATGTGCAGGTCGTGGATCTCCTCGACGAGCGGCTCGGCGACCATCCGGTCGGCCACCGCGTCCGGGTCGATCCCGGCCGGGGCGGCCTCCAGGAAGATCCGCCCGGAGTCCCGGACCAGTGCGATGCCGGCCTTGAGCATCAGGGCGACGACGATCAGCGAGGCGATGGCGTCGGCCCGGGCGAAGCCGGTGGTCAGCACGATCGCGCCGGCGACGGCGGTGGCGATGAACGCGTACAGGTCGGTCAGCACGTGCTGGAAGGCGCCCTCGACGTTCAGCGAGGTGCGGTTCGCCTTGGACATGCACCAGGTGGCGGCGAGGTTGACGACGATCCCGACCAGCGCGGTGACCAGCACCAGCGAGCCGGTGACCTGCGGCGGCTCGAACAGCCGGGTGACCGCCTCGTAGCCCAGCCAGGCCGACAGCACCAGCAGGGTGACCCCGTTGGCCTGCGCGGAGAGGATCTCGGCGCGCTTGAGGCCGTACGTGTAGCCGCCGCGGGCGGGGCGGGCGGCGAGCCGCATGGCGATCAGCGCGAGCACGATCGAGGCGGCGTCGGTCAGCATGTGCGCCGCGTCGGAGATCAGCGCCAGGGACCTGGCGGCGAAGCCGACCACGACCTCGCCCGCCATGAAGACGACGATCAGCGCGAGGGCGCTGAGCAGCCAGCGGCGGTCCGCGTCGGCGGCGACGCCGTGCGAGTGCCCCCCGTGGCCGTGCGCGTGGCCGCCGGAGCCGTGCGCGTGCCCGCCGTTTCCACCGCTCCCGCTCCCGTGCGAGTGCTCGTGGTCATGCGCATGATCATCGTGCGAATGCTCGTGCCCGGCCATGAAATTCCTCTCTGGGCGCACGGGTGGGAAAGGGGGCGCACCGCGACCGCCCCGCAACCGAAGTGAACCGCAGAATCGACAAAGATCCAAAGGCTGTACTGGTGACCGTTGTCGTTGCCGTTCGGCGGGCCGCGCCCGGTGCACGCCGCACCCCGCCGAGCAGCCGAAACGCCGTTCCCCCGCGCCCAGTTGAGCTATCCCAGGGCCAGCGGGTCGAGCGCCGCCGCGGTGGCCGCGCGGACCAGGGCCCGCATCAGCCGCAGGTCGTCCGCCTGCTCCGGGTGCCACTGCACCCCGAGGGCGAACCCCGGGCCCTCCACCGCCTCCACCGTCCCGTCCGGCGCGTGGGCGCTCACCCGCAGGCCCGCGCCCACCCGGCCGACGGCCTGGTGGTGGAAGGTCGGCACCTCCAGCTCGCTCTCCGGCAGCAGCCCGCCCAGCAGCGTCCCCGGCACCGGGCGCACCGGGTGCGAGCCGTAGTGCCCGGGCCGGCCGCCGTGCACGTCCACCGGCAGGACGTCGGGCAGGTGCTGCACCAGCGTCCCGCCGCACACCACGTTGAGGATCTGCATCCCCCGGCAGATCGCCAGCAGCGGCATCCCCGTCGCCAGCGCCGCGCGCAGCAGCGCGACTTCCCAGGCGTCCCGCTCCGGCGAGTCCACCTCGGCGGCCGGGTGGGCCGGCTCCCCGTAGTAGGCCGGGTCGAGGTCCGAGCCGCCCGCGATCACCAGCGCGTCCAGCCGGGCCAGCACCTCCGGCGCGCGCTCCGGGGCGTCCGGCGGCAGCAGGACGGCGATCCCGCCGGAGTCCCGGACCTGCGCGGTGTAGCGCTCGGGCAGCAGGGCCACCCGGCGGCCCCGCCAATCGCTCCAGCTCGCGTCCACCAGGTAGGTGCTGACGCCGATCAAAGGCCTGCGGTCCATGGCGCGCATTCTCCCTCCGCGGCGCCTGATCCACCGTCAGCCACGCGCGTCGGCGCGCCACGAGGCGCCAAGGGCCCGCCGGTGCGCCACGGGGCCCCAAGCGCCTCCCGGTGCGCCACGGGGCCCCAAGCGCCTCCCGGTGCGCCACGGGCCCGGCACCAGCGCCCCCCGGTGCGCCACGGGCGTCCGACACCCACCCGCCCTCTTCCGCCCCGCGAGTCGCAGGCCGTACGGTTCGCTGTGACCGCTTGATCTCGAAGAGTGATCGAGGAGGAGGGTTCGGCCATGTCCGAAATGTCCGAACAGGCCGCCGCAGGCGCACCACCCCGGCCGCCGCTGACCCTGGACGGGCTGCGCGCCCTGGTGGACGCGGGCGAGGTGCACACCGTCGCCCTCGCCTTCACCGACATGCAGGGCCGCCTCCAGGGCAAGCGCTTCGCCGCCCGGTTCTTCCTCGACGAGGTCGCCGAGCACGGCGCCGAGGCCTGCGACTACCTGCTGGCCGTCGACGTCGACCTGAACACCGTGGACGGCTACGCCTTCTCCTCCTGGGCCACCGGCTACGGCGACTTCGCGATGCGCCCCGACCTCGGCACCCTGCGGCTGACCCCCTGGCAGCCCGGCACCGCCCAGGTCACCGCCGACCTCGCCCGGCACGGCGGCCACCCGGTGGACGCCGCACCGCGCCAGCTGCTGCGCCGCCAGATCGCCCGGCTCGCCGAGCAGGGCCTGGCCGCCGACATCGGCACCGAGCTGGAGTTCCTGGTCTTCCGCGACACCTACGAGCAGGCCTGGCTGGGCGGCTACCGCGGCCTGACCCCGGCGAACCTCTACAACGTGGACTACTCGATGCTGGGCACCGCCCGGGTCGAGCCGCTGCTGTCCCGGATCCGCACCGAGATGGCCGGCGCCGGCCTGGTGGTGGAGTCCGCCAAGGGCGAGTGCAACCTCGGCCAGCACGAGATCGCCTTCCGCTACGCCGACGCCCTCACCACCTGCGACCAGCACAGCGTCTACAAGACCGGCGCCAAGGAGATCGCCGCCCAACTCGGCTGCGCGCTCACCTTCATGGCCAAGTACGACGAGCGCGAGGGCAACAGCTGCCACATCCACCTCTCGCTGCGCGACGCCGTCGGCGCCCCCGCCTTCGCCGACCGGGACGGCCGGATGACCGACACCATGCGGCACTTCCTGGCCGGCCAGCTGGTCGCGCTGCGCGAGTTCAGCCTGCTGTACGCGCCGAACATCAACTCCTACAAGCGCTACCGCCCGGGCTCCTTCGCCCCGACCGCCGTCGCCTGGGGCCGGGACAACCGCACCTGCGCCTACCGGGTGGTCGGCCACGGCCCCGGGCTGCGGATGGAGAACCGGGTGCCGGGCGGCGACGTCAACCCGTACCTCGCGGTGGCCGGGATGATCGCGGCCGGCCTGCACGGGCTGCGCGGCAAGCTGGAGCTGCCCGCGCCCTGCCTCGGCAACGCCTACGCGGTCGAGGAGTACGCCCGGGTGCCCGGATCGCTGCGCGAGGCGGCCGAGCTGTGGGCGGACAGCGCCCTGGCCCGCGAGGCCTTCGGCGACGACGTGGTCGAGCACTACCTGAACATGGCCCGGGTCGAACAGGCCGCCTACGACGGGGCGGTCACCGACTGGGAGCGCTACCGATCCTTCGAACGGATGTGAGGCATGACCGAGCCGACCGCACCCGCCGGGAGCAGCACCGTCCGCAACCCGGCCACCGGCGAGGTGCTCGCCACCGTGCCCGACACCGCCCCCGGGCAGCTGGACGCGGCCGTACGGCGGGCCGTGCGGGCCCAGGCCGACTGGGCCGCGCTTTCCCCCGGGGACCGGGCCCGGCTGCTGCGCCGCTTCGCCGACCAGGTCGAGGTGCACGTCCCGGAGCTGGCCGCCCTGGAGGTCCGGGAGGCCGGCCACCCGACGGCCAACGCCCGCTGGGAGGCCGGCAACGTCCGGGACCTGCTGGAGTACGCCGCCGGGGGAGTGGAGCGGCTGACCGGCTGGCAGATCCCGGTGTCCGGTGGCCTGGACGTGACCTTCCACGAGCCGGTCGGCGTGGTCGGGGTGATCGCCCCCTGGAACTTCCCGATGCCGATCGCCGCCTGGGGCTTCGCCCCGGCCCTGGCGGCCGGCAACGCCGTCCTGCTCAAGCCCGCGGAGGCCACCCCGCTGACCGCCCTGCGGCTGGCCGAGCTCGGCCTCGCAGCGGGCCTGCCCGAGGGCCTGTTCCAGGTCGTCCCCGGCGCGGGCGCCACCACCGGCCGGGCCCTGGTGGACCACCCGGCCGTCCGCAAGATCGTCTTCACCGGCTCGACCCTCGTCGGCAAGGAGGTCGCCGCCCGGTGCGCCGCCGGCGCCAAGCGGGTCACCCTGGAGCTGGGCGGCAAGAGCCCCAACATCGTCTTCGCCGACGCCGACCTGGCCCGCGCCGCCGACCCGCTCTCCTTCGCCGACAACAGCGGCCAGGACTGCTGCGCCCGCAGCCGGATCCTGGTCCAGCGCGAGGTGTACGAGGACTTCCTCGCCCTGCTGGTGCCCGCCGTCGCGACCCTGCGCACCGGCGACCCGACCGACCCGCGGACCCAGCTCGGCCCGCTGATCTCGGCCGCCCAGGTCCGCCGGGTCTCCTCGTACCTCACCCCCGAGCTGCCGGTGCTCGCCCGCGGCAAGGTCCCGGACGGGCCCGGCTACTGGTACCCGCCGACGGTGGTCGCCCCCGAGGACCCGGAGGCCCCGGTCGTCACCGAGGAGGTCTTCGGCCCGGTCGCCGCCGTCCTGCCGTTCACCGACGAGGCCGACGCGCTGCGGCTGGCCAACGCCACCCGCTACGGCCTGTCCGGCTCGGTCTGGACCAGGGACGCCGGCCGCGCGCTGCGCCTGGCCCGGGGCGTCCGGGCGGGCAACCTGTCGGTCAACTCGCACGCCTCGGTGCGCTACTGGACGCCCTTCGGCGGCTACGGCGAGTCCGGCGTGGGCCGGGAGCTGGGGCCGGACGCGCTGCGCCACTTCACCGAGACCAAGAACGTCTTCATCCACAGCGAGGAGTGACAGCCCGATGAGCGACAAGCACGCCGCGCCGGAGGACGCCGTCTGCCGCCGGCTGGTCGGCCGCACCGCCGTGGTCACCGGGGCGGGCAGCGGGATCGGCCTGGCCGCTGCCCGCCGGCTCGCCTCGGAGGGGGCCCGGGTGGTCTGCGCCGACCTCGACGAGGAGACCGGGCGGGCCGCCGCCAAGGAGGTCGGCGGGCTGTTCGTGCACACCGACGTCACCGACCCGTACATGGTCGAGGCGCTGTTCGACGAGGCGTACGAGACCTACGGCAGCGTGGACGTCGCGTTCAACAACGCGGGCATCTCGCCGCCCGAGGACGACTCGATCCTGACCACCGGCCTGGACGCCTGGCGGAAGGTCCAGGAGGTCAACCTGACCTCGGTGTACCTGTGCTGCAAGGCGGCGCTGCCGTACATGCGCCGGCACGGGCGGGGCTCGATCATCAATACCGCGAGCTTCGTGGCCCGGATGGGCGCGGCGACCTCGCAGATCTCCTACACCGCCTCCAAGGGCGGGGTGCTGGCGATGTCCCGCGAGCTGGGCGTGCAGTTCGCCCGGGAGGGGATCCGGGTCAACGCGCTCTCGCCGGGGCCGGTGGACACCCCGCTGCTGCGCGAGCTGTTCGCCGAGGACCCGGAGCGGGCCGCCCGCCGGCTGGTGCACATCCCGCTCGGCCGGTTCGCCCGGGCCGAGGAGATCGCCGCGGCGGTGGCCTTCCTGGCCAGCGACGACTCCTCGTTCATCACGGCGAGCGAGTTCCTGGTGGACGGCGGCATCTCCGGGGCGTACGTCACCCCGCTGTAGGCCCCGTCACCCCGCCGTGGACCGCCTCCGGCGCCGCCGCGGCCGGGTTCTCACCGGAATCTCATCGAAAACCGCCGGAATTCCCGGTTGCGCTGATTTCGCGTTTATCCGGCTGCCTTTAGATTCTCTACCGTGAGTGAGCAGATTCCCGCCGGGTGGTACCCGGACCCCAAGGACACCACCGGCGACCCGCGGGCGCAGCGGTGGTGGGACGGCAAGGGCTGGACGGCCGACACCCGCCCCGCGCCCCCGGACGCCCCGGCGCCGCGGGCCCCGGAGGCGGAGCCGACGGCCGCCGCGGACCCGGGGCCGGCCGAGCCGCCCAGGGTGCTGGAGGGCGAGGTGCTGGAGAGCGGCCCGACCGTCCGCTACCCGGAGCCGCCGCCCTTCGGCGCCGTCTACGGCACGCCCGCCGACCCGCCCCGCAAGCCCCGGCGCAAGCCCTCCAAGCTGGCGGTCGCGACCACCGTCGCCGCCCTGCTCGGCCTGGGCGTCGGCTCGGGGATCACCTACCTCGCAATGGACGGCCACGGGGACCGCTCCCCGCGCAGCGCCCGTCCGGCCCCGCAGAGCGGCGGCTACGGCCCGGGGGGCGGGTTCCCCGGCTTCGGCGATCCGGGCAACGGCGGGGGCGGCGGCGGCAAGGGGAGCGGCAAGGGCAACGGCGGCAGCGGCAGGACCAGCCCGGGCGCCGACCAGGCGGTCGACGTGGTCAACCGGATCGTCCTGCCGGCCCCGAACGGCTGGGAGGCGGGCACCACCACGGACGGCTTCGCCATGCTCACCATCGGCTCGTACACCTGCGCGGACGGCAAGGGCGACTGCTCCCTGGGCGGGGTGAACACCGGCCGGGTCGACGGCGGCGGCACCGACGTCCAGGCGGCGGCCAAGGCCGACATCGCGGTGGCCGCCAAGGCGGCGTACGGCGACGTCACCGGGCACCAGGAGCTCAAGTCCGAGGCGGTGAAGGTCAACGGCCGGGACGGCTACCTGGTCCGCTGGAAGGTGGACGCGCCCAAGGGCAACAACGGCTACGTGCAGAGCGTGGTCTTCCCGTCCGCGGACGGGAAGGCGCTGGTCTCGGTGCACTTCGGCTTCGACATCGCGGACAAGTCGCCGGACGTCGCGGTGATGGACACCATCGTCAGCGGCATCACCGACTACAAGGGCAAGCTGCCGAGCCTCCCGGGGCTGCCCGGGACGGGCTCCGGCCCGGGCTCCGGCGGCACCGGCGGCACCACCACCTGAGCCCCGCGCTCCTCACACGGCGCCGGCCCGCCCGGAGGGAACCCTCCGGGCGGGCCGGCGCCGTTCGCCCGCACGCGGGTGCGGCGCGGGGTGTGCCGCGGGATCCGGGCCGGACGGGGGTGTGGCCGGCCCGGTCCCGCGCCCGGCGTCAGGCGTCGCGTCGAACAGCCTCGACGCGACGGCGCCGGAGCACCATGCCGGCCCAGCCGACGCCGATCGCGGCGGCGCCCGCGAGCAGCAGCGGACCGGTGGCCGAGGTGCCGCCCACGGCCGCCGAGGCGGTCGGGACCACCTGGCCGGCCGGGGAGTCCGGGTCCCCGCCGTGGCCGTGGTGGGCCACCGTGGACTTGGCGGCGTCGGCCGCGATCTGGGCGTCGCTGGGCGCGGCCGGGGCCTGGGCGGCGAGTGCCGACACGGCGGTGGCGGAGGAGCCGAAGTCGACGTCGGAGCAGGCGTAGAAGGCCTCCGGGCTGTCGCTGCGCTGCCACACCGTGTAGAGGACCTGGCGGCCGGTGCGCTGCGGCAGGGTGCCGGAGTAGGAGTAGGAGCCGTTGACGGCGTTGCGGTCGACCTGCACCTTGGCCACCGGGGTCGGGTCGAGGTCCGACCACTTCAGCGGCTTGGTGGGGTCGTAGCCCGCCTTGGTGATGTAGACGGTCTGGGTGCCGACGTGCGGGGCGGTGGTGCGGAACTGGAAGGTGAAGGAGCCCGCCTTCACCGCGGTGGCCGGCCAGTCGGTGCGCGGCCAGTCCAGCGCCGCGTACTTGTCGCGGTTGGCCGAGCAGAGCTTGCCGTCCGGGATCAGCGCCTGGTGGTTGCCGCCGGCGTTGGCGAGGTTGACCTCGTTCCAGTCGTACAGCGGCTGGGTGCCGCTCGCGGCGACGAGGTCCTTGCAGACCTGGGACACCGGGTGCTCGGGGCCCTCCGCGAAGCAGGCGGCGACCCGGCTGACGGGGTTGGTCATCGTGCCGTGGGCGCTGGCGGTGCCGGCGGTGGCACCGGCCACCGCGACGACCGCGGCGCCGATCACGCCGACGGACAGGGCACTTCGCTTGATGGACATGGGGTGGGGACTCCTTGACCGTCGTGCCGGGCGAGTGGGGGAGGACCGGGCACGCCTGCCCGTTCGGGGGCCGCCGGCCCGGCGAACGGCCCCCGGCCGAAGCGTAGGATTGGTCTGGACCAGATGGCAATAGCCGCGCGTGCGCCGTCTGTTGACGGACTGTAGGCCCCCGAGCAGCACGAAGGCCCGACGGACGGCGGGGCTTAGAAAGTGTTGGGTTAACAGATGACTACTGGTTGTTGAGGTCGTCGGCGAGGCGGCGGGCTGCTTCGGTCTCGATGGGGCCGTGCGGTTCGATCT
>NZ_JBISAI010000027.1:0-90406 GCF_044391605.1 Kitasatospora sp. NPDC018619
ACCGGCACGAACCGGAAGTGGTGTTTCAGGGGATTGGCCGCCCCGGGACCGTCCGCGCAGATGCGTGTCCGGTGCTCCCTGCCAGGCAGCTCGAAGAACTGTACGCGCTTCTGCGGCCGGATGCAAACGTCGGGCAAAGACGGCCGGCCGGACCCCGCGCGAGAGGGGTCCGGCCGGTGGTGCCGTGCGGATCAGCTGTTGGTGGGGAAGCCCAGGTTGATGCCGCCGTGCGACGGGTCCAGCCAGCGCTGGGTCACGGCCTTGCCCCGGGTGAAGAACTGCACGCCGTCCGGGCCGTACGCGTGGGCATCGCCGAACAGCGAGGCCTTCCAGCCGCCGAAGGAGTAGTAGGCGACCGGGACCGGGATCGGCACGTTGATGCCGACCATGCCGACCTCCACCTCGAACTGGAAGCGCCGGGCCGCGCCGCCGTCGTTGGTGAAGAGCGCGGTGCCGTTGCCGTAGGGGTTGGCGTTGATCAGCGCCAGGCCCTCCTCGTACGAGTCGACCCGCACGACCGAGAGGATCGGGCCGAAGATCTCGTCGTTGTAGACGGACATCCCGGGCTTCACGTGGTCGAACAGCGTGGGGCCGAGCCAGAAGCCGTCCGCCGTCGGGGAGCCGTTCCTGTCCTCGGCGGTGACCGGGTGCTTGCGGCCGTCCACCGCGAGCTCGGCGCCGTCGGCGATCCCGGACTCCACGTAGGAGGTGACCTTGTCCCGGTGCTGGCCGGTGACCAGCGGGCCCATCTCGGAGTCGCCGTTGCAGCCCGGGCCGACCTTCAGGGTGGCGACCCGCTGCTTGATCTTCTCGACCAGCTCGTCGCCGATCGGGTCCACCGCGACCAGCACGGACACCGCCATGCAGCGCTCGCCGGCCGCGCCGAACCCGGCGTTGACGGCGGCGTCGGCGGCGAGGTCGAGGTCGGCGTCCGGCAGCACCAGCATGTGGTTCTTGGCGCCGCCCAGGGCCTGCACGCGCTTGCCGTAGCGCGTGCCGGTCTCGTACACGTAGCGGGCGATCGGGGTGGAGCCGACGAAGCTGACGGACTTGACGTCCGGGTGCTCCAGCAGGCGGTCGACGGCCACCTTGTCGCCGTGCACGACGTTGAAGACACCGTCCGGCAGGCCGGCCTCCTTCCACAGCTCGGCGAGGAAGTTGGCGGCGGACGGGTCCTTCTCCGAGGGCTTCACGACGACGGTGTTGCCGGCCGCGATGGCGATCGGGAAGAACCACATCGGCACCATGGCCGGGAAGTTGAACGGCGAGATGATCGCGACCGGGCCGAGCGGCTGGCGGATCGAGTAGACGTCGATGCCGGTGGAGGCCTGCTCGGTGAAGCCGCCCTTGATCAGCTGCGGGATGCCGCAGGCGTACTCCACGACCTCCAGGCCGCGGGCGATCTCGCCCAGCGCGTCGGAGTGCACCTTGCCGTGCTCCGCCACGATGATCGACGCCAGCTCGTCGCGGCGGGCGTTCAGCAGCTCCCGGAAGGCGAAGAGCACCGTCGTCCGCTTGGCGATCGAGGCGGTGCGCCACTCGGTGAACGCCGAGGCGGCGGCGGCCACGGCCTGGTCGACCTCGGCGATCCCGGCGAAGTCGACCTGACCGGCGACCTGGCCGGTGGCCGGGTCGAAGACCTCGCCACGACGGGGGGCCGCGCCGGCGGTGGCGACCGGCTTGCCGTCGATCCAGTGAATGATGTGCTTGCTCAAGGTCCGTCTGCCTCCGAAGTCCCGGGCGGCGTCCTGCCACCGGTCCGGTCTGGCGCCGCCCGCGGTGGGGCGGGCGACGGGAAACCCCGGGGCTACCGCGCTCGTCTCCCAGTCTGGTCGCCGCTCCGGCCCGGCTCAACGAACAGGCTGACGGGGATCGCGGATTCAGCCTTACAGGTTGTCCGGTCCCCCAGCCGGACGCATGGACCCCCGGTCAGGCCTCCTCGTCCTCCGGCTCCTCGAGGTACGGGTCGTGCAGCCCGTCCGCCGCCTCCTGGGTCTCCAGCAGGTCCAGCCGCAGGTCCTGCGCCCAGGCCAGCGCCCACCGCTTCCGCCCGGCCACCTCCCCGGCCGGAACACCCCGGGCGCGGAACCGTCCGTCCGGCGCCTCGGCGAGCGTCTCCAGCCGCTCGGCCAGCGCCGCGGGCTGGAAGTCCGGGTCCAGCTCCCCGGCCAGTGCCAGCAGCTCCCCCTCCCGGTAGGAGCGGGTGAGGGCGTGCACGTCGATCAGGTCGCGCGGCATGCCACGGTCCGCCAGCAGCGCGGTGGTCAGCGCGGCCGCGTCCTCCAGAGCGACGACCGGCAGCACCACCGGCGGCTCGTCCGGCCCGGGCGCACCGAGGTCGAGCCGGACCGGACGGTGGCCCAGCGGCTCCTTGCGCAGCTCCACCGCGTGCGAACGCCCGCCGAGCGCGCGCCGGACGGTGAGCTGCTCCAGCCGCGGGGTACCCGACCGCTCGACGGCCCCGCCGCCCGCCTGCCGGAAGGCCTCGCCCAGCGCGGCGGCAGCCTCCGGGAGGTCAGCCGCGCCGGTCACCAGGGTCAGCCCGTCCTGCGGGCAGGCCGCGACGCCGTGGGCCCGCAGCGCGTGCCCGCCGGCCAGGGCCAGGCCGTACCGGTCGCAGACGGGCGCGGCCACCGCGGCGAGGCGCAGCTGGGCCTGCCCGGGGCGGAGGGACGCGTCGACGGCGTGCGGGACGGTGGTCACGCCTCCAGTCTGACGCGACCGCCCGCTGCGCGCGCCACCATCGCCGGGCGCTCGGCGCACTTCGGGGCGCCCCTGCGCTCCCTGCACGCCCCGACGGCCCCGACGGCCCTGTGGACGACCGCCGACGACCGCCGACGACCGCCGACGACCGCGTGAACGGACGCCGTCCGCGCGCCCCCGGCTCACCAGCCGCTGAGCCTCGCCGCCGCCTCGTGCAGGGCGAGCTCCAGCAGCACCGGGTCGGTGAGCCGCCCCGAGCCGTCGGGCGGCACCAGCCACCGCACGCCCCGGCTGCTGCGCTCGGGGTGCGGTACGACGATCCAGGTGCCCGCCCCCGCGGTGCGCACGCCGGTGCCGACCCAGCGGGCGGCCGTGCCGACGGGCACCAGGTAGCTCACCTGCCCGCCGCCGAAGTCGGTCAGGACGGGGCCTCGGGCGCTCGGGTCCAGGACCTCCAGGGCCGGTCGCCCGAGCCGGCCCGGGACGGACAGGACGTCCCAGCCCCGGCCGGCCGGCAGCAGCACCAGGCCCAGCCCGGTGCGCTCCCACTGCTCCCGGAAGGATTCCGGGTCCGGTGCCACCCGGGCGAGCCAGTGCAGTCCGGTGCTCTCCATGTCGTGTCCCCGCTTCTTGCCGTTCGTACTGTTCGGAGACGGCGGGAAGAGCGAGACCCGCCGTCACCAAGGAGAGGCGGACGGCGGGTCCCGATTACACGACTAGGGCCACGTGACCACGGGTGTTCCCGCTTCAGCTGTCGAAGCCGAGCCCCATCCGGTCGAGGGTGCGCAGCCAGAGGTTGCGGTGGCCGCCGTTGCGGTCCGCCCGCTCCAGCGACCGGGTGGTGAGTTCGATCCCGGCCCAGCGCACCGGCTCGGGCGGGAACGGCAGCGGCTTGCTGCGCACCATGTCCAGCGAGGTGCGCTCGGTGCGCTCGCCGGCGAGCAGGTCGAGCATCACCTCGGCGCCGAAGCGGGTCGCGCCGACGCCGAGCCCGGTGTAGCCCACCGCGTAGGCGACCTTGCCCCGGTACCCGGTGTCGAAGAACGCCGAGAACCGGCTGCAGGTGTCGATCGCGCCGCCCCAGGCGTTGGTGAAGCGCAGCCCCTCCAGCTGCGGGAAGCAGCGGAAGAAGTGGTTGGCCAGGGTGCGGAAGGTCTCCGGCCGCTGGTCGTACTCGTGCCGGACGTGGCCGCCGAAGTGGTAGACCGCGTCGTAGCCGCCCCAGAGGATCCGGTTGTCGGCGGAGAGCCGGAAGTAGTGGAACTTGTTGGCGCTGTCGCCGAGGCCCTGCCGCCCGCGCCAGCCGATCGCGGCGAGCTGCTCGTCGCTGAGCGGCTCGGTCATCAGCGCGTAGTCGTACACCGGGACGATGTACGGACGGACGCGCTTGAGCAGCGACGGGAACACGTTGGTGCCGAGCGCGACCTTGCGGGCGAAGACCCGGCCGTACGGGGTGCGGACGGCCATGCCGCTGCCGTGCTCGCGCAGGTCGGTGGCCCGGGTGTGCTCGAAGATCCGCACGCCCTGGCCCAGGCAGGCGTCCTTGAGGCCCCAGGCGAGCTTGGCGGGGTGGACCATCGCCACGCCCTCCTTGTCCCAGAGGCCGCCGAGGAAGGTCGGCGAGTCCACCTCGGCGCGCAGCTGGTCGGCGTCCAGGACGGTGATGTCGAAGCCGTACCGGGCGACCGCCTCGGCGATCTCGTGCAGTTCCTCGACCTGGTGGGGCTGGGTGGCGACGTCGATCTCGCCGGTGCGCTCCCACTCGGCGTCGATGCCGTAGCGCTTGAGGGTGGCCTCGATGCCGTCGAGGTTGGCGGCACCGAGGCGCTCCAGCTGGGCCAGTTCGGACGGCCAGCGGTCCAGGCCGTTGCCGAAGCCGTGGGTCAGACTGGCCGCGCAGAACCCGCCGTTGCGCCCGGACGCGGCCCACCCGACCTCGTTGCCCTCGACCAGCACGACGTCCAGTGACGGGTCGCGCTCCTTGGCGATGAGGGCGGTCCACAGGCCGGAGTAGCCGCCGCCGACGACCAGCAGGTCGCAGGTGGTGTCGCCGACCAGGGCGGGCAGCGCCGCCGGCCGGCCGGGATCCTCCAGCCAGAAGGGGGTGGGCCTGGCGTCACTGAGCGCGCGGGCGGAGTCCATGCATTATCAGCCACTTTCCACGAATAGATGACGGTTTCTGTGCCACCGCGGCCGACCGTACGTCAGGCGGTGGCCTTCCGGCGGTTGCCCAGCCACTGGCCGACGACGGTCAGCACGACGGCGGCGAGGAACATCGCGGTGCCGATGACGTTCACCTGCACCGGGATGCCGCGCTGCGAGGCGCCCCAGACGAACATCGGGAAGGTGACCGTGGTCGGCCCCGAGTTGAACTGGGTGATGATGAAGTCGTCGAAGGAGAGCGCGAAGCTGAGCAGCGCGCCCGCCGCGATGCCGGGCGCCGCCAGCGGCAGGGTGACCCTCAGGAAGGTCTGGGTGGGGGTCGCGTAGAGGTCCTGGGCGGCCTGTTCGAGCCTCGGGTCCATGCTCATCACGCGCGCCTTGACCGCCGTCACCACGAAGCTGAGGCAGAACATGATGTGGGCGATGAGGATGGTGGTGAACCCGAACGGGATGCGCATGTTGAGGAAGAGCGTCCCGAGCGAGGCGGCCATGACCACCTCGGGCATGGCCATCGGCAGGAAGATCATCGCACTGGTGGCCGAGCGGCCGCGGAAGCGGTAGCGGGCGAGTGCGAAGGCGACCATGGTGCCGAGCACGGTGGCGCCGACGGTGGCGAGCACCGCGATCCGCAGGCTGAGCGAGAGCGACTGGCACATGTCGGCCACGCCGCAGGGGTTGGTCCAGGCGTCGGTGGAGAACTCGTTCCACTCGTAGTTGAACTTGCCCACCGGCTTGTTGAACGAGAAGGCCAGCACGACCAGGTTGGGCAGCACCAGGTAGGCGAGGGCCAGCAGGCCGGCCAGCACCACCAGGTGGGCGCGGATCCACTTGGACATCCGGGACATCAGACCAGATCCTCCGTCCCGGCCTTGCGCATGTAGACCGTCACCATGCCCAGGATCAGGGCCATCAGGATGAAGCTCAACGCGGCCGCCGTGGGGTAGTCGAGCACGTTCAGGAACTGCTTCTGGATGCCGTTGCCGACCATCTGCTCGCTCGGCGAGCCCAGCAGCTGGGCGTTGATGTAGTCGCCGGAGGCCGGGATGAAGGTCAGCAGGGTGCCCGCGACCACGCCCGGCAGCGAGATCGGGAAGGTCACCTTGCGGAAGGTGGTGAACGGCCGGGCGTAGAGGTCGCCGGCCGCCTCGTGCAGCCGCGGGTCGATCCGCTCCAGCGAGGTGTACAGCGGCAGGATCATGAACGGCAGGAAGTTGTAGGTCAGGCCGCAGACCACGGCCAGCGGCGTGGCCAGCACCCGGTCGCCGTCGGTGAGGCCGAGCAGGTTGGTGAGGTCCAGGACGTGCAGCGCGTTCAGCGCGCCGACCACCGGGCCGCCGTCGGACAGGATGGTCTTCCAGGCCAGCGTGCGGATCAGGAAGCTGGTGAAGAACGGCGCGATGACCAGGATCAGGATGACGTTGCGCCAGCGCTTGCTGGCCTTGAAGGCGATCGTGTACGCGAGCGGGTAGCCGACGGCCAGGCAGAGCACGGTGGCGACGGCCGCGTAGGAGAACGAGCGCAGGAAGTGCCACTTGTACTCGACCAGGGCGTCCCAGTAGGTCGAGAAGTGCCAGGTGACCTTGAAGCCCTCTTCGAGCGAGCCGGTCTGCAGCGAGGTCGAGCCCTGGTAGAGCATCGGGACGGCGAAGAAGACCACCAGCCAGGCGATGCCGGGCAGCAGCAGCCAGTACGGGGTGAGCCTGCGCCTGGGCTTCGCCGCCGGTTCCGCCAGCGGTATGACCTGGGGTGGCGCGGCCGGGGTGGTCGCGGTCATGCGGCCTCCTCCCCGGTGCCCGCGTCGATCGCCTGCGCGGCGTCCAGGGCGAAGGAGTGCGCCGGGTTCCAGTGCAGCCGGACGGCGGCGCCGGGGACGATCCGGGCGTCGCGCTCCATGTTCTGCTCGAAGACGGTGACCTCCTGGCCGCCCTCGGTGCGCACCACGTACTGGGTGGAGACGCCGATGAAGCTGGAGTCGAGCACCGTGCCGACCAGCTCGTTGCGGCCCTCGGCGACCGGCTCGGAGACGTGGGTGATGGTGATCTTCTCCGGGCGCACGCCCAGGTGGACGCGCTTGGCGTCGGTGGCGCAGCGCACCTTCGGCACCGTGAGGCGGGCGCCGGCCGCGCCGAGCAGCAGGTCGCCGCCCTCGCTCCCGGTGACCTCGGCGGGCAGCAGGTTGGACTGGCCGAGGAAGTTGGCCACGAAGGTGGTGGCGGGGTTCTCGTACAGCTCGGCGGGCGCGCCCAGCTGCTCGACCCGGCCGCCGTTCATCACCGCGATGGTGTCGGCCATGGTCATGGCCTCCTCCTGGTCGTGGGTGACGTGCACGAAGGTGATGCCGACCTCGGTCTGGATCCGCTTGAGCTCCAGCTGCATCTGACGGCGGAGCTTGAGGTCGAGCGCCCCGAGCGGCTCGTCCAGCAGCAGCACCTGCGGGTGGTTGATCAGCGCGCGGGCGACGGCGACGCGCTGCTGCTGGCCGCCGGAGAGCTGGTGCGGCTTGCGCCGGGCGTACTGGCCGAGTTCGACCAGCTCCAGCATCTCGTCGACCTGCTTCCTGACGTCCTTGCGGCCGCGCCGGCGCAGGCCGAAGGCCACGTTCTCGAAGATGTCCAGGTGCGGGAAGAGCGCGTAGCTCTGGAAGACGGTGTTCACCGGGCGCTTGTACGGGGGCAGGGCGGTGACGTCCTGGCCGCCGATCAGGACGGTGCCGCTGGTGGGCTCCTCCAGCCCGGCGATCATGCGCAGGGTGGTGGTCTTGCCGCAGCCGGAGGCGCCGAGCAGGGCGAAGAAGGAGCCCTGCGGGACGGTGAGGTCGAGCGGGTGGACGGCGGTGAAGGAGCCGTAGGTCTTGCCGATGCCGGTGAGCCGGACGTCGCCGCCGACGGCCGCGTCGCGCTGCTGGTCTGTCATGGGGTGGTGTCTTCCTGGGTCTGTCGGCCGGGAGGGGGTCAGGCGCCGATGAGCTTGGAGAACTTCTGCTCGAAGTCGCTCTCCTCGCTCTCGGAGAGCGTGCGGAACACGTGCGCCCTGCCCGCCATCTCGGGGGTGGGTACGACCAGCGGGTTGGCCGCGGTGTCCGGCGCGATGCCGGCGAGCTCGTCCTTCATCCCGGTGACGGCGGAGACGAAGCCGATGCCCGCGACCAGCTGCGCCGCGATCTTCGGCTGATAGTAGAAGTCGATCAGCTTCTCCGCGTTCGTCTTGTGCCGGGCCTTGGCCGGGACCAGCATGTTGTCGGTCGAGGCGATGTAGCCCTTCTCCGGGATGACGAACTCGATGTCCGGGTTGTCGGCGCGCAGTTGGATCAGGTCGCCGCCCCAGGCGACGCAGGCCGCGATGTCGCCGGCGGAGAGCTCCTGGCCGTAGTCGTTGCCGGTGAAGCGGCGGATCTGCTTGCCGTCGACGGCCTTCTGGAGGCGCGCGACCGCGGCGTCGTAGTCGTCGGCGGTGAACTTCTCGGTGCTCTTGCCCTGGTCCAGCAGCACCATCCCGATGCTGTCGCGCATCTCGGACAGGAAGGTCACCCGGCCCTTCAGGTCCGGGTCGTCCAGCAGCTGGGAGACGCTGGTGACGGCCTTCCCCCTGGTCGCCTTCCGGTTGTACGCGACGACGGTCTGGATGCCGGCCCACGGGTAGGTGTACAGCCGCCCCGGGTCCCAGTCGGGGGCGCGGAAGCGCGCCTCGACGTTGGTGATCGCGGTGGTCACGTTCGCCGGGTCGAGCTTCTGCGCCCAGCCGAGCCGGATCAGCCGGGCCGCCATCCAGTCGGTGAGCACCATCAGGTCGCGGCCGGTGTCCTGGCCGGAGGCCAGCTGCGGCTTGACCTTGCCGAAGAACTCGACGTTGTCGTTGACGTCCTCGGTGTACCTGACCCTGATGCCCGTGGCCTCGGTGAAGGCGTCGAGGGTGCCGTGCTTCTGCTTGTCCTTCTCGTCCGTGTCGACGTACAGCGGCCAGTTGGAGAAGGCCACCTCCTTCTGCGACTGCGAGAGGTCCTCGGCGGCGTTCGCGGTGGAGTCCCCGGTGGCCCGCGGGGCGGCCGGGATGCCGCAGGCGGCCAGGGTGCCCGCTCCGGCGCTCAGCGCGGCGGCGCGCAGCAGGGTGCGGCGGCCGAGCGCGGCCCGGCCGCTGGTCAGACTGCGTTCCCAGGCCCTGCGGACCGGTTCGGGCAGACCGTCGGTGAGCTCGTTGAACGCCATGGAACGGGCCTCCTGGGGGAGATGGGGTGTGGGGGCACCCGCGTGGGCCGGGGTTATCTGTCTCCGAAGACGGTGCGGTGCCAGTCCTTGCGGGCCACCGCGGTGGTGTCGAACATGACGTGCTTGACCTGGGTGTACTCGTCCAGCGAGTACTGGGACATGTCCTTGCCGTAGCCGGAGGCCTTGTAGCCGCCGTGCGGCATCTCGCTGATGATCGGGATGTGGTCGTTGACCCAGACGCAGCCGGCCGCGATCTCCCGGGTCGCCCGCAGCGAGCGGTGCACGTTGCCCGTCCAGGCCGAGGCGGCCAGGCCGTACGGGGTGTCGTTGGCCAGCCGCAGGCCCTCGTCGTCGCCGTCGAAGGGCAGCACCACCAGCACCGGCCCGAAGACCTCGCCCTGCACGACCTCGCTGTCCTGGGCCGCGCCGGTGATCAGGGTCGGCCGGTAGTACGCGCCCCGGGTGAGGTCGGTGCCGTCGTGGCCCTTCTCCGGGGCCGCGCCGCCGGTGACCACGGTGGCGTACCCGCGGGCGCGCTCCACGAAGCCGGCCACCCGGTCCCGGTGGGCGTACGAGACCAGCGGGCCGAGGTCGGTGCGCGGGTTCAGCGGGTCGCCGATCCGGACCGCCGCGTACAGCTCGGCCACCCCGGCCACGAAGGCGTCGTAGAGCGGGCGCTGGACGTAGGCGCGGGTCGCCGCGGTGCAGTCCTGGCCGCCGTTGATCAGCGAGGCGGCGACGGCTCCGTGCACCGCGGCGTCCAGGTCGGCGTCGTCGAAGACCACGAACGGGGCCTTGCCGCCGAGCTCCAGGTGGGTGCGCTTGACGCCCGCGGTGGCGATCTCGGCGACCCGCCGGCCGACGCCGGTGGAGCCGGTGAAGGAGACCATCGCGACGTCCGGGTGGCCGACCAGGTGCTCGCCCGCGGTGCGCCCGGCGCCGGTGACCACGTTGACCACGCCGTCCGGGATGCCCGCCTCGGTGCAGGCGCGGGCGAACATCACCGAGGTCAGCGGGGTCAGCTCGGCCGGCTTGAGCACGATCGTGTTGCCCGCGGCGATCGCCGGCAGGATCTTCCAGGCGGCCATCTGCAGCGGGTAGTTCCAGGGCGAGATCGAGCCGACCACGCCGACCGCCTCGCGCCGCACGTACGAGGTGTGGTCGCCGGAGTACTCGCCGGCCGCCTTGCCCTCCAGGTTGCGGGCGGCGCCGGCGAAGAACGCGGCGTTGTCGACGGTGCCGGGCACGTCGAACTCGGTGGCCAGCTTGACCGGCTTGCCGGTCTGCGCCGTCTCCACCCGGGCCAGGTCCCCGGCCGCCCCGGCCAGGACGGCGGCCAGCCGGGTGAGCGCCTCGGAGCGCGCGCCGGGGGTGGCCGAGGACCAGCCGGGCAGGGCGGCCCTGGCGGCGGCGACGGCGGTGTCCACGTCCGCGGGGGTGGCCAGCGCGACCTGCTCGACCACGCTTCCGTCGGCGGGGTTGACGACCTGGAAGGGCTCACCGCTCCCCCGGGTCTGGCGGCCCGCGACGTACTGCGCGCCCGGTCCGAAGTCGGTCAGGTCCATCTGGTTCCTCCAAGTGCCGTGGTGCGACCGCTGCGGGGTCAGGCGTCCGCGGTGGGGGTCTGCGGTCCCGCTGACCTTGCCTGCTGCGGGGTCGGGGTGACAAGGGTCACTTCGACAACCTCGGCCCGAAGGGCCTTACAGGGTGCAAGGGTCCGGTCAGGGCAACAGGTCGTCCGGGAGATGGATGATTTACCTGACACCCTGACGGTGTCGTCCCCCGCCCGCCCGCCCGGAGCCCCCGCTCCGGGCCCCGCCCCGGAGGCCCGCGATGCTCCCCACCGTCGCCCGAGTCCTCGACCTGGACGTGATGCGCCGCGGCCTGCCCCAGGTGGTGGCCGGCGCCGACCACCTGGAGCGGCCGGTCCGCTGGGTCCACGTCAGCGAGCTGCCCGACGTCGCCGGGATGCTCCGCGGCGGCGAGCTGGTGCTGACCACCGGCATCGCCCTGCCCGAGGACCGCGAGGGCCTGGCCCGCTACGTGCGCGAGCTGGACGAGGTCGGGGTGGCCGGCCTGGTCGTCGAGTTCGGCCGCCGCTACTTCGACTCGCTCCCCCGCGCCCTGGTCAACGCCGCCGAACAGCGCGGGCTGCCGCTGGTCACGCTCCGCCGCGAGCTGCGCTTCGTCGCCGTCACCGAGGCCGTGCACGCCCTGGTGGTCAACGCCCAGCTGGAGCAGCTGCGGGCCTCCGAGTCCGTCCACCAGGTCTTCAACGAGCTGGTGGTGGAGGGCGCCGAGCCGCCCGAGGTGATCCGCCAGGTGGCCCGGATGGCCGGCGCCCCGGTCGTCCTGGAGAACCTCGCCCACCAGGTGCTCGCCCACGACACCGCCGGACGCCCGGAGGCCGAGCTGCTGGAGGACTGGGAGCGCCGCTCGCGCGGGGTGCGCCCGGCCGGGCGCACCGGCCACGACCCGCGCAGCGGCTGGCTGGTCACCACCGTCGGCGCCCGCGGCCAGGACTGGGGCCGGCTGGTGCTGGTGCAGGAGCCCGGCCCGCTGCCCGAGGGCGAGGCCCACCCGCACACCATGCTGCTGGAGCGCGGCGCGTCCGCGCTGGCGCTCAACCGGCTGGTGGTGCGCGACCGCGAGAGCCTGGAGCGGCAGACCCACCGCACCCTGCTCTCCGGCATCCTCACCCATGCGCTGACCGTCTCCGAGGCGGCGCTGCGCGCCCAGGCCCTCGGCGTCCCGCTGGAGGGCCGCCGGCTGGTCGGCGTGGTGCTGCGCCAGCGGCGCGGGCCGATCCCGGCCGCGCTGGAGGCACAGGCCCGGCTGCGCGACTTCACCGAGCTGGCCGCCGGCGCCGTCCGGGCCTGCCGGCTGAGCGCCCTGGTCGGCGCGCTGGACGACGAGGCCGTCGGACTGCTGGTCGCGCTCGGCACCCAGCAGGACGAGCACGCCGCGCTGGACGCCCTCTCGGCCGCGCTGCGCCGGATGTCCGCCGAGGCCGGGCGGGAGGACGGCGACCCGGCGGGCCCGGTGGTCGCGGTCGGCTCCTCGGTCGGCTCGGTGCGCGACGCCCGGCGCACCCTGCTGGAGGCCGCCCAGGTCGCCGACGCCGCCCTGCACGACGCGCCCGGCGGCCGCAGCGCCTCCTACTACCGGCTGCCGGACGTCCGGCTGCGCGGCCTGCTCCACCTGCTGCGCGACGACGCCCGGCTGCAGACGTACGTGGAGCGGGAGTTGGGCCCGCTGCTGGCCCACGACGCCGAGCACGGCGGCCAGTTGGTGCAGATGCTGCGGATCTACCTGGAGCAGGGCCGGAACAAGTCGGCCGCGGCGGACGCCGCGCACCTGTCCCGGCCGTCCTTCTACGACCGGCTGCACAAGGTCGAGCGGGTCCTCGGTGTGGACCTCGACCAGGTGGAGTCCTGCCTCTCCCTGCACGTGGCGCTGCTCGCCCTGGACGCCGTGCGCAGGTAGCGCCGCTCAGACCCCGGTGATGCGCCCCCAGACCTTGTGCAGCTCGGGGCGCTCGGCCGAGGAGACGTCGCGCATGGTGTGCAGCCGGGCGCGCATCTCGTCGGTCGGGAACACCAGCGGGTTCTCGGCGAGTTCGGCCTTCTCCCGGTCGCCGCTGTCCGCCAGCACCTCGCGGGCGGCCGGCACCGGGCAGATGTACTGGACGAACGCGGCGAGCTCGGCGGCCACCTCGGGCTGGTAGTAGTAGTCGACCAGCCGTTCGGCGTTGCGCTTGTGGGCGGCCCGGTTGGGGATCATCAGGCTCTCCGCCCACAGCTCGCCGCCCTCCTCCGGCACCACGAACGCGATGTCCGGGTTCTCGGCGGTGAGCTGGACGGCGTCGCCCGAGTAGGCCTGGCAGGCGAGCGCCGCGCCGGAGGCGAGGTCGCTGGTGTAGTCGTTGCCGGTGAAGCGCCGGACGTGGCCGCTGTCGACCGCCTTCTGCACCAGGTCCATCGCCCGGTGCGCGTCGTCGTCGCTGAACCTCCCGATGTCCGCGCCCTGGGAGAGCATCAGCAGCCCGAGCGCCTCGTCCAGCCCGGCGAACAGCGTGACCCGGCCCTTGAGGTCGGGGGCCCAGAGGTCGGCGGTGGACCGGATCTCCCGGCCGAGCGCCCTGCGGTTGTAGGCGATGCCGGTGATCCCGGACTGCCAGGGCACGCTGCGCCGCCGCCCGGGGTCGAAGGCCGGGTCGGCGAGCTGCGGGTCCAGGTTCGCCGTGACGTTGGGCAGGTTGGCCCGGTCCATGGCCTGCACCCAGCCCAGCGAGACGTACCGTCCGGCCATCCAGTCGCTGATCACCATGAGGTCCCGGCCGGGTGCGGAGCCCTGGGTGAGCACCGGGCTGATCTTGCCGAAGAACTCGTCGTTGTCGTTGATGTCCTCGGTGTAGGTGACGGCGATCCCGGTCTTCTCGCCGAAGGCGTCCAGGGTCGGGCGCCCGCCCGCGTCGTCGGTGTCGATGTACTGCGTCCAGTTGGAGAAGACGAGCCGCCGGTCCTCCTCCGAGCGGTCCGGCGCCGAGCGGCGGTCCTCGGCCACGTAGGCGGACGGGATGCCGCAGCCGGTCAGCGCTCCGGCGCCGAGCAGCGCGGCCCCGCCGAGCAGGGAGCGCCGGCGCACGGCGGCGGAGTGGAGGGGGCGGCGGGTCAGGGTGGAGCTGCTGGGCATGAGCGGCCTTCCGGAGCGTGGGACGGCCCCGGGCACGCGGGTGCCCGGGGCCGTCCGGTAGGTACGTCAGACGGTGTGCGCGTCGGTGAGCGACAGCACCTCGTCCAGGACCGCGAGGCCGGCCTTGGCCTCCTCCTCGGTGACGGTGCACGGCGGGACGACGTGGAAGCGGTTCATGTTGACGAACGGCCAGAGCCCGCGCTGCTTGCAGGCGGCGGCCAGCTCGGCCATCGGCGCGTTGGCCGCGCCCGCGGCGTTGTACGGCACCAGCGGTTCGCGGGTCTGCCGGTCCTTCACCAGGTCGAGCGCCCAGAACACGCCCAGGCCGCGGACCTCGCCGATCGACGGGTGCCGCTCGGCCAGCTCGCGCAGGCCGGGGCCGAGCACGCTCTCGCCGATGTGCCGGGCGTTCTCGACGATGCCCTCCTGCGCCATCGTCTCGATGGTCGCCACCGCCGAGGCGCAGGCCAGCGGGTGGCCGGAGTAGGTGAGCCCGCCGGGGAACGGCCGCTCGGCGAAGGTGGCGGCGATCTCGGCGCTGATCGCCACGCCGCCCAGCGGCACGTAGCCCGAGTTGACGCCCTTGGCGAAGGTGAGCAGGTCGGGGGTGACGCCCCAGTGGTCGGCGGCGAACCACTCGCCGGTGCGGCCGAAGCCGGCCATCACCTCGTCCAAAATGAACACGATCCCGTAGCGGTCGCAGATCTCCCGCACCCCGGCCAGGTAGCCGGCCGGCGGGACCAGGATGCCGGCGGTGCCGACCACCGTCTCCAGGATGACCGCCGCGACGGTGCCGGGGCCCTCGAACGCGATCACCTGCTCCAGGTGCTCCAGCGCGCGCTCGCACTCCTGCGCCTCGTCCGCGGCGTGGAAGTTGGAGCGGTAGGGGTACGGCCCCCAGAAGTGCACCACGCCGGAGACGCCGGTCTCGTTGGGCCAGCGCCGCGGGTCGCCGGTGAGGGCGATCGCGTTGGCGGTGGCGCCGTGGTACGAGCGGTAGGTGGAGAGCACCTTCTGCCGGCCGGTGTGCAGCCGGGCCATCCGGATGGCGTTCTCGTTGGCCTCGGCGCCGCCGTTGGTGAAGAAGATCTTGTCCAGGTCGCCGGGGGTGCGCTCGGCGATCAGCCGGGCGGCCTCGCTGCGCGACTCGACCGCGAAGCCGGGCGCGAGGGTGCAGAGCTTCGCCGCCTGCTCCTGGATCGCGGCGACCACCTTCGGGTGCTGGTGCCCGATGTTGGTGTTGACCAGCTGCGAGGAGAAGTCGAGGTAGCGGTTGCCGTCGTAGTCCCAGAAGTACGAGCCCTCGGCGCCGGCCACCGCGAGGGGGTCGATCAGCGCCTGGGCGGACCACGAGTGGAAGACGTGCGCGCGGTCGGCGGCCTTGACCGCCTGGCCGGCGGCTGGGTCAGCGGTGGGGATGCTCATGCCGCCAAGGCTAGGGCGGGCGCTCCCGGATGGGCAGTTCCATCGTGTCAGCCGGTCGCGCCAACCGTCGACAGGGTGCAAAGGGGCCCCGGTCGGGAGACCGGGGCCCACCGCCTTGCGGGCGAGCGTCAGATCGCGGTCATGACGTGCTTCACCCGGGTGTAGTCCTCGAAGCCGTAGGAGGACAGGTCCTTGCCGTAGCCGGACTTCTTGAAACCGCCGTGCGGCATCTCGGCGACCAGCGGGATGTGGGTGTTGATCCAGACGCAGCCGAAGTCCAGGCGGCGCGACATCCGCATGGCCCGGGCGTGGTCCTTGGTCCACACCGAGGAGGCCAGCGCGTACTCCACGCCGTTGGCGTACTCGACCGCCTGCTCCTCGTCGGAGAACTTCTGCACGGTGATGACCGGGCCGAAGACCTCGTTCTGGATGATCTCGTCGTCCTGGTTCAGGCCGGAGACGACGGTCGGGGCGTAGAAGTAGCCGCGGTCGCCGACCCGGTGGCCGCCGGCCTCGACCTTGGCGTGGGCGGGCAGCCGCTCGATGAAGCCGGAGACCTGCTTCAGCTGGTTGGCGTTGTTCAGCGGGCCGTACAGCACGTCCTCGTCGTCCACGCCGCCGGTCTTGGTCTCGGCCGCGGCCTTGGCCAGCGCCTCGACGAAGGCGTCGTGGATCGACTCGTGCACCAGCACGCGGGTGGCGGCGGTACAGTCCTGGCCGGCGTTGAAGTAGCCCGCCATCGCGATGCCCTCGACGGCCTCGGCGATGTCGGCGTCCTCGAAGACCACGACCGGGGCCTTGCCGCCCAGCTCCAGGTGGACGCGCTTGACGTCCTTGGAGGCGGACTCGGCGACCGAGATGCCGGCCCGCACCGAACCGGTGATGGAGGCCATCGCCGGGGTGCGGTGCTCGACCATCAGCTTGCCGGTCTCGCGGTCGCCGCAGATCACGTTGAAGACGCCGGCCGGCAGCTCCAGCTCCTTGAGCACGCCGCCGATGATCTCGGCCAGCAGCACGGTGGAGGCCGGGGTGGTGTCGGAGGGCTTCAGCACGACGGTGTTGCCCGCGGCGATGGCCGGGGCGAACTTCCAGACGGCCATCATCATCGGGTAGTTCCACGGCGCGACCTGGGCGCAGACGCCGACCGGCTCACGGCGGATGATCGAGGTCAGCCCGTCCATGTACTCACCGGCGGCCTTGCCCTCCAGCAGGCGGGCGGCACCGGCGAAGAACCGGATCTGGTCCACCATCGGGCCGATCTCCTCGGAGAGGGTCATGGCACGGGGCTTGCCCGTGTTGCGCACCTCGGTGTCGACGATCTCGTCGGCCCGGGCCTCGACCGCGTCGGCGATCTTGAGCAGCAGCTTCTGCCGGGTGCTCGGGGTCGCGTCGCGCCAGATCGGGAACGCGGCCGCGGCGGAGGCCATGGCGGCGTCCACGTCAGCGGCACCGGACAGCGGCGACGTCGCGTACACCTCGCCGGTGGTCGGGTCGACGATGTCGAGCGTGCGGCCGTCGGCCGCGTCGACGAACTCACCGTTGATGTAGTTGCGCAGCGTGCGAAGGTCGCTCACGGATCACTCCTCGGTCTGGGCCTGCGGCGTTGCAGATTCCGGCGCAATGGTACGTCGGCGGATCCGGCGTACGAAGGGTTCCGGGTGGCCCGGCCCGGAGCGGCGCGGTCCACCTGGTGGCGGTACGTGCGCCGACCCCGCAGGTCGCGCGCGTACCGTGCCAGGGTAACCACAGGACTGCCGGTATCGACAGGCCGATTGCCGCTGGGCGATGAAATCCGCATGCGTTTTCCAAGATCACGACGAAATCAGCAGTTTCCACGCTTGCGAACACGGGGCCGATCAGGCACAGTGGCCGCGTGGCCAACCGCGACCGGAACGCCAGCGTTCCCCTCGACGCCGCCTCCAAGGCGATCATCGAGCAGCTCCAGGAGGACGGGCGCCGCCCGTACGCCGCCATCGGCAAGGCCGTCGGCCTGTCCGAGGCGGCCGTCCGGCAGCGCGTCCAGAAGCTGCTCGACCAGGGCGTGATGCAGATCGTCGCCGTCACGGACCCGCTCACCGTCGGCTTCACCCGCCAGGCGATGGTCGGCATCCGGGTCGAGGGTGACATCGAGCCCGTCGCCGACGCGTTGGCCGCCCTCGACGAGGTCGACTACGTGGTCTGCACCGCAGGCTCGTTCGACCTCCTGGCCGAACTGGTCTGCGAGGACGACGAGCATCTGCTCGAACTGATCAACAAGCGCATCCGCGCCCTTCCCGGCGTGCGGAGCACCGAGAGCTTCGTTTACCTGAAGCTCCGGAAACAGACCTACACCTGGGGCACCCGATGACAGCCGACCCGGCGCAGAAGGACCTTTCCAAGACCGCCTACGACCACCTGTGGATGCACTTCACCCGCATGTCGTCGTACGAGAACTCCCCCGTGCCGACGATCGTCAAGGGCGAGGGCACCTACGTCTGGGACGACAAGGGGCGCAAGTACCTCGACGGCCTCGCCGGCCTGTTCGTCGTCCAGGCCGGCCACGGCCGCGAGGAGCTCGCCGAGGCCGCCGCCAAGCAGGCCAAGGAGCTCGCCTTCTTCCCGGTGTGGAGCTACGCCCACCCGAAGGCCGTCGAGCTGGCCGAGCGCCTGGCCAACTACGCCCCGGGCGACCTGAACAAGGTCTTCTTCTCCACCGGTGGCGGCGAGGCCGTCGAGACCGCCTGGAAGCTCGCCAAGCAGTACTTCAAGCTGACCGGCAAGCCGACCAAGTACAAGGTCATCTCGCGCGCCGTCGCCTACCACGGCACCCCGCAGGGCGCCCTGTCCATCACCGGCCTGCCGGGCCTGAAGGCCCCGTTCGAGCCGCTGGTGCCGGGCACCCACAAGGCCCCGAACACCAACATCTACCGCGCCCCGGCCTTCCTCGAGGGCCCCGACGGCACGGTCGACCCCGAGGCCTACGGCCGCTGGTGCGCCGACGAGATCGAGGTGGCCATCCTCAACGAGGGTGCCGAGACCGTCGCCGCCGTCTTCGTCGAGCCGGTGCAGAACGCCGGCGGCTGCTTCCCGCCGCCGCCCGGGTACTTCCAGCGCCTGCGCGAGATCTGCGACCGCCACGACGTGCTGCTGGTCTCGGACGAGGTCATCTGCGCCTTCGGCCGCCTGGGCACCATGTTCGGCGCCGACAAGTTCGGCTACCAGCCCGACATGATCACCTGCGCCAAGGGCATGACCTCGGGCTACTCCCCGATCGGCGCCACGATCATCTCGGACCGCCTCGCCGAGCCGTTCTACAAGGGTGACAACACCTTCCTGCACGGCTACACCTTCGGCGGCCACCCGGTCTCCTCCGCGGTGGCGCTGGCCAACCTCGACATCTTCGAGCGCGAGGGCCTGAACCAGCACGTCCTCGACAACGAGGCCGCGTTCCTGGGCACCCTGGACAAGCTGCGCGACCTGCCGATCGTCGGCGACGTCCGCGGCAACGGGTACTTCTACGGCATCGAGCTCGTCAAGGACAAGGTCACCAAGGAGTCCTTCAACGACGAGGAGGTCGAGCGCGTCCTCTACGGCTTCCTGTCGAAGGCCCTCTTCGACAACGGCCTGTACTGCCGCGCCGACGACCGTGGCGACCCGGTCATCCAGCTGGCCCCGCCGCTGATCTCCGACCAGTCGACCTTCGACGAGATCGAGCAGATCCTGCGGACCAGCCTGACCGACGCGTGGGCGAAGATCTGATCCCCTGAGCCTTCCTCCCCACCCTCCGCCGAAGGGCGGCCCCGCTCCCCGCGGGGCCGCCCTTCGGCGTTCCCGGGCCGCCCGGAGGGGCCCGCAACATCACAGTCGTACGACCAAACATGCCTGAATGCGGGTGATATGCCCGTGATGGACCAGTGCGCCGCAACCGCGCCCAGCCCCGGTCGTTCTAATCTGACGACTGTCATATCCCTGCGGCCCCCAGGATGGATCCTCATGTCAGCGGCACCGCCTGACAACGACGTGCTGTGGGCCCGAGGGATCGTCAAGTCCCATGACGGCACCCCCGCCCTGCGCGGCATCTCGATCGGCGTCCGCGAGGGCGAGGTGCTCGCCGTGACCGGCGCGCGCGGCTCCGGCAAGAGCACCCTGCTCGGCTGCCTCTCCGCGCAGCTCCCGGTCGACGAGGGCGAGGTCTGGTTCAACAGCGCCCCCGTGCACACCCTCCCCCGGGCCGGCCGCGAACGGCTGCGCCGCGACCGCTTCGGCTTCGTCGGCTCCGAGCCCCACCTGGTGCCCGAACTGACCGCCCGGGAGAACGTCGCCCTGCCGCTGCTGCTCGCCGGGGCCGGCCACAAGGCCGCCTACACCGCCGCCGACGAGTGGCTCGAACGCCTCGACGTCGGCGACTGCGCCCGGCTGCGCCCCGAACGGCTGGTCCAGGCCCGGCGCCAGCGGGTCGCCGTGGCCCGCGCCCTGGCCCCGCTGCCGCCCGTCGTCTTCGCCGACGACCCCACTGCCCCGCTGCACCGCGAGGCCGCCGACCAGGTCATGCGGATACTGACCAGCGCCGCCCGGTCCCACCAGCTCACCCTCGTCCTGGCCACCCACGACCCCGAGCTCGTCCGGTTCGCGGACCGCGCCGTCGCCCTCGTCGACGGGCGGCTCACCGCCCCCGCCGCCCCCGTCCCCCGCGGCGTCACCGCCTCCGGGGCCGCCGGAGCACGGGCCGTCACGGCCACCCGCCGCTGAAGGGGGCGACGTGTTCTACCTCCGTCTGGCCCGGGGCTACCGGGTGTCCGACCTCGGCCGCTGGCTGCTCACCGCGCTGGCCGCCGCCGTCGTCGCCGCCTTCCTGCTGCGCTCCCTCGGCCGGGCGATGGGCGGGCCGACCGACGGCGACCCGCTGGCCCGCCTGCTCTGGTGCCTGCCCCCGCTCGCCGCCGTCGCCTGGTTCGCGGCCGTCGCCGCCCGCGCGGTGCCCGCCCGGCGGCCCGAGCGGATCGCCGGCCTCACCGCCGCCGGGGCCGGCGCCCAGCGGATCCGGGCGCTGATCGCCGGCGAGGTCGCGCTCGCCTGCACCCTCGGCAGCGTGCTCGCCCTGCTGGCCTTCCTGGTGCTGCGCAACGACATCGCCGGGCCCGCGCTCGCCGCCGACCTCGGCATGGGCGTGCCGCTGCCGCCCGCCGCACCGGTCGTCCTGCTCTCCCTCGTCCCGCTCACCGCCGGCACCGCCGCCGCCTGCGCGGTGCCCGTCGCCGAGACCCTGCCCGGCGGCCGCGTCCGCACCCCGACCGGCTTCCCCGTCTGGCGGATCGCCCTGGCGGTCGGGCTCGGCGTGGTCGGCGCCGCGCTCGAACTCATCGCCCTGCGGCCCGGCGCCGCCGCCGACGGCCGCCCGATCCACCTGCCCGCCGGACTCGGCAGCACCAGCACCGCCGCCCTCGGCGGCTGGGCGGCCAGCGCGCTCGGCCTCGCCCTGCTCACCGGCCCGCTGCTCGGCTGGGCCGGGCGACTGCTCGCCCTCGGCCGCCCCACCCCGCTGCGGCTGCTGGCCGGGCGCGGGCTCACCGCCCAGGCCCGCCGGCTCGGCACGCCGCTCGCCGTGCTCACCCTCGCCGTCGCGCTGGTGCTCACCACCGTCCGCTACTGGATCGGCACGCCCGACAGCGCCGACGCGCTGCCCGCCGTCGAGGCCTGCCTGGTGCTCGGCTGCGCCGGCGCCGCGGTGGCCGCCCGGCTCGCCGAGGTCCGCAGCGAGCGCCGCGAGGTCACCGACGCGCTGCTGCGCCTCGGCACCTCGCCCCGGCTGCTGTTCGGCGCGGTCGCGCTGCGCACCCTCGCGGTGGGCAGCACCCTGCTGCTGACCGGCGGGGCGACCGCCGCGCTGGCGGCCGCCGGGCTGCGCTAGCGGACAGGGCGTGCGCCCGGGGGCTGCCTAGCCGGCCGCGGCCAGCTGGCCGCAGGCGCCGTCGATCTCCTGGCCGCGGGTGTCGCGGACGGTCGTCGGCACGCCGTGCGACTGGAGGCGGCGGACGAACTCGCGCTCGTCCTCGGGGCGGGAGGCCGTCCACTTGGAACCCGGGGTCGGGTTCAGCGGGATCAGGTTGACGTGCACCCGGTGGTTCTTGATCAGTCGGCCGAGCAGGTCGGCCCGCCAGGCCTGGTCGTTGATGTCCTTGATCAGCGCGTACTCGATGGAGATCCGGCGGCCGGACTTCTCCGCGTAGTTCCAGGCGGCGTCCAGCACCTCGGCGACCTTCCACCGGGTGTTCACCGGGACCAGCTCGTCGCGCAGCTCGTCGTCGGGGGCGTGCAGCGACAGCGCGAGGCGGCAGCTGAGGCCCTCGTCCGCGAACCGGTTCATCGCCGGGACGAGGCCGACGGTGGAGACCGTGATGCCGCGCTGGGACAGGCCGAAGCCGTCCGGGGCCGGGTCGGTCAGCCGGCGGATCGCGGCCAGGACCCGGTTGTAGTTGGCCAGCGGCTCGCCCATGCCCATGAAGACCACGTTCGACAGCCGGGCCTCACCGCCGGGGATCTCCCCCGCCTTGAGCGCGCGCATCCCGGCCGCGATCTGCTCGACGATCTCGCCGGTGGACAGGTTGCGGGTCAGCCCGGCCTGGCCGGTGGCGCAGAACGGGCAGTTCATGCCGCAACCGGCCTGGGAGCTGATGCACATGGTGACCCGGTCCGGGTAGCGCATCAGCACGGACTCCACGAGCGTGCCGTCGAAGAGCTTCCAGAGCGTCTTGCGGGTCGCGTCGTCGTCGCAGGAGACGTGCCGGACCACCGACATCAGCTCGGGCAGCAGGCTCCCGGTCAGCTTCTCCCGGCTGGCGGCGGGGATGTCCGTCCAGCTCGCCGGGTCGTTCGACATCCGGCCGAAGTAGTGGTGGGAGAGCTGCTTGGCGCGGAACGGCTGCTCGCCCAGCTCGGCGACGGCCTCCTTGCGCTCGGCGGGGCTCAGGTCGGCGAGGTGTCGCGGGGGCTTGGCGCCGCGCGGCGCGACAAACGTGAGTTCTCCGGGCTTAGGCATGGTTGTTCCAGTGTCGCAGACGCGCGGGGGCCCCGGACGCCAGGCGTCCGGGGCCCCTCGTACGTCCCGTCCGCGCGGGTCAGCTGCCGACGAAGGCCGCCAGCAGCAGCCAGACCACCGGGGCGGTCGGCAGGAGCGAGTCCAGCCGGTCCATGATGCCGCCGTGGCCGGGCAGCAGCGTGCCCATGTCCTTGATCCCGAGGTCGCGCTTGATCATCGACTCGCCCAGGTCGCCCAGGGTCGCGGTGACCGCCGCGCAGCCGCCCAGGATCAGGCCCTGCCACCAGCTGCCGCCGTCGATGATCAGCTGCATCAGCAGCGCGCCCGCCAGCATCGACAGGGCGATGCCGCCGGCCAGGCCCTCGCGGGTCTTGCCCGGGCTGATCGTCGGGGCCAGCTTGGTCTTCCCGAACTTGTAGCCCACCGCGTAGGCGCCGGTGTCGCTGCAGATCGTCACGATCAGGAAGAGCACGATCCGCTGGGGGCCGTCGTCGGCCGCCAGCATCATCGCCACGAAGGTGGCCAGGAACGGCACGTAGAAGGCCGTGAACACGCCCGCCGTTATGTCCCGCAGGTAGTCCTCCGGCGGCTCGGCCATCCGCCAGACCATCACCGCCAGCCCGGTCAGCGCGAGCGAGGCCGCGGCCCACTGGATGCCGGACCAGTAGCCGGTGGCGACCATCGCGATGCCGCCCACCACCAGCGGGACCAGCGGCGCCTTGATCTGCTTGCGCTCGGCGAGCCGGCTGGTCAGCTCCCAGACGCCGACCGCGACCGCGGCCATCACGACGACCAGGAACAGTGCCTTCACCACGAACAGGGAGGCGACGATGACCGCACCGAGGCCGACGCCCACGCCTATGGCGGCCTGGAGGTTACGGCCGCCGCGCTGCTTGCGCGGCTGCGGCTGCGGAGCGGGCTGGGCGGCCACGGGTGTCTCCTGCCCTGGGTGGGACGACGGCACGAGGGGGGGCTGCCCGGCTGCCGGGTGGTTCGCCGGCGGCGCGGGGTGCACCGGTGCCCCCGGGTACGGCGCGCTGCCGTGGCCGGGGGCGGGGGCGGGGTCGCCGGGTATCGCGCGCAGCACGACCGTCTCCGTCACGCCCGGAGGCGCCGGCTCAGGCTGCTCGTCCCGGAAGAGCGGCCCCCCGCTCAGCCGGCCGGCCTCCCGGGCCTGCCCCTCGGCGGGGTCGGCCGGTGCGTCGGCGGCGGGCCGGCCGTGCGCGGACCGGCCGCGGGCGGCCGACCGACCGGGGTCGGGCGTGCCGGGAGGCGGGCCGGGCTCGGCCGGTACGGGAGGCATGACCTGAGTCTCCTCCGCGTCGCCGCCCCAGTACACCGGAGGCTGCTGCGACTGATCCGAACGGAGGCCCGGCGCGCCCTGGGGCACGCCGTGGCCGCCCGGGTGGCCGAGGTGGCCGCCCGGGTGGCCGGGGTGGCCGTGGGCCGGCGCCGGCTGCGCGCCGTACCCCGGCGCCGGGTGGGCCGGGGTACGGGCGGCCTGCGGGTGCGGCGCCGGGCGGTAGGGCTGGAACTGCTGGTCGGACGGGCCCCAGTAGCCGGGGGCGTCAGGGGCGTCGTTCATCAGACCTCGAGCAGCTCGGCTTCCTTGTGCTTCAACAGCTCGTCGATCTGGGCCACGTACTTGGCCGTGGTGTCGTCGAGCTCCTTCTCGGAACGGCGGCCGTCGTCCTCGCCGACCTCGCCGTCCTTCACCAGCTTGTCGATGGCGTCCTTGGCCTTGCGGCGCACCGAACGGATCGAGACCTTGGCGTCCTCGCCCTTGGTGCGGGCGACCTTGATGAACTCCCGGCGGCGCTCCTCGGTCAGCTCGGGCAGCACCACGCGGATGATCGACCCGTCGTTGGACGGGTTGACGCCCAGGTCGGAGTCGCGGATCGCCTGCTCGATGGCCTTCAGCGCGGTCTTGTCGAACGGCGAGACCACCGCCATCCGCGGCTCCGGCACCGAGAACGACGCCAGCTGGTTGATCGGGGTCTTGGCGCCGTAGTACTCCGCGACGATCTTGGCGAACATCGCCGGGTGCGCACGGCCGGTGCGGATGGCCGCGAAGTCGTCCTTGGCGTGCAGGACGGCCTTCTCCATCTTCTCCTCGGCCTCGAGGAGGGTCTCTTCGATCACTGTGGTCTCCCTGTCCGGTTCATCTGCTGTTGTCCCGACCGGTGTCGGCGCGCCGACCGGTCACGGTGCCGGCGCCGTCCGGTACGGCTGGTTGCTGCTCAGGCCCGGACAGAATCCTGGCTGATGAGTGTGCCGATCTTCTCACTCTTCACCGCACGTGCGATATTGCCCTCCGCCAGCAGTTCGAAGACCAGCATCGGGAGGTTGTTGTCCTTGCACAGCGTGATCGCGGTGAGGTCGGCGACCTTGAGGTCCCGCGCGATGACCTCGGAGTACTCCAGCGCGTCGAACTTGACCGCGTCCGGGTTGGTCCGGGGGTCGGAGTCGTAGACGCCGTCCACGCCGTTCTTGCCCATCAGCAGGACGTCCGCGTGGATCTCCAGCGCGCGCTGGACGGCCGTGGTGTCGGTGGAGAAGTACGGCATGCCCATACCGGCGCCGAAGATCACCACACGGCCCTTCTCCAGGTGCCGGACGGCCCGCAGCGGCAGGTACGGCTCGGCGACCTGGCCCATGGTGATGGCGGTCTGGACCCGGGTCTCGATGCCCTCCTTGACCAGGAAGTCCTGCAGCGCCAGGCAGTTCATGACGGTGCCGAGCATGCCCATGTAGTCGGAGCGGGCCCGGTCCATGCCGCGGACCTGGAGCTCGGCGCCCCGGAAGAAGTTGCCGCCGCCGATGACCACCGCGACCTCGGTACCGGCACGGACGACGGTGGCGATCTCCCGGGCGATCGCGTGCACGACGTCCGGGTCGACGCCGAGCCCGCCACCACCGGCGAAGGCTTCACCGGACAGCTTGAGCAGCACCCGGCGGCGCGAGCCTGCCTGCGGGTCCTGCGCGGTCTCCTGCGTCTCCTGCATGGACTTCTCCTTTTTGCACCTACTGGTCACAGACGCGGGTGTGCGGGTGCCCGGCCTGCGTGTACACGAGAGGAGGCCACTGCCGCGGGAACCGGTTCGGTGTCCTGCACGGCAATGGCCTCCTCGTCGTTCGTGGTGCCGACGCGAGCCCGCCCGTTGGCGGTGGGCGCGGGGTGAGCCCGTTCGGCGTTCCTCCCGCCCGGGTCAGCGGGCGGGGGCGGTTCCCAGCCTAAAGGGGGCCGGGACCAGGGGGAACGTGGCTCAGGCGCCGACGCGGAAGCGGGCGAAGCGCTTGAGGGAGACGCCGGCCTCCTCGAGGACCTTGGCGACGGTCTTCTTGTTGTCCTTCGCGAAGGCCTGCTCCAGGACGGAGTTCTCCTTCACGAAGCCGGTGACGCGACCCTCGACGATCTTCGGCAGGGCGGCCTCGGGCTTGCCCTCCTCGCGGGCGGTGGCCTCGGCGACGCGGCGCTCGTTCTCCAGGGCCTCGGCCGGGATCTCCTCGCGGGACAGGTACTTCGGCGCGAAGGCGGCGATGTGCTGCGCGACGTCCTTGGCGACCTCGGCGTTCTCCTTGTCCAGCTCGACCAGGACGCCGACGGCCGGCGGCAGGTCGGGGCTGGTCTTGTGCAGGTAGACCGCGACGAAGCCGTCACCGTCGAACTGGGCGAAGCGACGGAAGACGATCTTCTCGCCCAGGGTCGCGTTGGCCTCGTCCACGAACTGCTGGACGGTCTTGCCGGGCTCGATCTCGGAGGCCAGGGCGGCGTCCAGGTCGGCCGGGGCGCTCTTGGCGACGTGGGCGGCGATCGCGTCGGCGACCTTGACGAAGTTGTCACCCTTGGCGACGAAGTCGGTCTCGCAGTTCAGCTCGACCAGAACGCCGGACTTCTTGTCCTCGGCGATCAGCGCGGCGACGGCGCCGTTGGAGGCGTCACGGCCCTCGCGCTTGGCAACGCCCTTCTGGCCCTTGATGCGCAGGAGCTCGACGGCCTTCTCGACGTTGCCCTCAGCCTCGTCCAGAGCCTTCTTGCAGTCCATCATGCCGGCGCCGGTGAGCTCACGGAGCTTCTTGACGTCCGCGGCGGTGAAGTTCGCCATGGTGTGAATCTCTTCTCGCGTCTCGCGTGTCTGCGTGGAGTGGCGCCGGGGCCGGTGGTTCGGCCCCGGCGCGGGAGAGAGGGGCACCCGCCGGCTTCACGCCGGCGGCTGCCCCTCACCCTTGGTGCGTCAGGCCTGCTCGGCCGGAGCCTCGGCAGCGGGAGCCTCGGCAGCGGGGGCCTCGGCAGCGGCGGCCTCGGCGGCGGCGGGGGCCTCCTCGGCCTTCTTCTCGCCCTCGAGGAGGTCCTTCTCCCAGTCGGCCAGCGGCTGGTCGGCGCCCGGCTCGGCCTTGGCGTCGCCCTTGGCGACACCGGCGCGGGACTTCAGGCCCTCGGCCACGGCGTCGGCGATCACGCGGGTCAGCAGGGTGACGGAGCGGATGGCGTCGTCGTTGCCCGGGATCTTGTAGTCGACCTCGTCCGGGTCACAGTTGGTGTCGAGGATGGCGACGACCGGGATGTTGAGCTTCCGGGCCTCGCCGACCGCGATGTGCTCCTTCTTGGTGTCCACGATCCAGACGGCGCTGGGAACGCGCTGCATGTCGCGGATACCGCCGAGGGTCTTCTCCAGCTTGTCGTGCTCGCGCTGGAGGACCAGGAGCTCCTTCTTGGTGAGGCCGGAGCCGGCCACGTCCGAGAAGTCCAGCTCGCCGAGCTCCTTCAGGCGCTGGAGGCGCTTGTAGACGGTCGAGAAGTTGGTCAGCATGCCGCCGAGCCAGCGCTGGTTCACGTAGGGCATGCCCACGCGGGTGGCCTGCTCGGCGATGGCCTCCTGGGCCTGCTTCTTCGTGCCGACGAAGAGGACGCTGCCGCCGTGGGCAACGGTCTCCTTGATGAACTCGAAGGCGCGGTCGATGTAGTTCAGCGACTGCAGGAGGTCGATGATGTAGATGCCGTTGCGCTCGGTGATGATGAAGCGCTTCATCTTCGGGTTCCAGCGGCGGGTCTGGTGACCGAAGTGGACGCCGCTCTCCAGCAGCTCCCGCATCGTGACGACGGCCATTGCCGTACTCCTTGGTGTTACGGCCCGGCAGCGGCACTGCGTCGCAGCGATCGCCCACAGCCGGGTCAGTCTCGGTTGTCCGTGGCGGCCAGGTGACAGCCACGCCTGACGCCCCGAACGTGCCGAGCCGCTTGCGCCCTTCCGGCCAAGGGCCGGTCGGGCTCGGCGGACCGAGCGGCACTCGCACCTGGCGGGGCTGCGGACGAACCGCGTCCGACCGCCGGTGGCGGGGCGTGCGAAGTCGACCCGGCGGACCGGGTCGCGTGTGAAGTGTACGGGAAGCGCCGAGGCGCGAGCGACTCCGCGCGTGGCCAGGGGGCCGCCGGAGGCTCGGAAGGAGCCCGGGAACCGGCCGGGGCGGGCGGGTTCCCGCGGGGCGGGAGGCCGGGCCGGCGGCGGGCCGGGGTCGGCGCCGACGGCGGGCCGGGGTCGGCGCCGACGGCGGTGCGCTGGCGGGGTCGGGCGGCGGGGTCGGTCGGCGGGGTCGGGCCGGACGGGCACCTGCCCGGGGCGGTCGCCGCTATGCCGTTTGTACACCGGATGGCGGCATCCGTACACCCGTCCGGGGGATGGCGCTCGGGCATGGGGGCGGTTTGTCCACAGGAATCCGGATGTGGGTGGTGCGGGAGCCGCGCGGGGGCGAGCCTGCGGGCATGAGTGGTCGCGGGTGGTTCGGCGGGGTGGTCGGGGTGGGTGTGGCGGTCGGGGTGGCCGGGGTGGGCGTGGCGGTCGGGGTGGCCGGCCTGGGTCGGCGGGGGCGCGGGGTGCCGAGCACGGCGCTGTCGGCGGTGGTGGCGGCGGTGCTCGTGGTCGTGCTCGCGGTGCCGGGGGCTTCGGGTTCGGCTTCGGCGGCTTCGGGAGTTCCTGCTGCCTCGGTCAGCGGCGGAGCCGACGGGTGGGGTGCCGCGCGGGCCTGGCCGGTGGGCGGGGCCGGCGGGGTGCTGGGCCGGTTCGACCCACCGGCGAAGGCCTGGGCCGCCGGGCACCGCGGGGTGGACCTCGCCGCCGCCCCCGGGGTGGAGGTCCGGACCGCGGCGGCCGGAGTGGTCACCTTCTCCGGGCCGGTGGCCGGCCGGCCGGTGGTGACCGTCTCCCATCCCGGATCGGGCTCGCCCCCGCTCCGGACCACCTACCTGCCCGTCACCGGCACCCTCCCGGTCGGCACCCCGGTGGCCGCCGGACAGACGATCGGACTGATCGCACCGGACGGGCGGCACTGCGCCGGGCACGACTGCCTGCACTGGGGGCTGCTGCGCGGGAACCGCTACCTCGACCCGCTCGCCCTGTTCGGGGCGGGCACGGCACGGCTGCTGCCGCTGGGCGGCGGAGGCGGGTAGGGAACGGGCGGGGATCGAGCAGGCGGGGGGCGAGCGGGCAGCCTCAGTGGCGGACGAGTCCGTGCAGCACCAGTGCGACGGCGGCGTCGGCGATCTCCTCGGGGCTCTCGGTGGCGCAGCCGGTGCGGCCCCCGGCCGCAGCCTGCTCGGCCCTGCGGGTCGCCGCCTCCACGACGCCCTGGACCAGGGCCGCGGCCAGCCGGGGCTGCTCGTGGCCGAGGTCCTCCAGCGTGCGGCCGACCAGGCCGGCCAGCCTGCCGTGCGCCGCCCTGATCCGCTCGCGGGCGGCCTCGTCGAGTTCCAATGCCGAGATCGCCACCACCGCCCGGTGCCGGGGGTCGGCGGCCAGCGCCAGCTGGCCGCGGACGTAGGCCTCGATCCGCTCGACGGCGCTGTCGCAGCTCTCCATCCCGGCCTCGATCTCGGCGGCCCAGAGCGGGAGGTCCACCTCGCAGAGCGCCTCGACCACGGCGGCGCGGGAGCGGAAGTACTCGTAGACCGAGGAGCGCGCGAGCCCGGTGCGGGCCGCGAGCGCGGGGAAGGTCAGGGCCTCCATACCGCCCTCGCTGAGCAGGAAGCGGGCAGCGTCGAGGAGGGCTGCGCGCTGGAGCTGGCGATGCTCGGCCACCGTGGCCGCTCGGATCTTCGGCACCCTTCCACTGTACGGAGCCCTACCTCCGGCCGGTACGGCGCCGCGCACCGGGAGGGGCCGCGGGCCCGGCCGGCGGCGTTCGACGCCCTACCGGATGTCCGACAGTTTGGCGCGCAGCTGGAGGACGGACTTGGTGTGGATCTGGCTCACCCGGCTCTCCGTCACCCCCAGCACCTGGCCGATCTCGGCGAGGGTGAGCCCCTCGTAGTAGTAGAGCGTCACCACCGTCTTCTCCCGCTCGGGGAGGGTGTTGACGGCCTGGGCCAGCAGCCTGCGCAGCTCGCGGTCCTCGGCCACCTCGACCGGGTTGTCCGCGCCGTGGTCGACCAGGGTGTCCATCAGGCTCAGCCGGTCGCCGCCCTCCCCCACCGGGTGGAGCAGTTCGTCCAGCGCCACCACGTTGGCGAGCGACAGCTGGCTGAAGATCGCGTGCAGGTCCTCGATCGCGATGCCCATCTCGGCCGCGACCTCGGGCTCGTGCGGCGTCCGGCGCAGCCGGGCCTCCAGCGTCGCGTACGTCCGCTCGACCGCCTTCGCCTTCTGCCGCACCGAGCGCGGGATCCAGTCCAGGGCGCGCAGCTCGTCGATGATCGCGCCGCGGATGCGGCTGATCGCGTAGGTCTCGAACTTGATGGCGCGGTCGATGTCGAACTTCTCGATCGCGTCGATCAGCCCGAAGACGCCCGAGGAGACGAAGTCCGCCTGTTCGACGTTGGACGGCAGACCGACCCCGACCCGCCCCGCCACGTACTTGACCAGCGGTGAGTAGTGCAGGATCAGCTGCTCCCTCAGCCGCTGGTCGCCGGTCTCCTTGTAGGAGCGCCAGAGCTCCTCCAGTGCGGTACGCCCCCGGGCCGCACCCTCCCGGGCGTCCTGCCCCTGGCCGCCGTCCGCCGGCCCCTCCCGACGGGGCCGGGAGACCGCCGAGGCGAACGCCTGGGTCGCCTCGGCCGGCAGCGGCGCATCGCCGTGCGCCAAGGGCGCGCCCGCCCCGCCCGCGCCGGGGGGCACGCCGGCGGACTCGGCGGCGCCGGCGCCCTGGGCCGGCTCGGCCCCCCGGGCCGCATCCGCAGGCTGCGGCACCACCGTCGGCCGGCCGCCCTGGCGGGACAGGCCCCCCATCGTCCCCGCCGCCTTGGACGGGAAGTCGGGCACGGGGCGCCGCTCGGTCCGCGGCCCTCCCGAGGACCGGGCGCCGCCGGTCAATCTGTGTCCGGGAATGTGTGTGGGCATGCGTGGGTCTGCGCCGTTCTGCCGAGTCATGTGCTGATAGGGAAGGCATGTGGAGCGTAGCGTGACCGACTCACTGCGAAGCGCTACCGCCGCTCGGTCGTCCCCCGATCCGGTGGCGGTCGAACACCGGATCCAGGTGACGAACAGACGAGCCGGATCGGGAGGCCGGCCAGGCGCCCCGGCGCGCGTTCCGTGGACGAGAGGTGCTCGTGGCTCCGGCGCTCACCTCCTGCGCACCACGCGCCAGTGCGCGCCGTGCCGCTCCACGTAGCCGAGCGAGCCCAGCTCGTAGAGCCGTTGCAGGACTTCGTCGGGCGGCAGGCCGGACTGCCGGGCCAGTCGCTCGACCGGTGCGCCCTCCGCCGTCGCCGGCACGGCCTCCAGCACCCGGGCCACCGGGGGCTCCAGCAGGTCCCGCGGGAGCACCGGGCCGCTGCGCTGCGGCGCCAGGTCGTCCCCGATCGCCCCGATCAGCTCGGCGATCTCGGCCGCGTCGGTGACCAGGGTGGCGCCGCCGCTGCGGATCAGGGCGTGCACCCCGGCGGAGAGCTCCGAGGTCACCGGGCCGGCCACTCCCATGGTGTGGCGGTTCAGGTCCCGTGCCCGTCGGGCCGTGCTCAGGGCGCCGCTGCGCACCGCCGCCTCGACCACCACCGTCCCCCGGGTGAGCGCCGCGATGACCCGGTTGCGCAGGACGAAGCGGAAGCGGTTCGGGTGCTCCCCCGGCGGCAGTTCGCTGACCAGCAGCCCTTGGAGGCCGATGCGCCGGATCAGTTCGGCGTTGCCCTTGGGGTAGGCCACGTCGACACCGCAGGCGAGCACCGCGGCCGTCGTCCCACCGACCGCGAGCGCCCCGCGGTGCGCCGCCGCGTCGACCCCGTAGGCGGCTCCGGAGACCACCACCCAGCCGCGCTCGGCCAGTTGGGCCGCGAGCTCGCCCGCGACGTGGGCGCCGTAGGCCGTGCACGCACGGGAGCCCACCATCGCCACCGAGCGGAGCGCGAGCAGCCGCAGTGAGCCACTGCCCGTCACCCAGAGTCCGATCGGGCGCCCGTCTCCCAGGTCGTCGAGTTGGCTGGGCCATTCCGTGTCCCCCGGAATGATGAACCGTCCGCCGACGTCCCTGACCCGTTCGAGGTCCGTTCGCGGGTCCGGCCCCGGGAGCCGCGCCTGGTACCCGGCCAGCCGGGCGGCGTCCAGTGCGGGATGGTCGGGCACCGTACCGTCCCGGATCGCCCGCACCACGTCGACGGCGGGGATCTGGCCGAGCCACCGGCCGATCACCGCGTCCCCCGGCTCGCTGAGCCGGCCGAGCAGCACCCGGGCGAGGCGCTCGGGCTCGGCTGCCGTTCCCTCGGGCGCCGCGGCCCCGGCCGCACCGGGGATCCACACGTGCTCCGACAGCTGGTTCATGACTCACCCTTCTGCTTGCGCGGTTGCTCCCCGCCCGGCTCGGTACCCCCGGAGCGGCCGCCGCCCGGGCCGCGGCGCTGCGCCGGGATGCCGCCGAGCCGGCCGAAGACCCGCTCGGTCAGCGGCAGCCCGTGCTCCACCCCGGTGCGCAGGACCAGGGCGGTGCGCACGTCCCGCTGGTCCGGCCGGTCGCGCCCGGCGAGGTCGGCGACCGTCCAGGCCACCCTGAGCACCCGGTCCAGGCCCCGGGCGGTCAGCAGGCCGCGCTCCAACTGCCGCGCGGCGTCGTTGAGCGCGCCGCCCGCCAGCTGCCAGCGGGTGCGCAGTTCGTGGCCGGGGACCTCCGCGTTGGTCCGCCACGGGGTGTCCGCCAGCCGGGCGGCCGCCCGCTCCCGCGCGGCCAGCACCCGGGCCGCGACGGTCTCGGTCGTCTCCGCCGTGCTGTCCCGCTCCATGAGCTCGACCCTGGTCACCGGGGCCACCTGGACCTGGAGGTCGACCCGGTCCAGCAGCGGCCCGGAGAGCCGCCCCTGGTAGCGGCTGACCATCGCCGGGGTGCACTCGCAGCCCTCGCCCCGCCGCGAGAACCGCCCGCACGGGCAGGGATTGGCCGCCAGGCAGAGCAGGAACCGGGCCGGGAGCCGCATCGATCCGGCCGAGCGGGCGATCACCACCTCGCCCGACTCCAGCGGCTGGCGCAGGGCGTCGAGCACCCGGACCGGGAACTCCGGTGCCTCGTCCAGGAAGAGCACGCCCCGGTGGGCCAGCGAGACCGCCCCCGGCCTCGGCAGACCGCTGCCACCGCCGACGATGGCCGGCATCGTCGTGGAGTGGTGCGGGGCGCAGTAGGGCGCGGTGTCGATCAGCGGGCGGCCGGCCGGAAGCAGCCCCGCCACCGAGTGGACGGCGGTGACCTCCAGCGCCTCCTTCTGGGTCAGCGGCGGGAGCAGCGCGGGCAACCGCTCCGCCAGCATCGTCTTGCCCGCGCCCGGCGGGCCCTTCAGGTAGAGGTGGTGTCCTCCGGCGGCGGCGATCTCCAGGGCGCGCCGGGCCTCGTACTGGCCCGCCACGTCGGCCATGTCGAGCCGGGCCGCCTTGTCGTCGGGCAGGCCCCGCACGCCGGCGGTGGGCAGCATCAGGCCGGCCATCAGCGGATCCGGCCGGCCTCCGATCGGGTCGGGCGGCTCCTCCGGTTCCGGCGTGCCGGTCAGCACGGCGACGAGCTGGCGCAGGCTGCGGACGCCGATCACCGTCACCCCGGGGACGAGCGAGGCCTCGGGCGCCGTCTGCTCGGCGACCACGACCCGCTCGTACCCGGCGTCGGCGGCGGCCAGCACCGACGGCAGCACCCCTCGGACCGGCCGCACCCGGCCGTCCAGCCCCAGCTCGCCGATGATCAGCAGGTCGGCGATGGCGGAGGGGTCGAGCCGTTCGGCGGCGGCCAGCACGGCGCAGGCCACCGCGAGGTCGAAGCCGCTGCCGCTCTTGGGCACCGAGGCGGGGCTGAGGCCGACCGTCAGCTTGCGCTGCGGCCAGGCCTCCCCGCTGTTCACGACCGCGGCACGGACCCGGTCGCGGGCTTCGGTGAGCGCCTTGTCCGGCAGGCCGACCAGGGTGAACGCGGCCACCCCGGGCTCCAGATCGGCCTGGACCTCGACGATCACGCCGTCGACGCCGACCAGCGCGACGGAACAGGTGCGGGCGAAGGCCATCTCAGACCACCCCCCGCAGGTGGTCGACCAGGGCCGCACCCCGCGCCCGGTTGACCACCGCGACCAGGTCGATCCGCACCCCGCCCGGTGGGGCGGGCGGCCACTGCGGGTCGGTGGGCCCCGGATCGTAGCCGGGCCCCGCCAGCCGGGCGAAGTGCTCCGGCCAGCGCTCGGCCATCCACCGCTCGGCGAGGCGTTGCAGCCGGGCGGCCTTCGTCCGGTCGATGGCCTCGGCGGGCTGCTGGAAGCCCCGCTCGGAGCGGGTCTTCACCTCGCAGACCGCCACGGTGTCGCCGTCGAGGGCGACGATGTCCAGCTCGCCCTCGACGCAGCGCCAGTTGAGGTCCAGGATGCGGAGCCCGGCCTCCGCGAGGCGGCGGGCGGCGACCCGCTCCCCGTACCGGCCGAGCCCGTTCCTGGTGGTGCGGCCCGGGACGGCCTGCGGGGCCCTCCCGGCTGCGGCCGTGTCCGGTACGGCCTGGTCCTGCACGACGGTGTGCTGCATGGTGACCACCTCCGCCGAGGAGGCTGCACCAATGCGCGCGCCGGGGCCCGGGAATTCCCGTTCCCTGTGGATAACTCGGGTTTCCGGCCCGCTCCTGTCACCCGCAGGGGTGAGAAGACCCGCTGCCGCCGAATTCGGCTGGACACCGCGGGCCGGAGTCGTTCAACGTCAGTTCCCGAAGCCGGACTCGTCCGAGGGCAGCTCCAGATCGCTCTTCGCGAGTTCCTCGATGTTCACGTCCTTGAAGGTCAGCACCCGGACCTTCCGGACGAACCGGGCCGGCCGGTACATGTCCCAGACCCACGCATCCGCCATCGACACCTCGAAGAACACCTCTCCCTGGACCGAGTGCACCTGCAGCTCGTAGTCGTTGGTGAGGTAGAACCGTCGCTCGGTCTCGATCACGTACTTGAACAGGCCGACGACGTCCCGGTACTCCCGGTAGAGCTTGAGCTCCATCTCGGTCTCGTACTTCTCGAGATCTTCGGCACTCATCCAGGCGTCCCCTCAACTTGTCACGTCCACCCATTGTGGACCACCGCACCCACGGTCAGAGCCGTACCGGATCCACCGGCGGGCCCTCGACCAGCAGCCGTTCCAGGAAGTCCGCCAGTCCGGCCGGATAGACCGTCTCGGCGGTCCCCCTCAGTTCCTCGACCGTCCACCAGCGCGCCCCGAGCAGCTGGGCGTGCTCGTCCGCACCCATACCCGAGTGGTCCAGCCCGGTCTCCGTGGTCCGGGCCAGGTGGAACCATTGCTCCTGCTCGTAGCGCTGTCCCCGAAAGGAGAACGACACCGTGCCGTACGCCACCAAGGGCCCCAGGGGCACACCCCGCAGGCCGGTCTCCTCCGCGAGCTCCCGCTCGGCGGCCCCGCGCACGTCCTCCCCCGCCTCCAAGCCGCCGCCGGGCGTGAACCACCACGTCTCCCCCGGGGTGGCCGGGTCGGCCCCCAGGAAGAGGAGGATGCGGTCCTGCCCGTCCAGCAGCAGGATCCGCGCCGCCCTGCGGCGCCGTGCGGTCATGGCCGGGCTCCCCACTCCTTCCGTTCGCGTCGGTGGCGCTACCGATCCTGCCACCCGGCGCCGCCGTCCGGGGCGATGTTCGGCAGAGCGGCCCGCCGGGCGACGCGCCCGCTCAGGAGCTGCGCCCCCGCAGCCGGCGGACCAGGCCGGCCACCCCGCCCACCGCCGAAGTCACCAGGATCAGCGCGGCGCCCCCGGCGGCGGCGTAGGTGGCGGGCCCCAGCGGCCCCGGCCGGGAGGCCTTCGGGCCCGCGAAGCCGTCGAAGTCCGTGGCCCGGTCGAGCAGGCCCGTCCGGCCGAAGGGCAGCACGGTGGCCTCGACCCTGGCCTCGACGGCCTCGGCCGGGACGGTCCCGCCGTCGACCTCCAGGTGGGTGCGGGAGTCGAGCGAGCCCACCCGGTTGTCGCCGAGCAGGAACAGCCGGCCCTGCGGCACCGTCGCGCTGAACGACTCGCCCTGGCGGCCCTGCGTCGCGAGGTAGGGCTCGTCCACCGGCTGCCCGTTGACCGTCAGCCGGTGCTCGGCCCCGGTGGTGGCGACGGTGTCACCGCCGACCGCGACCACCCGCTTGACCATGAGCTCGCCGCCCCAGGCCTCGTCCCGGAAGACGACCACGTCGCCCCGCCCGATGTCGCCGCCGCCGACCTTGCGGGCGAGCACGGTGTCCCCGGCACGCAGCGTCGGGTGCATCGAGGCGGTGGGGATCTTGTACGGCCGGTAGTCGACGGCGATCAGGGCGAAGCCGCCGACCATCAGCACGAGCCCGAGCGCCAGGGCGACGCCCTGCAGCACCGCGGCGGGCCGGCGGGGCGCTCGGCCGGGCGGGGCCGGGTGGTCGGCCGGCTGCTCCACGACACTGCTCATCGACACCGTCCACGTCTGGCCGACCGGAGAACACCACTGGCACGCCGGGGGCTCGGGCGCGAACGCCGACGGGCCGTGGCACGTCCGAGCAGACTACTCGTCGGTACCACGGCCCGCGCAAGGGCCGGAGCCGACCCGGTGGGTCAGGATCCGGCGGAGCTCAGGACTCCGTGCGGCGCTCCGCCCGACCCCGTACCCGACGCACCAGCGGCAGCAGGGCGACGGCCCCCACCGCACCGGCCACCGGGGGCGCCAGCGGCGCGGCCGCCGCCAGCCCCTTCTGGTCGAAGGTGTCCGGCACCGGCAGCGTCGACCAGTGGTTGACCGGCCAGGCCACCACGAAGGCGCGCCCGATCACGTTGTCCACCGGAACGGTGCCGCCGCCCGGCTGGTCCATGTGGAAGCGGGAGTCCAGCGAGTTGGCGCGGTGGTCGCCCATCACCCAGATCCGGTCCTTGGGCACCTTGACCGGGCCGAAGGGGTGGTCGCCGCAGGGGGTGTTGCCCTGGTAGACGTACGGCTCGTCGAGCGCGGCGCCGTTGACCTTGACCGGCCCGTCGCCCTCGCACTCGACGGTGTCCCCGCCGACCGCGATGACCCGCTTGATCAGGTCCTTCTCGTTGGCGGAGGGCATCAGGCCGACGAAGCTCAGCACGTCCTGCACACCGCGGAGGAAGGAGTTGCTGCTCTGCTGGGTCGGCTCGTCGTTCAGCCAGCCGCCCGGGTCGTGGAACACCACGACCTCACCGCGCTCGGGTTCGGCTCCGAACCACGGCGTGAGCTTGTCCACCAGGACGCGGTCGCCGACCTGCAGCGTGTTCTGCATCGACTCCGAGGGAATGGAGAACGCCTGGACGAAGAAGGTCTTGATCACCAGCGCGAGTACGAGCGCGATGCCGACCAGGATCGGCAGTTCCTTCCAGAACGAGCGCTGCTTGCGCGGCTTGGACGGAGCCTCCGAGTCCGACCCGTCCGCGGGCTCGGCCCCCGCGTGCGGGGAGTCCGGGGGGTCCTCCGGCCCGGAGCCGCTCTGCCCGTCGGCGGTCTGCGCCGCCGCGTCCTCGACCGAGGCCGAGGAGGCCGCGGACTCGGCGGACCGGTCCGCCCGACGGCCCGTGCCCTCGGGCTCTCCGGCGCCTGATCGGGCGCCGATCACCAAATCCCCCACAACGTCTCCTCCCTGCTGTGCGGACGCCCGCGCGCCCGCGCTCAGAGTGCCGCACAGCGGGCACCACGCTCACCACGACCGTGAACTCCTCAGGGCTGCCCACCGCGGACTCCCCTGACACCAGCACGGCCTCGGCACACGGCCGGAACCACTCCCGGCCGCACCTGCACTTCTCTATCACTCCAGGGCATCCGGCTCGCGGTCCCACACGCGAGGCCCGCCGGTCCGCGGCCGGTTCGGCTCACTCCGGAGGCCGCCTCGGCCGACGGCCGACGAACGGAAGGATGCCCAACACACCCATAACGAGCGGAGGTTCCACAGGAACCGGCCCAACATCCACCGAATCCGCGGCAGTTCCGCCGGCCTGCGGCATCCGGGCGAGAGAGGAGAGTGAACCGGGCGCATCGAGTTGATGGAAGCGGTCCAGCGGCCAGGCGATCACGAACGCGCGACCGACCACGCCGCTCAGCGGGATCGTCCCCTGGCCCGGACCGCCCATGTGGAAACGGGAGTCGGCGGAGACATCCCGGTGGTCGCCCATGACCCAGAGCCGCCCCTGCGGCACCTGGATCCTGAAGGCCTGCCGGGACGCCGGGTTGCCGGGTGCGAGGTAGGCCTCCTCCACCGGATGGCCGTTGACGCTGAGGCGCCCCTGCGCGTCGCAGCACTCGACGGTGTCCCCGCCGACGCCGACCACGCGCTTGATCAGGTCCTGCTCGTCGTCGGAGGGCAGCAGACCGACGAAGGCCAGCACCTGCTTGGCCGCAGCCGGCACCGGGCCGTCGTGGGACGGCTTGCGGTCGTGCTCCAGCCAGCCGCCCGGGTCCTTGAACACCACGACGTCGCCGCGCTGCGGCTCACTGCCGAACCAGGGGGTCAGCTTGTCCACCAGTACCCGGTCCCCGACCAGGATGGTCTGCTCCATCGAGCCCGAGGGGATCACGAACACCTGCACCAGGAAGGTCTTCATCACCAGCGCCACCAACAGGGCCGCCAGGACGATCAGCGGCACCTCGCGCACCAGCGGGCGCCTGCGCCGGCGGGCCGCCCTGCGGGCGCTGCGACGGCGCTCGGCCCGGCCGCGCGGCGGCGGGGCCCCAGCCGGGCCGCGGTCCGCCTCGCCGTCCTCCTCCGCGCCCGCGCCGACGGCACCGTCACCGGCCGCGCCGGCGGCGCCGTCACCGGCCGCGCCTGCGGCACTGCGGCGGCCGGCCGCCGGGGCCTCGGCCGTCCGCCCCCTACCTCTGGCCCCCATGACCGCCCGTCCCCGCCGTCGCGGCGAAGGCCGGGGGCCGGTCCAGGCCGGTCCAGCGCGAGAACGGGTAGACCACCCAGTCCGCCCGGCCGATCACCTTCTCCTCGGGGACGAAGCCGCCACCGGGCTCGCCGAGGTGGTCGCGGGAGTCCCGGGAGGCGCTGCGGTGGTCACCCATCACCCACAGCTCACCGGCCGGCACCACGATGTCGAAGGCCACGGCGGACGGGTCGTCGCCCGGGGCCAGGTAGGAGGTCTCGTCGACCGGCACGCCGTTGACGGTGATCGGCGCGCCCGGCCCGGTGCTGGTCACCCGGTCACCGCCGACGCCGATCACGCGCTTCACGTAGACGGTGTCCCCGGCCGGGGCCAGCCCGAGGTCCCGGGCGAAGGAGCGCAGGCCGTCCCAGAAGCCGGAGGGCTTCGCCGACTCGCGCAGGAAGGAGCCCGTCCCGTCGAACACCACGACGTCGCCGCGCTGGGGGTGGCCGCCGAAGGCGTAGGCCAGTTGGTTCGCCACCAGCCGGTCGCCCGGGCGCAGGGTCTCCTCCATCGATCCGGAGGGCACCGAGAACGGCCGGGCGACGAAGGCGTTCACCAGCAGCAGCGCCGTCAGGCAGATCCCGACCAACAGCAGCAGGTCGCGCGAACGCGAGTGCCCGGGCTCCTCGTCCTGGTCGGGCTCCTGCTCCGGGCCGTCACCCCCGGCACCGTCGCGCTGCTCCGGGCCCTCCACCGTCTCCTCGGCGGATCCCGCGGCGGCTTCCCCGGCGGCCTGGCCGACGGCTTCCGCAACGGCTTCCCCGGCGGGACCCTCAGCGGCTTCCGCCACGGTTTCCGCGACGGGCCCGTCGGCGGCACCGCCGGCAGCCCGCCCGGCGCCGCCGCCGGAAACGACCGCGGACCGCGACAGCGAGTCCGCACCGGAGGGTGCGGGACTGCCGTCGCGGTCCGCGGGTGGTTCGTGCGTGCTCATCGGGGGGTGAGCATACCGTGCGGCCGTTCGGCCCCCTCAGAGCGTTCCGATCCCCCGGCCGGGCCGGGGGCCGGTGGATCAGCGGTCGCGCTTCTCCTTGATCTTCGCGGCCTTGCCGCGGAGGTCACGCAGGTAGTACAGCTTGGCGCGGCGAACCGCACCGCGGGTCACGACCTCGATCTTCTCGACGACCGGGGTGTGCACCGGGAAGGTGCGCTCCACGCCGACGTTGAAGCTGACCTTGCGGACGGTGAAGGTCTCACCGATACCGGCGCCGTGGCGACGGATGACGACGCCCTGGAAGACCTGGACACGGGAGCGGTTGCCCTCGATGACCCGGACGTGGACCTTCAGGGTGTCACCGGCGCGGAAGGCCGGAATGTCGCTACGCAGCGAGGCCGCGTCGACAGCAGCGAGCTTGTTGCTCATGTTGCTCTCCATCGCAGGCGCCACGGGCCGCCCACGGAAAATCGTCACAATGGGGTGTGCTGCGGGCCGCATCGGCTGACGACGATCCCCCCGTGGCGGGGGCGCCGGTCCACGTGCCCCCAAGGAAGGGAACCAGCGACAGACAGCAGCCGCCTATTCTTCCACACCTTCGGCCACGGGCCGAAATCGGCCGAGCCGCTCGTCCCAGGCCAGGCCGAGGATGCTCAGCGCCTCGCGCTCCTTCTTGTCGAAAGCGCCGTACTGCCAGCGCTCGACCAGGTCGGGCCGGTTCGCCAGGGTCCGGGCGAAGGCCTGCTCACGGCGCCAGCGGGCGATCCTGCCGTGGTTGCCGCTGAGCAGCACGTCCGGCACCGTGCGGCCGCGCCACTCGGCGGGCTTGGTGTAGACCGGGCCCTCCAGCAGGTCGGCCATCGCGCCCGGCGCGAAGGAGTCGTCGCGGTGGGACTCGGCGTTGCCGAGCACCCCGGGCAGCAGTCGGGCGATCGCCTCCACCATCACCAGCACGGCGACCTCGCCGCCGGCCAGCACGTAGTCACCGATCGAGGCCTCGACCACCGGCATCCGGGTGGCCGCCTCCTCGATCACCCGACGGTCGATGCCCTCGTACCGCGCGGGGGTGAAGGCCAGCCAGGGGCGCCCGGCCAGCTCCTGGGCGAGCTCCTGGGTGAACGGGCGGCCGCTCGGGGTGGGCACCACCAGGGTGGGCACCTGGCCCTCGGGGCCGTCGGCGACCACCGCGTCCAGCGCCTCGCCCCACGGCTCGGGCTTCATCACCATGCCGGGGCCGCCGCCGTACGGGCTGTCGTCGACCGTGCGGTGCACGTCGTGGGTCCAGTCACGCAGGTCGTGGATGTGCACGTCGAGCTGGCCGCGGGCGCGGGCCTTGCCGACCAGCGAGACGTCCAGCGGCTCCAGGTACTCGGGGAAGATCGTGACGACGTCGATCCGCATGCCGTCCCGCACCTCCCGCACCTCCCGCACACCGCCCGACGCGGCTCCGGCAGTCGCCTCGGCACCCGCCGCGGCGCGCTCCTCCGCGCTCACTGCGACTCCTCCGAGCCCTCGATGCCCTCCGCGCCCTCGCCGTGCCCCGAGCCCTGCGCGTCCTCGGAGCCCTCCGCGCCCTCGGCGCGCCCGGCCGAGGAGGTCCCCGCGACCTCGGCCTGCTCCGGGTCGATCAGCCCGGCCGGCGGGGTGATCACCGCGCGCTGGTTCTCCAGGTCGATGGTCGGCACGATCTGGCTGACGAAGGGCACCAGGACCTCCGTCCCGTCGGCCTTCTTCACCGTGAGGAGGTCCTGGTACGGCAGGTGGACGACCTCGGTCAGCTCGCCGACCGGGGTGCCGTCCAGCAGCACCACGTCCAGGCCGATCAGCTGGTGGTCGTAGTACTCCTCCGGGTCCTCGGGGCGCTCCTCCGGGTCGACCTCGGAGATGAGCAGGGTGCCGCGGAGGGCCTCGGCCGCGTTGCGGTCCTTGACGCCGACGAAGCGCAGCAGCAGCCGGCCGCTGTGCACCCGGCCGGACTCGATGGTCAGCGGTCCGGTCGACGCGGGGTCGGTGAGCAGGACGGCACCGGGGCCGAGCCGGAGTTCCGGCTCGTCGGTGCGGACCTCGACACTGACGTCCCCCCTGATGCCGTGGGCACGGCCGATCCTGCCGACGACGAGCTGCACGGTGATCGTTCTCCTGGAAGTCCTGAGCCGCAGCGGAAGGCGACGGGCTGCGAAGCGGTGATGCGACGGAAAGCGGAAGCGGATGGGAATGCGAAAAAGGCCGACCGGGACGACATGCGTCCCGGTCGGCCTCACAAGCCCTGACGGCTGAACGAGCAGCAGCGTCAGCGAATGTTGTCCACGTCGACCAGGTCGACCCGGACGTTGCGACCGCCGAGGGCGCCGACCACGGTGCGCAGAGCACGCGCCGTGCGGCCGCCCCGGCCGATCACCTTGCCGAGGTCATCGGGGTGCACCCGCACCTCGATGGTGTTACCCCGACGCAGGTTGCGCGAGCGCACCTGCACCTCGTCGGGGTGCTCGACGATGCCCTTCACCAGGTGGTCGAGGGCGTCCTCGATCACGATCAGGCCTCGGCGGCGGCGTCGGCCTCAGCCTCGGCCTTGTCCGACTTCTTGGCCTTCGGGGTGATGGCGACGCCGGTGGTGGCGTCCTCGAAGCCGGCGACGGCCTTCGCGAACAGGTGCGAGAAGTCCTCGACCTTGGGCTCGGCGACCTTCAGCGGCTCCGGAGCCGGCAGGCCCTTGAACTTCTGCCAGTCGCCGGTCAGCTTCAGGATGGCGAGCACCGGCTCGGTCGGCTGGGCGCCGACGGACAGCCAGTACTGGGCGCGGTCGCTGTCGACCTCGATCTTCGAGGGGTTGTAGGTCGGCTGGTAGATGCCGATCTCCTCGATCGCACGGCCGTCACGCTTGGTGCGGGCGTCGGCGACGACGATGCGGTAGTGCGGGGAGCGAATCTTGCCGAGACGCTTCAGCTTGATCTTGACTGCCACGGGAGTGGATTCTCCTGGTGTTGACGTGGGTGAGCGGGCTCGCCGACCGCGTGGGGTTGCGGGGCGGACCGTTCAAGGGACACGCCAGCCGTAGGAGAGAGGGGTCCTGCCCGGCTGCCGAGTACTCAGCTGTCCATTCTGCCACACCGGCGGAAACCGCCAGCACGCGGGACCGGGCCCCCCGGTCAGGGCTCGACCGGGAGCCCCCGCTCCCGGTCCAACCCGAAGACGTCACCGCCGTGCTGCACGTCCGCTCGTTGCGACGCTCATTCCGGCCGGACCGCCGCCCGCACAGCAGCCCGCCGGGACGTCGGCAACTAAGCGATCTTGAAGGGCTGCTGGCACGCGCCGCAGACGATGGACGCCTGGGCGAGCACCGAGGGAACGACCCGGACGTTGCGCCCGCAGCCGCAGACCGCCTTGACCCGCACACCGCCCCCGGAGGAGCCGTGCCGGGCCGCGGGGCCGCGGAAGGCGCGCGTGACGCCGTCGCCGGCCACCGCCTCCTGGTGCGCCCCGAGCGCGCGGTCCAGGCGCTCGATGGTCTCGGCGTACCGCTCCTGGGTCTCCTTGAGCATGGTCACCTGGGAGAAGCCGCTGCTCGCGTGCGGCTCGACCGGGTGCGCCAGGCCCAGCTCGGAAGCGAGCATCAGGAAGCGCCGGTTGTGGTAGCGGCCGGCCCGCGAGGTGTCCCGGATGTCCCGGGCCGCGGCCAGACCGTGGGCGGCCTCGTGCAGGAGGCGCTCGAAACCGAGCCGCGTCCCGCAGGCCGAGGAGGACTCTCCGATCAGCGCCTCGGGCGAGGCGAGGTCCGGAAGGTCCTGGTGGTGGGCCTGGATGTCGCTCCAGGCGGCGGCCAGTTCGGCCGCGAGAACGAGGGGCTGTGTCGTGCTCACGCTAGACCAACGATGGAGTGCGAGCCGATGTTCCGCATGTTCTCGTTCCCGGGGAATTCACAGGGAACTCCCAGGAATGCGAGGCCGCGCGCGAATTGCGCGTTCCGGATCTGACGCAAGACCAACCCCCTGCCGGTTTCGGTCCGTCGTGACGTCGACGGGCCTGGTGAGAATTCCGTCCGGGGAGCGGGCTGTCGCCACCCAGGACGTACGGCCCGTGGGTCTGCCGGATTGACAGGGCCACGGGCCGTACACCGTACCGCTATTCGGTTAATACCGGGAGTTGACCGGCCAGTAGGGATGTCCGTCGCACGGACGCACCGGAACGGTTACCGGATTCTTACCCATCCGCATTCCGGGCAAATGTCGCCGGTGCCGGTCATTGCCCACGGGCGGTCGGCGACCGGCGACCGGCGACCGGCTCCCGGCTCCCGGCTCCCGGCTCCCGGCTCCCGGCTCCCGGCTCCCGGCTCCCGGCTCCCGGCCGAGGGTCAGTAGGCCCGGGCGACGAGCGCCACGTTGCCCTCCTGGTCGTCCGCCTGCGGCACCGAGCCGTCGGCCGCGACGATGCAGCGGACCGTGACGCCCTGCTCGGCCAGCTTGGCCTCGCCCTCCGCGCCGAGCTCGGCCCAGGAGATCCGGCCCCAGCCGGTCGCGGCGGCCTCGACGGCCTCGTCGATGGTCTTGACGTCGACCGTGCGGGACTCGCGGCGCTCGCGGGACTGGCGCAGCAGCAGCGCCTGGTCCTCCTCCAGCACGCCCGGGACCAGCGCGGCCAGGCCGTCGACGGACACCGGCTCCTTGCCGCCGGGGATGCGGCGGGCCAGCATCGCGGTGCCGTTCTCCAGGTCGCGCGGGCCGACCTCGATGCGCAGCGGGACGCCCTTGAGCTCCCAGTCCACGGCGCGGCGGCCGAACGGGGTGTCGGTGCGGTCGTCGACCACGACCCGGACGCCGGCGGCCTCCAGCTGGGCGCCGATCTCACGGACCTTGGCGATGACCGCGTCGTCGCCCTTGATCGCGAGCACGACGGCCTGGACGGCGGCCAGGCGCGGGGGCACCCGCAGGCCGTTGTCGTCGCCGTGGGACATGATCAGGCCGCCGACCATGCGGGTCGAGACGCCCCAGGAGGTCTGCCAGACGTGCTCGCGCTCGGCGCCCTGCAGCTGGTAGGTGGTGTTGAACGCCTTGGCGAAGTTCTGGCCCAGCTCGTGGCTGGTGCCCATCTGCAGCGCCTTGCCGTCGCCCATCATGCCTTCGAGGGTGAGGGTGTTGATGGCGCCGGCGAAGCGCTCCTTGGCGGTCTTGCGGCCGAGCACGACGTCGATGCCGAGCACGTTCGTCATGAAGTCGCCGTAGACCTGGGTGTGGATCATCGACGCGTAGTCGCGGGCGTCCTCGTAGGTGGCGTGGGCGGTGTGGCCCTCCTGCCAGAGGAACTCGGTGGTGCGCAGGAAGACGCGCGGACGCAGCTCCCAGCGGACCACGTTGGCCCACTGGTTGATCAGCAGGGGCAGGTCGCGGTGGCTCTGCACCCACTTCGAGAAGTACTCGTTGATGATCGTCTCGGAGGTCGGCCGGACGACGACCGGCTCCTCCAGCTGCTTGCCGCCGCCGTGGGTGACCACCGCGAGCTCGGGGGCGAAGCCCTCGACGTGCTCGGCCTCCCTGGTCAGGTAGGACTGCGGGATGAACATCGGGAAGTAGGCGTTCTGCGCGCCGGCCTTCTTGATCCGCGCGTCCATCTCCTGCTGCATCCGCTCCCACAGGCCGTAGCCGTACGGTCGGATGACCATGGTGCCGCGCACCGGACCGTTGTCGGCCAGCTCGGCCTTGTTGATGAGGTCCTGGTACCAGCGCGGGAAGTCTTCCGCCTGAGGGGTGAGAACGGGTGCCTTAGCCATGGGGCGAATGGTACGGGGCCCGGGGCCCCGGTTTCGAATCGGTATCGCCGGACGGGGGCGCACCACCGCGACGCGCGCGCACCACCCTGCACCCCTCTGGACTCCGGGCCCGACCCGCTGTTCGCTGGTGTGGGGCGGGACTTTGGGGGAGCCGTAGCAGCACACCGAAGGACCGGATGGGAGGCCGCCATGGCTTCAGCTCGGACGACCGGCGCGACCGCACGACCGACGGGCGCACGACCGCACCACCCGCGGACCGGGGCAGCCCGCCCCGCGCGGGCGCGCGACTGGGCGGAGATCCAGGAACGCATGCTGGTACCGCTCTACGAGGCGGTCTACGACCGGCTGGAGGTCGGCCCGGCGAGCAGCGTGCTGGGCCTGGGCTGCCGGTCCGGACTGGCCCTGCTGCTCGCGGCCGGCCGGGGCGCCCAGGTCGCCGGGCAGGAGCCGGCGGACGAGCTGCGCGAGCTGGCCCGCGACCGTCGGCTGCGGGTGTGCGCGGGGCCCCGGCCGGCGGCCGCCGTCCCCCGGTCGGCCCATTCTCTGGTGACGGTCTTCGAGCAGCTGCCGGGGGCCGCCGACCCCGCTCCGGTGGTCGCCGCGGCGGCCCGGCTCACCCTCCCGGGCGGGCACGTGGTGCTGGCCGCCTGGGGGCCGCCGGAGCGCTGCGAGAGCGCCGCGGTGCTGGACCTGGCCCGGCGGATGGCGGGCCGGACCACGGCGCGCGACCCGTTCGAGCTGAGCGCGCCCGGGGCGCTGGAGGACCTGCTCGCCCCAGCCGGACTGCGGCCGGCCGGCAGCGGGCGGGTGAGCTGCCCGTTCGCCTACGCCGACCTCGACAGCGCGGTGCGCGGGCTGCTCTCCACCGGCCTGTTCGAGCCGGCCGAGGAGTTCTCCGGGGCCTCGCTGGTGGCCAAGGAGCTGGAGGAGGCGCTCCAGCCGTACCTGCGCGCGGACGGATCGGTACGGATGGAGAACCTCTTCCGCTACCTGGTCGCCGAACGCCCGCGCTGACCCCGCCGGCCGGCCACGCACCCACCGGCGCGCGGACGGACGAACCGGACAGACGGGTGAACCGACCGACGGACGGAAAAACCGGGGGCGCCCGCCATCATGGCGAGCGCCCCTGGCCCCGGCTTCACGCCCGGTCGATCGACTTCCCCTCGCCTCCGTCGGAGCCCTCGCCCCCGTCCGCCCCGCCCGTCCCGTCGGAGCCCTCGCCCCCGTCGGCCCCGTCGGCCCCCTCCCGCGGCACCCCCGCCGCCCGGTACGCCGCCGCCTCGTCCAGCGTCTCCGCCTCCAGCAGCGCCGCCGCCAGCGCGTCCAGCCGGTGCCGCTGCTCGGTCAGGATCCGCACCGCGTCGTCGTAGCACTCCGAGACGATCCGCCGGGCCTCCTCGTCCACCGCGTCCAGGGTGGTCGGCGCGGCGGAGAGCCCGTACGCGCCCTGCGGGTCGGAGGGCACCGCGGTGAGCCGGCCGACCCGCTCGCTCATCCCCCAGCGCCCGGCCATCCCGCGGGCGATGTTGGTGACCTGCTCCAGGTCGCTCTCCGCGCCGGTGGTGATCACCCCGTAGACCACCTGCTCGGCCGCCATGCCGCCGAGCGCACCGATGATCCGGCCGCGCAGGTAGGGCTCGGTGTACGAGTAGCGGTCGTTCTCCGGGGTGGAGAGGGTGACGCCGAGCGCCCGGCCGCGCGGCACGATGGTGATCTTGCGGACCGGGTCCGCGCCGGGCTGGAGCATGCCCAGCAGCGCGTGCCCGCTCTCGTGGTACGCCGTCCGCTCGCGCTCCTCCTGCGGCATCACCAGCGGCCGCACGGCGCCGAGCTGGACCTTCTCCAGCGCGTCCGAGAGGTCCCGCTCGTTGACGGCGTCCTGCCGGCGCTTGACAGCCAGCAGCGCGGCCTCGTTGACCAGGTTGGCGAGCTCGGCGCCGGTCATCCCCGGGGTGGCCTTGGCCAGCTGGTTGAGGTCGGCGTCGCCGGCCAGCGGGACGCTGCGGCTGTGGATGCGCAGGATCGCCGCGCGGCCCTCCCGGTCGGGCGGGCTGACGGTGATCCGCCGGTCGAAGCGGCCCGGGCGCAGCAGCGCCGGGTCGAGCACGTCCGCCCGGTTGGTCGCGGCGATCACGATGACGCCCTCGGAGCCGGTGAAGCCGTCCATCTCGGTGAGGATCTGGTTGAGCGTCTGCTCGCGCTCGTCGTGCCCGCCCATGCCGCCGCCGGCGCCGCGCTGGCGGCCGATGGTGTCGATCTCGTCGATGAAGATGATCGCCGGGGCGACCTTGCGGGCCTCGGCGAACAGCTCGCGGACCCGGCTGGCGCCGACGCCGACGATCATCTCGATGAACTCGGAGGCGGAGGCGGAGAAGAACGGCACGTCGGCCTCGCCCGCCACGGCCCGGGCCAGCAGGGTCTTGCCGGTTCCGGGCGGGCCGCTCAGCAGCACCCCGCGCGGCATCTTGGCGCCGAGCCTGCGGTAGCGCTCGGGGTTCTTCAAGTAGTCGACGACCTCGGTGAGTTCGGCCTCGACCTCGTCGATGCCGGCCACGTCCGCGAAGGTGGTGCGCCTGCCCTCCTCGGCGGTGACCGGCTTCGGCGGGGCCTTGCGCCCGAGCGGCCCGCCGCCGAGCCCGCCGGCCATCCGGCGGGCGAGCAGCACCCAGATGAAGATCAGCAGCAGCATCGGGGCGAGCGAGATCAGCAGGTTGGTGAGGAAGCTGCGCTGCTGGACGGGCGAGGTGGCGGTGACCTCGACGCCCTTCTGCTGGAGGGTGCTCCAGAGGTTGTCGCCCGCGAAGGACGGCCGCTGGGTGTCGAACTCGGTGTAGTCGCCCTTGCCGCCGTCCGGCTTGGGCTGGGCGCTCTTGAGGGTGCCCTCGATCGCGTCGCCCTTGGCGTAGATCTTGGTGATGTTGCCCTTGTTCAGCTGGTTGTTGAACTCGGTGTACGAGATCGTGGTGGCACCGGCGGGGCCGAAGAAGGACAGCAGCAGGTCCGAGATCAGGAACACCACGAGGGCGGTGAGGGCGAGGCCCACCCAGCCGCCGGGCATCCGGCGCTTGGGCGGCGGCGGGGGCGGGGCGCCCTCCGAGCGCCAGGGCTGGTCGGGGGTCTGACGCGGCGGCACGGGTTCGGTCACTCATCGGACGATACGGACAGGTGCTCGGGCGGGCCAATCGCAACGCCGCGCCCGGGCCGCCGGACGGCCGCGCCGCCCCCTCCCACCAGCGGCTATGCCGCGGCGCCCGGCCACTCCTCGGCGGTCAGCGCGAACCGCTCGTGGTCGCGCCAGTCCCCCTGGAGGAACAGCATCCGCGGCGAGAAGCCCTCGTGCCGGAAGCCCAGCCGCTCGGCCATCGCGATCGAGCGCTCGTTGTCCGGCTGCACGTTGATCTCCAGTCGGTGCAGCCCGAGCCCGCCGGACGGCTGCGGGGCGAAGCAGCGGTCCACGACCAGCCGCATGCCCTCGGTCATCCGCCCGGTGCCGTTGAACGGCAGGTACGAGTCGTAGCCCAGCGTGGCGTTGCAGAACCGGCCGAGCACGATGTTGGCCACGTTGACCTTGCCGACCAGCCCGCCGGTCTCCCTGTCGACGATCAGGAAGGTGCGCAGCCCGGAACCCTGGCGCTTCAGCAGGTCGGGCAGTCCGTCCGGCTCGACCGGGTTCCACTGTCCGATGTGTTCTGCGGACCGCCGGACCGCCTCGGCGTACCCGGCCGCGTCCTCGGACCTCGGGGCCCTGATCATCACTCGCATGCCCCCATCATCGGACACGCGATCGGCCCGCCGCCCGGAAACACCGGACGACGGGCCGATCGGAGTCGATCAGGGCCGGTCGGGGACCGACCGGCACCGCCCAGGGACTACAGCATGTCCCTGAACTCCTTCGGCAGCTCGAAGTCGGCCGGGCCCTTGCCCGCGCCGAGGCCGAAGGCGCCGCCGTCCGCCGGGGCCTGGCCGGCGCCCGGGCCGAGCGCACGGCGCTGGGCGGCCGCGGCCTCCTCCTGCGCGCGCTTCAGCGGGTTGCCGCTCTTGCGCTTGCCCTTGGCCTGCGGGGCCTTCTTGCCGGACTTCTTCGCGCCGCCGCCCATCCCGGGGATGCCCGGCATGCCGGGCACGCCCTTGCCGGAGGCCATCGCGGACATCATCTTGCGGGCCTCGAAGAACCGCTCGACCAGGTTCTTCACCTCGCCGACCTGGACACCGGAGCCCTTGGCGATGCGGGCCCGGCGGGAGCCGTTGATCAGCTCCGGCTCGGCGCGCTCGGCCGGGGTCATCGACTTGATGATCGCGCCGACCCGGTTGACGTCCTTGTCGTCGATGTTGTTGATCTGCTCCCGGATCTGGCCCATCCCGGGCAGCATGCCGAGCAGCTTGGAGATCGAGCCCATCTTCTGGACCTGCTCCAGCTGGGACAGGAAGTCGTCCAGGGTGAACTGCTTCGGGCCGCCGCGCAGCTTGGCGGCGATCTTCTCCGCCTCGGCCTGCGAGAAGGTCTGCTCGGCCTTCTCGATCAGCGAGAGGACGTCGCCCATGCCGAGGATGCGCGAGGCCATCCGGTCCGGGTGGAAGGCGTCGAAGTCGTCGACCTTCTCGCCGTTGGAGGCGAACATGATCTGGCGGCCGGTGACGTGCGCGACCGACAGGGCGGCACCGCCCCGGGCGTCGCCGTCGAGCTTGGAGAGCACCACCCCGGTGAAGTCGACGCCGTCGAGGAAGGCCTGCGCGGTGGTGACGGCGTCCTGGCCGATCATCGCGTCGACGACGAACAGGACCTCGTCCGGGTTCACCGCGGCACGGATGTCGGCGGCCTGCTGCATCAGCTCGGCGTCGATGCCCAGGCGGCCGGCGGTGTCGACGATGACGACGTCGTACTGCTTCTGCTTGGCGTACTCGATCGAGTCCTTGGCCACCTGCACCGGGTCGCCGACGCCGTTGCCCGGCTGCGGGCCGTAGAAGGCCACGCCGGCGCGCTCGGCGACGACCTGGAGCTGGTTGACGGCGTTGGGGCGCTGGAGGTCGCAGGCGACCAGCAGCGGGGTGTGCTTCTGCTTCTTCAGCCAGTGGCCGAGCTTGCCCGCGAGGGTGGTCTTGCCCGCGCCCTGGAGGCCCGCGAGCATGATCACCGTCGGGCCGCTCTTGGCGAACCGCACCCGGCGGGTCTCGCCACCGAGGATCGCGATGAGCTCCTCGTTGACGATCTTGATGATCTGCTGCGCCGGGTTCAGCGCGCCGGAGACCTCGACGCCGAGCGCCCGCTCCTTGACCTGCCGGATGAAGGCCCGCACGACCGGCAGCGCGACGTCCGCCTCCAGCAGCGCGATGCGGATCTCGCGGGCGGTGGCGTCGATGTCCGCCTCGCTCAGGCGGCCCTTGCCCCGGAGGTTCTTGAACGTCGCTGCGAGGCGATCGGAAAGGGTGTCGAACACGTCGTCGCGGGTCCTCTGCGGCATCGGTATCGGTACGGTCGTCGCCCCCCAGGGTATCCGGCCGCCCCGGGTAAGGTCTCCACCCCCGGGTGGTAGCCGTTCTCAGCCGAGCGCGGCCCGCACCGCCGCCGCCACCTCGCCGGCCCGGTCGGCGGCCAGCGGACGGCCCGCCGGGTCGGTCAGGTAGAACGAGTCGACGGCCTCCGCGCCCAGCGTGCAGACGTGCGCGGTGCGCACCCGCACGCCCGCCCCGTCCAGCGCCCGGCCGATCCGGTGCAGCAGCCCGGGGGCGTCGTGCGCGCGGACCTCCAGCACCGTCGCGGTCGCCGAGGCCGCCGCGGGGGCGACCGCGACGACCGGCGGCGGGGTGGGGACGCCCCGGCGGCGCGGGGCCGCGGCGTCCCGCTCGGCGAGCCGCCGGGCGACGTCCAGCGAGCCGTCCAGCGCCCGGCGCAGGTCGGCCCGCAGCCGGGCGGCCTCCGGCAGCTCGCCGTACTCGGCCGCCACCCGCCAGGACAGCAGCAGCACCGGGCCCGCGCCGACCGGGTCCAGCTCGCGCAGCCCGGCCGAGCGGACGGCCAGCCGGTGCAGCGCGAGCACCCCGGCGGCGGTGCCGAGCAGCCCGGGGCGGTCCGGGACCGCCAGGTTCAGCTCGACGCCCATCGGCTCGACGCCGGGCTCCGCCCCCTCGGAGCGGGCCCGCAGCGACAGGGCCGGCCGGCCGGTGCGGGCGGCCTCGACCGCGAGCCGCTCCTGCTCGGCGGTCGGCGCCGCCTCCACCCGTGGAGCGGCCGCTCCGGCCAGCCGGTCCGCCACCCGGGCCACCAGCGCGTCCACCAGCGAGGCCCGCCAGCCGCTCCAGGCCGCCGGGCCGGTCGCCAGCGCGTCCGCCTCGGTGAGCGCGCGCAGCAGCTCCAGCTCGGGAAGGGTGGTGACCGCCTTGGCGACCGCCTCGGCGGTGGCCGGGTCGTCCGGATCGCGCCGGGTCGCGGTGTCCACCAGCGTCAGGTGGTGGCGGACCAGCACCGCCAGGGTCTCGGTGTCCTCGGGGCCGAAGCCCATCCGGGCGCCCAGGTCGCGGACGATCACCTCGCCGGCCTCGCAGTGGTCCCCCGGCCAGCCCTTGCCGATGTCGTGCAGCAGCGCGGCGACCAGCAGCAGGTCCGGCCGGGCCACCCGGCGGGTCATCGCGGCGGCCCGCACCGCCGTCTCCACCAGGTGCCGGTCGACCGTCCAGCGGTGCACCGCGTTGCGCTGCGGACGGCAGCGCACCCGCTCCCAGTCCGGGAGCAGCCGGTGGACCAGCCCCTGCGCCTCCAGCGCCTCCCACACCGGGACGGCCGCCTCCCCGGCGCCCAGCAGGGTGACCAGCTGCTCGCGCGCCTCGTCCGGCCAGGGCACCGGCAGCGGGCGGCACTCGGCGGCCAGCCGGCGCACGGTGGCGTGCGAGACGGTCAGCCCGTTCTGCGCGGCGGCGGCCGCGGCGCGCAGCGGCAGCACCGGGTCGGCGGCCGGGCGGGCGCCCCGGGCGAGCACCGCCTCGCCGTCCTGCTCGACCACGCCCTCGGCGAGCGGCCGCCGCTCGACCGCGCCCCGGGCCACCGCGCCGCCGCCCCGGCCCGCGCCGGCGAACGGGATGCGCGGCCGGCGGCCGCCCCGGGGCGCGAGCACCCGCTCCACCGCCCGCCAGGTGACGTCGCCCGCGTACGCGACGGTGCGGGCCGCCTCGTAGACCCGGCGCAGCAGGGTGTCGGCGTCCAGCAGCCCGAGCCGCTCGGCGACCTGGTCCTGGTCCTGGAGGGCGAGCCGGTCGGTGGCCCGGCCGGTGGCCAGGTGCAGCGCGTCGCGCACGTCGGCCAGCCACCGCGCGGCGGCGTCCAGGCCGTCCCGGGGCGCGTCGGCCAGCCAGGTGGCGGCGATCGCGTCCAGCACCACGACGTCGCGCAGCCCGCCGCGGGCCTCCTTGAGGTCGGGCTCCAGCAGGAAGGACAGCTCCCCCTGCCGTTCGGCCCGCTCGCGGACCAGCTCGCGCAGCTCGGGCAGGCGCGTACGGGCACGCGCGCGCCAGTCGGTGAGCACCGCGGCGCGCAGCCCGTCGGTGAGCGCCCGGTCCCCGGCGAGGTGCCGGGCGTCCAGCAGGCCCAGCTGGGCCTTGAGGTCGCCGGCGGCGACCGAGCGGGCCTGTGCGACGGTGCGCACCGCGTGGTCGAGCCGCAGGCCCGCGTCCCAGACCGGGTACCAGATCCGCTCGGGCACCTCCTGGGCGACCGGGCCCTCGTGCAGCAGCAGGACGTCCAGGTCGCTGCGCGGGGACAGCTCGCCGCGCCCGTAGCCGCCCACCGCGACCAGTGCGACGCCGGGCGGGGCGCCGGCGGCCGCCAGCAGCCCGGCCAGCCAGTCGTCGGTGAGCCGGGCGAGCGCCCGGCGGCGGGGCCGGCCGCCGGGGCCGGGGCCGGCGAGCAGGGCGGCCCGGGCGGCGGCGTGGCCGGCCGGGTCGCGGGGGTCGGCGGGGCCGAAGGGGCCGGTCTCGGTGGTCATGCGCGTGGATCCCGTCCGTCGTGCCGGTGGACCGTCCTGCTGGGAAACGCCCTACGCGGGGGTGGGCCGACCGGCTGCCGGGGCCGGGGCCGGAGGACCCGGGGTCCTACAGCGCGTCCGGGCCGCGCTCGCCGGTGCGGACCCGTACGGCGGTGTCGACCGGGACGCTCCACACCTTCCCGTCGCCGATCTTCCCCGTCCGGGCGGCCTTCACCAGGACGTCGATCAGGTCCTCGGCGTCCTCGTCCTCGACCAGGACCTCGATCCTGACCTTCGGGACCAGGTCCACGGTGTACTCGGCGCCCCGGTACACCTCGGTGTGGCCGCGCTGGCGGCCGTAGCCGCTGGCCTCGGTGACGGTCAGGCCGTGGACCCCGAAGGCCTGGAGGGCGGCCTTCACCTCGTCCAGTCGGTACGGCTTGATCACGGCGGTGATGAGCTTCATCGGGCGTCGACCTCGGTCCTCTTCTCGGCGGGCTTCACGGCGGGCTCGGCAACGGTCCTGGCGGCGGGCTCCGCCGCACGCTCCGCGGCGGGCTCCGCACCGGCGGGCCGCTCGGCAGCGGCGGAGCCCGCGGCAGCGGCGGCCAGGCCCGGCAGGGCCCGGGCCAGACCCGCCCCCACCGCGCTGAAATCGTAGGCGGACTCGGCGTGTTCGGCCTGGTCGATGCCGGCCACCTCGACCTCCGCGGGGACCCGGAAGCCGATCAGCCGGTCGACCGCCTTGGCGAGCAGCCAGGACAGCGCGAAGGAGTACGCCGCGACCACCGCCACGCCCAGCGCCTGCTTGCCCAGCTGCCCGAACCCGCCCCCGTAGAACAGGCCCTTGACCTCCTGGCCGACCCCGCCGGTGGCGAACAGGCCGACCAGCAGGGAGCCGACCGCCCCGCCGACCGCGTGCACGCCCACCACGTCCAGCGAGTCGTCGAAGCCCCACCGGTACTTGAGCGAGACGGCGGCGCAGCAGACCGCGCCCGCGACCAGCCCGATCGCCACCGCGCCCAGCGGGCTGACCGAGCCGCAGGCCGGGGTGATCGCGACCAGCCCGGCCACCGCGCCGGAGGCCGCGCCCAGCGTGGTGCAGGCGCCGTGCCTGAACCGCTCGTAGACCAGCCAGCCGACCAGCGCCGCGCCGGTGGCGACCTGGGTGTTGACCATCGCCATCGCGGCGACGCCGTTGGCGGCCAGCGCCGAGCCCGCGTTGAAGCCGAACCAGCCGAACCAGAGCAGCCCGGAGCCGAGCATCACCAGCGGCAGGCTGTGCGGGCGCATCGGGTCCTTCCGGAAGCCGACCCGCCTGCCCAGCACCAGGCAGAGCGCGAGGCCGGCGACGCCCGCGTTGATGTGCACGGCGGTCCCGCCGGCGAAGTCGATCACACCGTTGCGGTCGCCCAGCCAGCCGCCGTGGCCGCCGTCGAAGAAGAACACCCAGTGCGCGACGGGGAAGTAGACGACCGTCACCCAGAGCGCGATGAACAGGCCCCAGGCGGTGAACCTCGCACGGTCCGCGACGGCGCCGCTGATCAGCGCCGGGGTGATGACCGCGAACATCAGCTGGAAGAGCGCGAAGGCGGTGACCGGGATGGTGCCGGTCAGCTCGTTCAGGCCGAGGCCGCGCATCCCGAGGTGGTCCAGGTTGCCGATCAGTCCGGCGAAGGAGTCGGACCCGAAGGAGAGGGAGTAGCCGTAGAGGACCCACAGCACGCTGACGACGCCGAGCGACAGGAAGCTCATCGCCAGCATGTTCAGCGTGCTCTTGGCCCTGACCATGCCCCCGTAGAAGAAGGCCAGCCCTGGGGTCATCAGCATGACCAGGGCCGCACTGATGAGTACGAAGGCGGTGTCGCCCGCGCTGAAGCCGTCCGGCATCGGCGTCTCCTCTGCGTCCAGGCCGATCCGCGCCCGGGGGCCCGTCCCGTGGTGCCGCCCGGGGTGTCGGCGTTGAGAGGAGCGTGCCGAAGGCTGGTTTCGGCCGGTGTGGCCGGTTGTTTCACCGCCGTGACGCGTGCGACGCGCGGGTTACGGCTGCGTGAACCGCGACCGCCCACCGGCCACCGGACGCCGGACATGCCACCGACCGTGGCGGCGGCGGCCGCCACGGTCGGTGGAGCTGGGGGGACGGGCCCGGCGCTCCCGGGCCCGGTCCGGCCGGTGCAGCCGGACCGCCGGAGGCCCCGGTCAGACCACCGAGACGTACTCCGGGATGTCCTGGACCACCCGCTCCTTGAGCCGGCTCACCGCGTCCACGCCCTTGAACCGGGCCGCCGCGGCCTCCGTGGTCTTGCGCACCCGGGAGTTCAGCCGCTCCGAGCGCACCTTGGTGGCGATGTCCACCGCCTGCTCGGCCATCACCACCGCCTGCTCGGCCTCCTTCTGCAGCAGGTGGACGCTGGCCATGCCGATCAGGTTGAAGGCGTACGAGCGCACGTGGTCGGCGTCCTGCCGGAAGAGGTCGACCGCGGTCTCCATCACCGGAGCGGACAGCGAGGCGTAGAGCTCGGCGTTGTCCGAGTGGTAGGCGAGGTCGCGGAAGGAGTGCGCGTTCTCGGCGTTCAGCTCGGCCGGCGAGAAGAACTTCAGCCAGTCCGGGTCCTGGTCCCCCTCCCGGATGTCGGTGAAGGTGTCCTCGGCCAGCCGGATCGCCCGGGCGCAGCGGTTGACCTCGCCGATGGTGGCGTAGGCGCGCGCCTCCATCGCGTACAGCAGGGACTGCTGGCGCGGGGTGGCGGTGTCCCGGCTGCCGTACTGGGCCAGGTGGATGAGCTCCAGGGCGTCCTCGCCCCGGTTGAGGTGGATCATCTGGCGGCTCATGTCGGTGAGGATCAGCGCACCGAACGGGCGGTCGCCGGCCTCCTTGGCCGCGTGCAGGGCGAGCACGTAGTACTTCTGCGCGCTGGGGTGCATCCCGACGTCGTAGGACATCCACCCGGCCAGGTGGGCGAGTTCGGCGGTGAGCCGGAACAGCCGCTTGGTGGTGTCCTCGCTGTACGTCTCCTGGAGCAGGTCGGTGACCTCGTGCAGCTGGCCGACGACGGCCTTGCGGCGCAGCCCGCCGCCGTTCTGCGCGTCCCACTGCCGGAACATGACCGTGGTCTGCTCCAGCAGTTCGAGCTCGGGCTCGGAGAGCCGGCCGGTGAAGGCCTCGCCGCCGTTGGCCGCGGTGAGGATCGGGGTGGGCACGCCGGTCGGGCCGGGGGTCAGCCAGCGCTGCATCGGCTCGATCAGCGCGGCGCCCGCGGTCAGCGCCAGCGAGGTGCCGAGGAAGCCCCGGCGGTTGAGCATGAGGTCGCTGCGGGAGTAGTCGCTGATCAGCTGGACGGTCTGCTGGCCGCTCCACGGCAGGTCGACGCCGCCGCCGGCGGTCGAGACCGGGATCGCGGCGCGCAGGCCGAGGTCCTCGATCGAGACCACCGAGCCGAACCGCTCGGAGAAGAGTTCCGACATGATCTTGGGAATCGGCTCCCGGGGCTGTTCGCCGTCGAGCCAGCGGCGCACCCGCGAGGTGTCGGTCGACACGTGGTGGGCACCGATCTGCCGCGCCCGGCGGTTGACCTGCCGGGCCAACTCGCCCTTGGACCAACCGCTGCGGGCGAACCACGTGGTCAGCTTCTCATTCGGTTGCTTCTCTGCCATGGGTAACGTCCCCATCCCGCCCGGCCCCTGGAGGGGCCCCCGATCGTGACCGCCCGACGGTTGCGGGCTCTTGCCAGACGTGTCGTGTCCAGGTGTTGCTGCCGTGCCGCGAGGCCGCCGAACCGCGGCGGCCTCGCACTGGTGTGCCATCGTTACGGACGATCCGTCAGATTCCCAACTCCCGTACCCACGGCCCGGGCAGACTCCTCGACGACATCCGCACGCTGAACGTAGTGCCCCGCGAGGGGCCGGTGGGAGCGGCCCTGGCGAAACGCCACCTTTCGCCACCCCCAGGAGTGAACCGAAGCCCGGGAGCGCACGCTTCACTTGGGGAGTCCCAACGGCTCGGCATATGCGGGCCGCCAAGGCCCCCGGCGCATCCCGGCGGACCCGACGGGCATCGCAATCCACCGCAGCCACAGGCGAGTTCACCGTCCACTCGGGACGGCGGCAGCCCCACGCACACGACGATCCGGCATCGGCACCGACCCCACAAGACGGCGCCCGAGGCGCACCGCCGGAACAGGCGCACACCACGCGCTGCGCGCCGCCACCGCACCACGCACCACACGACCGACAATCGACACACAGTCACCGTCCCGTAACCATCGGCAACGAGAACCTGTTGGGGGAGGCATGGACAACCTGTTCGGCGAACTTCGACTGGGGCACCTGCGGCTGGCGCCGCGGGGCGCGCGCCGCCGCACCAAGGTCACCGCGTCCCAGGCCGCCGCGGAGTACACGGGCCGCTGGGGCTGGGCAGTCGTCACCGGCGATCCGGCCGCCGGCGCCACCGGCCCCGTCCGCTGCCCCTGCGGCTCCCCCCGCTGCGCCGCCCCCGGGCTGCACCCGTCGCCGGGCGGCGCCGGGCGGCTCCGCGCCACGCGCGCCGAGGGCTCGGTGCTGTTCCCCACCGGCCGTGACTTCGACGTCCTGGACGTCCCGGAGCAGGCCGGCCTCCAGGCCCTGGTCCGGCTGGAGCGGATGGGCACCCAGGTGGGCCCGGTGCTCGCCGCCCCCACCGGCCGCCTCCAGTTCCTGGTCGCGGCCGGTACCGCCCGGCGGCTGCCCGACCTGCTGTACCGGATGGGCTGGGACGACGCCGAGCTCGACCTCACCTGCCACGGCGAGGGCGGCTACGTCGCCGCCCCGCCCACCGTGCTCGGCGGCCTCGGCCCGGTCCGCTGGCTGCGCCGCCCCACCCGCGACAACGCGGGCTGCCCGCCGGAGGCCCGGCTGCTGCTCGGCACCCTCGCGTACGCCTGCCACCGCAGCCGCGAGCGCACCGGCGAGCCGGCCTGGCTGGCCTCCTGAGCATCCCCGCCGCCCCGGCAGCACCTCCGCCCCGACGGTACGCCACCCCCGGACCACCCCCGGAGCACTCCCCCGCCCCGGTACGCGAAAGGGCCCGCTCCCCCTGGAGGGAGCGGGCCCTTCACGCAATTCACGCGCTCCACGCGCTCCCGCGCGGCATCCGCGCGGCTCGTGGTCAGTCCCCGATCAGCGCGTCCACGAACGCGCCCGGCTCGAACGGCGCCAGGTCGTCCGCGCCCTCGCCCAGCCCGATCAGCTTGACCGGCACGCCCAGCTCGCGCTGGACCGCGACCACGATGCCGCCCTTGGCGGTGCCGTCCAGCTTGGTCAGCACGATGCCGGTGATGTCGACCACCTCGGCGAACACCCGGGCCTGGATCAGCCCGTTCTGGCCGGTGGTGGCGTCCAGCACCAGCAGGACCTCGTCGACCGGGCCGTGCTTCTCGACGACCCGCTTCACCTTGCCCAGCTCGTCCATCAGGCCGGTCTTGGTGTGCAGACGGCCGGCGGTGTCGATCAGCACGGTGTCCGCGCCCTCGGCGATGCCCTCCTTGACCGCGTCGAAGGCGATCGAGGCCGGGTCCCCGCCCTCCGGGCCGCGCACGGTGCGCGCGCCCACCCGCTCGCCCCAGGTCTGGAGCTGGTCGGCGGCGGCGGCGCGGAAGGTGTCGGCGGCGCCGAGCACCACCGTCCGGCCGTCGGCGACCAGGACGCGGGCCAGCTTGCCGGTGGTGGTGGTCTTGCCGACGCCGTTGACGCCGACCACCAGGACCACCGCCGGGCCCTGCTCGTGCTTGGTGGAGCGGACGGCGCGGTCGGCGTCCTTGCCGACCAGCTCGACCAGCTCCTCGCGCAGCAGGGCGCGCAGTTCCTCGGGGGTGCGGGTGCCGAGCACCTTCACCCGGGTGCGCAGCCGCTCGACCAGCTCCTGGGTCGGCGCGACGCCGACGTCCGCGGTGAGCAGCGTCTCCTCGATCTCCTCCCAGGTGTCCTCGTCCAGGTGCTCCCGGGAGAGCAGCGAGAGCAGGCCCTTGCCGAGCGAGTTCTGCGAACGGGAGAGCCGCGAGCGCAGCCGGACCAGCCGGCCGGCGGTGGGCTCGGGGACCTCGACGGCGGGAGCCGCCTCGGCCTCGGCGGGAACGACCTCGACGACCTCGACGGTCTCGGGGGCCTCGGCCTCCGGCGGGAGTTCCACCTCCTCGACGGTGCGGCGGGGTGCCTCCGTCGGCGGCGCGGACTCCTCGCCGACCTGGGGCTCCCGCGGGGTGGGCTTCGGCGCCGTGATGACCGGCGCCTGCGACTTCGGGGGCAGCTGCTGGCGTCGTCTGCCGGAAACGACGAGGCCCGCGATCGCGCCGACGGCGACCACGGCGATGACTACGGCAAGAATCACGTATTCCATAACCGCTCCAGTATCCGCGACCGGAGCCCGGATGGACCGCAGCCGTCCCGCGCCGCTGCGCCGCGGCCGCTCGGCGCCGCCCCGCCGCGCCCGCCCTACGCCGGTGCGGCGCCGATCCTCCCCGGCCGCCGTTCGCGCTCCGCTCCCCCGGCCCGGCGGCCGGCCGGCACCGCCTCGCGCAGCCGCTGGCTGATCACCTGGGAGATGCCGTCGCCCTTCATGGTGACGCCGTACAGGGCGTCGGCCGACTCCATGGTGAGCTTCTGGTGGGTGATCACGATCAGCTGGGAGCTCTCCCGCAGCTCCTCCATGATCCCGATCAGCCGGCGCAGGTTGGTCTCGTCCAGCGCCGCCTCCACCTCGTCCATCACGTAGAACGGGCTGGGCCGGGCCTTGAAGATCGCCACCAGCACGGCCACCGCGGTCAGCGAGCGCTCGCCGCCGGACAGCAGCGACAGCCGCTTGACCTTCTTGCCCGGCGGGCGGGCCTCCACCTCGACCCCGGTGCCGAGCATGTCGTCCGGGTCCGTCAGCACCAGCCGCCCCTCCCCTCCCGGGAAGAGCCGGGCGAAGACGCCCTCGAACTGGGCGGCGGTGTCGTGGAACGCCGAGGTGAACAGCTCCTGGACCCGCTGGTCCACGTCCCGGACGATGTCCAGCAGGTCGCGCCGGCTGCGCTTGAGGTCGTCCAGCTGCTCGCCGAGGAAGCGGTGGCGCTCCTCCAGCGCGGTGAACTCCTCCAGCGCCAGCGGGTTGACCTTGCCGAGCTGCTGGTACGCCTTCTCGGCCGCCCGCAGCCGCTTCTCCTGCTCCGCCCGGACGTACGGGTACGGCTCGCCGGGCTCCCCGCCCTCCTCGGTGGCCCCGGGCGGGACGGGCTGGTCCGGCCCGTACGAGGCGAGCAGCTCGCCGCCGTCGAGGCCGAACTCCTCCAGCGCGCGGGACTCCAGCTGCTCGATCCGCAGCCGCTTCTCGGCCCGCAGCACCTCGTCCCGGTGCCCGGCGTCGACCAGCTTGTCCAGCTCCTCCTTGAGCCCCCGGCCGTGCTCGCGGTGCTCGCGCAGCTCCCGCTCGCGCTCGGTGCGCGCCTGTTCGACGGCCGCGCGCTCGGCGTCCGCCCGGGCCAGCGCCCCCTCCAGGCGGGCCAGCAGCTGCCCGGCGCCGGACGCGACGGCCTGTGCCACCGAGGCGTCGTGCTCGGCGCGCCGGCGGCGCTCGGCGGCCCGGGCCCGGGCCTCGCGCTCGGCCCTGGCGGCCCGGTCCAGCTGGTCGGCCCGGCCGGCCAGGGCGCGGACCCGCTCCTCGTGGGTGCGCACCGCGAGCCGGGCCTCCAGCTCGGCCTGCCGGGAGTCGCTCGCGGCCGCGGCCAGCCGCTGCTGCTCGGCGGTGTCCGGCTCGTCCTCCCCGGCCTCGGCCGACTCCTCGGCGGCGGCCAGGCGACGTGCCAGTTCCTCGGCTCCGTCGAGCAGTTCGGCCAGCCCCTGGTCGGCCCGCGCGGCGGCGGCGGACAGCCGCTCGGCCTCCTCGGCGGCGGCGCGGGCCTGCCCGCCGAGCCGCCCGAGGGCCCCGGCGACCTCGGCCCGCTCCTTCTCCTCCTGCCGCCGCCGCTCGGCCAGTCGCTCCACCTCGGCGGCCGACTCCGCGCGCAGCTCCGCGAGCCGGGCCAGCCGCTCGGCCGACTCCTCGCAGCGGACGGTGAGCTCCGCGATCGCCCGGGCCGCCTCGTCCACCGCCGCCCGGGTCTCCAGCAAGCTCGGCACCCCGGCCGACCCGCCCTGGGCGAAGCCCGCGCCGAGCCGGTCCCCGTCGGCGGTGACGGCGCAGAGCTCGGGGCGCCCGGCGACCAGCCGCAGCGCCGCGTCCAGGTCCGCGACCACCACCACCCCGGCCAGCAGCCGGCCCACCGCACCGGTCAACTCCGCCGGTCCGTCGACGAGTTCGGCCGCCCAGCGGGCCCCTTCGGGCAGCTCCCCGACCGCCTCCGCCGGCCCGGCGGCACCGGCGATCAGCAGCGCGGCCCGGCCGGCCTCCTCGGCCCGCAGCAGCCGCAGCGCCCCGGCGGCGGCGACCGGCGAGTCGACGGCCACCGCGTCGGCCGCCGCACCGAGCGCCGCGGCGAGCGGCACCTCGTACCCCGCCTCGATCCGCAGCAGCGCGGCCGCCGGGCCGAGCACCCCGCCGAGGCGCTCCGCCGCGTCCAGCAGGGCGCCGGTGCCGTCCTTGCGGCGCAGCCCGAGGGCGAGCGCCTCGTGCCGCGCGGTCAGCCCGGCCCGCTCCCGCTCGGCGGCGCCGGCTGCCTCCCGGGCCGCGGCCAGCTCCCCCTCGACGGCGGCCAGCCGCTCGCGCGCCCGCCGGTACCGGGCCTCGGCCTGCTCGTCGGCCCCGGCCGCGCCGTCCACCTGCCGGCGCAGCTCGGCCAGTTCCTCCCGGGCGGCCCCGGCGCGCAGCAGGGCCTCGTCCCTGGCCTCGGCGAGCCGGCCGGTCTCGGCCTGCGCCGCGGCGGCCCGGGACCGCGCGGCGGCGGCCTGCCCCTGGAGCCGGGCCAGGCCCTCCCGGCGGTCGGCGATCGCCCGGGCGGCGTCCCGCAGCCGGCGCTCCTCGGCGGCCAGCTCCCGTTCCAGCCCGCCCTTGCGCTCGACCGCCTCGGCCAGCGCGTACCGGGCCTCCTCCAGGGCCTCGGCCAGCGCGGCCTCCTCCTCGCGGATGCGCGCGGCCTCCCGCTCCGTCTCCTCCGGATCGCGCCCGCGCCGCTCCTCCCCCCGGCCTCCGGCGACGGCGTGCCGGGCGCGCGCCTCGGCCAGCCCGACGGTGCCCCGGGTGCGCTCGGCGAGCGCGGAGAGCCGGTACCACGTCTGCCGGGCGGCCTCCAGGCTCGGGCCGAGCTGCTCGACCTGCGCCTCCAGGACGCGCTCGCGCTGCACCGCCCGGGCCAGCTCCTGCTCGACGGTGGTGCGGCGCAGCCGCAGCGCCAGCTCGTCCGCGACCTCGGCCTCGACGGCCCGGCGCAGCGCACCCAGGTCGTCGGCGAGCAGCCGCAGCCGGGCGTCGCGCAGGTCGGCCTGGATGCCGGCCGCCCGGCGGGCGATCCGGGCCTGCCGGCCGAGCGGGCCGAGCTGGCGGCGCAGTTCGGCCACCAGGTCCTGGACCCGGTTGAGGTTGGCCTGCATCGCGTCCAGCTTCCGCAGCGCCTTCTCCTTGCGCTTGCGGTGCTTGAGGACGCCGGCCGCCTCCTCGATGAAGGCGCGCCGGCCCATCGGGTCGGCGTGCAGGACGGAGTCCAGCTGCCCCTGCCCGACGATGACGTGCATCTCGCGGCCGATGCCGGAGTCGGAGAGCAGCTCCTGGATGTCCAGCAGGCGGCAGGTCTCGCCGTTGAGCGCGTACTCGCTGCCGCCGTTGCGGAACATCGTCCGGGTGATCGTCACCTCGGAGTAGTCGATCGGCAGGGCGCCGTCGGTGTTGTCGATGGTGAGGCTGACCTCGGCGCGGCCGAGCGGGGCGCGCCCGCTCGTCCCGGCGAAGATGACGTCCTCCATCTTGCCGCCGCGCAGCGACTTGGCCCCCTGCTCGCCCATCACCCAGGACAGCGCGTCGACCACGTTCGACTTGCCGGAGCCGTTCGGGCCGACGACGCAGGTGATGCCGGGCTCGAAGCGCAGGGTGGTGCTGGAGGCGAAGGACTTGAACCCGCGCAGCGTCAGGCTCTTCAGGTGCACGCGGCCGGTCTCCTCAATCGCTCACACGACAGGAACCGACTGTATCCGGAGCCGGACACGACGAAGGGACGCCACATCCGGGCGTCCCTTGCAAGCTGCGTCCCTTGCGGGGCGACTCAGTGCACAGCGGCGTCGATCGGCCAGGACCTGGCGGGACTCAGGTGAGAGCCGGCTCCCGCTGGTCCAGATCGATGCTGTTGAGCAGCGAGTGCTCGTCAGCGACAGCGGTCAGAGCGTCGTTCTCAGCCTGCATCCGAAGGAGCTGGGCTTCAAGATCCTGGACGCGCTGCTGAAGCCGCCGCATCTCGGAGAGCATTCGCGGGTCGGGGCCGCCGACGTACCCGAGAAGCGCCTTTGCCATGATGAATGGTCCTCCACGCTGAGTGACCGAACCGGAACGGTACAGGTCTAGGGGGAAGGGGGACGCACGCGCGTCGCGTCACCGGAAGTGCTGGCTGGGCACTACGGCACAACCACCGTGAGCTGGGCTCACGAGGGCATGCGCCTACCGGGAGAACGCGGTCGTGTGCGCGGGCTTCCAGCGTCTCACCAAAGACGGAAAGGGTCAACACGATCACCGCACGCTACCGCTCCCCTGTCACCTGCCCGGCGGTGTCGTCACGCCTGGGGGGCTCGGGAAGGGTCCACCACGTGCTCGTGGATCATCGTTCGACGGAGTCAACCACGAGTCTGCCCGGATGGCAACCTCGTGACACCGCCGGTTCGGGATCGTTTCCCGCGAGCGCGGGCGGCCCACCGCTTGCGGGGCGGTGCGGGGCCGCTCAGCGGATCTCGAAGCCCTCGTAACCAGGGCCGACGGCCGTCCAGATCTCGGTGACCCCGCTGACGTTCCCCGGCGTCCCCGGGCCGCGCAGCCGGGCCAGCAGGAGCTCGCAGTCGGCGGCGAGCCCCTCGGCCACCACCTGCACCCGGCCGTCGCCGAGGTTGCTGGCGTAGCCGGTCAGCCCGATCTCCAGCGCCCGTGCCCTGGTCCACCAGCGGAACCCGACCTGCTGGACCTTCCCCCGGACCCAGGCGGTCACCCGGACCGGTTCCTCACTGTGGGCGTCACGACCGTGCATGCCCCGACCTTAGGGCCTGGACCGCCCGCGCGCCCGGCCGCCCCCGCACGCCGGACCGCCCGCGAACGGAGAGCGGACGGAAAGCGGGCGCACGGACGGCCGCGGCCCCGCCGGAGGACCGGCGGGGCCGCGGGAGGACGGGCGGGCGGGAGGTTCGGCGGGCTACCAGTCCCCGCCGCCGAAGTCGCCGCCGCCGAAGTCCCCGCCGCCGCCGAAGTCGCCACCGCTGCTGAAGTCGGACGCGTTGAAGTCGGCACCGGTGTAGTCGCCGCCCTCGTACTGGTCCTGGTAGCCGCCGCCCATCATGGGCGCCGCCGCGTAGGCCGGGGAGCTCATCATCGAGCCGAGCATGGTGCCGACCAGCAGGCCCGGCAGCAGTCCGCCGCCGAAGCCGCTGTAGTACCCGCCCGCGTACGGGGCGTACGCCGGGCCGGCGTTCCAGTACGGCTGCGGGCCCTGCTCGGTGTCGACGGTGCGGATCGCCGGGTCGAGGCCGGCCGCCATCCGGTCCGCGTCGGCCTGGCAGACCGGCACGGAACGGGCGGAGCCGCCGGCCGGGGCCCAGTCCACGTCCTTGACGGACGGGCCGTGCCGCGGGTCCATGAAGCACGGGGGGCGGCGCTCGGGCAGCGGGCGCTTCTCCCGCCGGGCGGCCAGGGTGGCCAGCGAGAAGCGGCCGTCCTCGATCGCCTCGGTGACCTGCTGGACGTCCTCGGGCCGCCTGGCCTCGTCCATCAGCCGCTTGGACTTCTCGTACGAGTCCAGGGCGTGGCTGTAGTCGGCGCGCTGGGCGTCGTCGGCGTCGGCCGCGGCCGGGCTGAAGTCGAGCCGCTCCAGCTCCACGCCGAAGGCGGTGATGTCCTCGTCCACGACCCGGCGCAGCTGCTCCAGCTCGGCCCGGGCCTGCTCCTCCTTGCGCTTCCTGGCACGGCGGAACAGCAGGAAGACACCGGTGCCGGCGAGCGCGACCAGCACGAGCGGGATGACCACCCAGGCGATCGAGGTGCTGTGGTTGACCCCGGTGCCCTTGGTCTGCGGCACCGCCTGGTCGACGAAGGTGTTCAGGGTGCTGTCGATGTCGCCGCCGCCCGCGCGGAAGGCCGCGCCGGCGAGGCGCTGCGGCTGGCCCGCGCCCATCGCGCCGCGGTCGCCGCCGGCGTCGAACTTGTCGCCGTGCCAGACCGCGTAGACGCCGTCGATCCCCACCAGGGTGCGGAAGTCCTTGAGACCGACCTTCGCGTAGGCCGGGGAATCCGGGATGACGGCGATGAAGATCGGCTTGTCCGCCTTGTCGATCTTCTTGGTCAGGGCGTCGGCCTGGGACTGGCTGAAGCGGCCGGTCATGTCCGGGTCCACGTAGACCCGGCCCTTCTTCATGGTGGCCGCGGCGTCGCTCAGCCCGCCGGCCGCCGAGGCGGCGGGTGCCAGCAGGAGCAGCAGCCCGAGCAGCGCCGCCACCAGGGCTAGCGGCCCGGCGCCCCGGGAACGTCGTGCAAGGGATCTCATGCCCCCGACGCTACCGTGACCGGCCTCCGAGCACGCCATACCCTTCGCATACTGGTACGGGAAGGTTTCCCCGCCGTCCGCCGGGGCGGCTCCCCTCCTCGGGGATGATGTTTCCCCCAGCCACCCCTGAGTCGGGGCCGGTACGGGAACTGCGGGAGGCCGCCGGACGTACGTTCCGGCGTGCCCGGGCGGGATCCGGGGCGTTCCGGGGGGCGTGCCGACCGTACCGTGCGGACGGGCATAGTGGTCCCGGACCACCGGTCCCATTGCCCTTTCTTTACTCAGCCCGTTCCTGACCCAACTCCCGATCGGAGCGCTCGGTGATCATCGGCCTCGTCACCGCCGTGGCGGCATCCGCCTGCTACGGCACCGGCTCGGTCCTCCAGGCCGTCGGATCCCGCCGCTCGGCCCGGGAGGAGGCGGCCAAGGGCGCCACCACCTCGACCACCGAACACGGCGGCCCGAGCCTGTCCTCGACCGCCAAGGCCGCCGTCACCTGGGAGTTCATCCTCGGCACGGTGCTCGACCTGATCGGGTTCGGGCTCGGCGCACTGGCCGCCCGGCTGCTGCCGCTGTTCCTCTCCCAGACCATCATCAGCGCCAACCTGGTGATCACCGCGGTGCTCAGCATCAAGCTGCTGGGCATCCGGCTCAAGCAGCTGGAGTGGGCCTCGATCGGCGTGCTCTGCTCGGCCCTGGTGCTGCTGGCCGTCTCGGCCGGGCCGGAGGGCGGCCACCACGCCGCGATGGCCTTCCACTGGTGGCTGCTGGTCAGCATCACCGTGCTGCTGGTCGGCGGCAGCCTGCTGGTCCGGCGGATGGGCGCCAACGGCGCGATCGTCGCCGGTCTGCTCTCCGGCCTCGGCTTCGGCGCCCTGGGCGTCGGGGTGCGCATCCTCAACGGCATCGAGCCGTTCGCGCTCGGCGAGCTGCTCTCCGACCCGGCGCTGTACGCCGTCCTGGTCGGCGGCATCGGCGGGATGTACATCCATACCGTGGCGCTCCAGATCGGCTCCGTGAACGGCGCGACCGCCGCCCTGGTGGTCGGCGAGACGGTGCTGCCCGGCGCGGCCGGCGTGCTCTGGCTCGGCGACTCCTCCAAGGCCGGCCTGGGCTGGCTCGGCGTGGCCGGCTTCGTGCTCGCGGTGGTGGCCGCGGTCGGCGTCGCCTACTTCGGCCAGGACACCCACGGCACGCCCGGGGCACCGACCCCGGAGGAGCCGCAACTCGCCCGGAAGTAGCGCGGCGGGCTCAGCCCCCGCTCCCGGTGCGCGGCACGCGCTGGCAGCGGGGGCAGAAGTAGCTGGAGCGGTTCATCCAGGCCGCCCGCCGGATCGGGGTGCCGCAGCGGCGGCAGGGCTGCTGCTCGCGGCCGTAGGCGTCGAGGTCCCGGGAGAAGTAGCCGCTCTCGCCGTTCACGTTGACGTAGAGGCTGTCGAAACTGGTGCCGCCGACGGCGAGCGCCGCGGTCATCACGTTCCGGGCGTTGGCCAGCAGCAGCAGCGCCTGGGGGCGGGTGAGCGTCGCGGTCGGCCGGTCGTAGTGCAGCTTCGAGCGCCACAGCGCCTCGTCGGCGTAGATGTTGCCGACGCCGCTGATCAGGGTCTGGTCGAGCAGGGCGCGCTTGACGGTCGTCCGCCGGGCGCGCAGCGCGGCCGCGAAGGCGGCGTCGTCGAAGCGCGGGTCGAGCGGGTCCCGGGCGATGTGCGCGATCGAGACGGGGGTCCCCTCCGGGTCCCCGTCCTCGGCCTCCTCGACCGCCAGGCCGCCGAAGGTCCGCTGGTCGACGAAGCGCAGTTCGCGCCCGCCGTCGGTGAAGCGCAGCCGGACCCGCAGGTGCTTCTCGTCGGGCACGGACGGGTCCTGGACGAGGAGTTGGCCGCTCATCCCGAGGTGGCCGATCAGCGAGAACCCGGCCCCCGTGCCGGTCAGCGGCACCCACAGGTACTTGCCGCGCCGCTGCGCGGTGCCGAGGGTGGTGCCGGTCAGCCGGGCGGTGAAGTCGGCCGCGCCGGCCGGCTGGCGGCGCACCGCGCGCGGGTGCAGCACCTGCACGTCGCGGACCGTCCGCCCGGCCGCCCAGGTGGCCAGACCACGGCGGACGACCTCGACCTCGGGAAGTTCGGGCACGGGAACACGCCTCCTGCTCGGTACGGACCAGCAGGAGTGAAGGCTACTCGGAGGTCACGCGCCGGCGGGCAGCCGGTCGGCGTACTTCTCCTTGATCGCGCGCCAGGCGCTCTCGGCGGCCTTCTGCTCGGCTTCCTTCTTGGAGCGGCCGACGCCGCTGCCGAAGTCCTCGCCGGCCACCCGGGCCGCCGCGGTGAAGGTCTTCTCGTGGTCCGGGCCGGACTCCATGACCACGTACTCCGGCACCCCGATGCCCACCGAGGCGGTGAGCTCCTGGAGGCTGGTCTTCCAGTCCAGGCCGGCGCCCAGCTGAGAGGACTCCTCGATCAGCGGGTCGAACAGGCGGTGGACGAACTCGGTGGCCGCGTCCAGCCCGCGGTCCAGGTAGATGGCGCCGATCACGGCCTCGACGGTGTCCGCGAGGATCGACGACTTGTCGCGGCCGCCGGTGCCCTCCTCGCCCTTGCCGAGGCGGATGAACGCGCCGAGCTCCAGGCCGCGGCCGACGTCCGCGAGCGCGCGGGAGTTGACCACCGCGGCGCGCAGCTTGGCGAGCGTGCCCTCCGGGACGTCCGGGTGGACGCGGTAGAGGGTGTCCGTCACCACCAGGCCCAGCACCGAGTCGCCGAGGAACTCCAGGCGCTCGTTGGTGGGCAGCCCGCCGTTCTCGTACGCGTACGAGCGGTGGGTCAGGGCACGTACCAGAAGGGCGCGCTCGAGCGTGTACCCGAGGCGCCCTTCCAGGACGTCGTATTCGGTCGAAGCCGGCCCGCCGGCCTTGCCTCCGTTGGAAGCCGACTTGCGGGTGGAGTTACCGTCCGACATCGATCCGTGCACCCCGCCGATCAGACCGAGAGGACCTGGCGACGGTTGTACGTGCCGCAGCTCGGGCACGCGATGTGGCCCAGCTTCGGCTCGTGGCAGCGGTCGCACGCCACGAGGGCCGGAACGACGGCCTTCCAGTTGGACCGACGGTGGCGCGTGTTGCTGCGCGACATCTTCCGCTTCGGAACAGCCACGGCTACTTCTCCTGGTTCTCGGCGAGACCCTCACGGGTGTCGCTGTTCTTGGATCCGTCACCCTCGTCGCCGGGGGCGGCGGAGAGTCCCTGCAGAGCCGCCCACCGGGGGTCGACGGCATCGTGGTGGTGCGCCGGGTCGTCACTCAGGCGCGCTCCGCACTCGGAGCACAGGCCCAGGCAGTCTTCCTGGCACACCGGCTGCAGCGGCAGTGCGAGCACCACCGCGTCACGCAGCACCGGCCGGAGGTCGAAGAAGTCGCCCTCCAGACGGTAAGTCTCTTCTTCCGAGTCCTCGTCGAGGTCCTCGGCCCCGGCCGTCCGGGCGCGGTGGCGCTCGTCGGACTCCGGGTAGTAGTACAGCTCCTGGTAGTCCACGTCGATGTCGAAGCCGACGGGCTCCAGGCACCGGACGCACTCGCCCTCGACGCGGGCCTCGGCCGTGCCGGTGACCAGCACGCCCTCGACCACGGACTCCAGCCGGAGCTCCAGCTCGATCGGGCTCTTCTCCGGCACGCCGATCACGTCGATGATCCCGAGGCCCTCGGGGGCCTCCACGGTCCGGCTCACCTTGCGCATCGAGCCCGGACGCCGACCGAGCTCGTGCGTGTCGAACACGAGGGGGTCGCGGTGGTCGAGGCGGTTCACGGTGTCCTGACTTCCATAGGAAACGATCGAAGAGTCCCCATACGATTCGGCGCCGCGAGGGCAAGCCGACAGCCGGACATGGGGAGGCCGGAGTGGTCAGACTACCGGAGTCTCCCGCCAGGCCCAACTTCGGTCCCGTCAGGAGACTCCGCGACGAGCCCGTCAGCGGCCGCCGAGCTCCCGCAGCCTGGTCATGTCGATCATGCTGGTGTCGAAGAAGCTGGTCTCGTCCAGCCCCTGCCCCTGCTGCTGGCCGTGGCCCTGCTGCTGGTGCGGGACGGCCGGCGGGGCGGCGGGCTGCTGGGGGTAGGCGTAGCCGTCGTACGGCTGCGCGCCGTAGCCCGGCTGCTGCTGGGGGTAGCCTTCCGCGGCCGCCGGCCCGGGGTGCCCCCAGCCGTCCTGCTGCTGGTCCGGGTAGCCCTGCTGCTGGTAACCGCCCTGCTGCTGGCCCCACTGGGCGTGGTACGGATCCCCCTGGCCGGCCGGGTCGTAGCCGCCGCCGTACACCTCGGCGTACTGCGCGCCCGGCTGCGGGGCGGTCGCGTACTGCTCGCCGCCCGGGGCCTGCCAGCCGGCCGCGGCCGGGGTCTGCTCCGGCCAGGTCTGCTGCTGCGGGACGTCCTCGCGGTACCAGGCGATGTCGTCGCCCTCGGGGTCGTGGGCGAAGCCCGCCGCCACCGCCTCGGCCCGCTCCTTGGCCTGCTGGGCCTGGTCGGCCGCGGCCAGGTAGGCGCCCAGCTCGTCGATCGGCCGCTTGCCGAGCAGCTTGTCCCGGCCCTTGCCGACCGCTTCCAGGGTGGCGCTGAGCACGTTCTCCAGGGTGGCGAGCTTCACGTCGACGTACTCGTCGACCTCGGGGCTCGGGCTGATCCGCTGCGGGCGGAACTCCTCGCCGTCGCCCTCGCCGTCCGGCTCGGTCTCGAAGACGCCGGAGTCGCCGCGCAGCTTGTTCCGGCCGCGGCCGACGGCGCCCAGCGTCTTGGTCAGCACGACCTCGAAGTTGGCGAGCTTGCTGTCCACGTAGTCGTCGGCCTCGGCCCGCTTGGCGTCGACCTCGGCCCGCGCCTCGGCGAGGATCCGGTCGGCCTCGGCCTGGGCCTGGCGGACCACCTCGGTGTCCGAGATCAGCGAGCCGCGCTCGGCGTGCGCGCCCTGGATGATCCGGTCGGCCTCGGCCTGGGCGCCGGCCACCATCTGCTCGTGGTCGGCCATCACCGACTGGGCCTGGGCGAGTTCGGCGGGCAGGGCCGACCTGAGGTCGTTGAGCAGGCCGATCAGCTCGGCCCGGTTCACCACGCAGGAGGCCGACATCGGCATCGAGCGGGCGTTCTCGACCGCCGCCACGATCTCGTCGACCTTGTTCTGCACGTCCACGGGGCTCCGTCTTTCCGTGTGCCGCCGACGGTCCGGCGGAGGCAGGCCCGAGCGGTGGACCTCACCGCGGGGCAGGAGTACTGACTGTACGGCCACTGCCCCGCGGGGTCACAACACCCGAGCCGAACCGCCGCCGGTGGAAACGGACATGACGTGACGAACCGGCAGAACCGGACGGGCGGCTACTGCTCGGCCCTGCGCTCCGCGATCCGCTCGACCAGCCGGCGGTGCACCGTCTGCGGCAGCAGGTGCGAGACGTCGCCGCCGTACGAGGCGACCTCCTTGACCAGCGTCGAGGAGAGGAAGCTGTACGTCGGCGAGGTCGGCACGAACAGCGTCTCCACCCCGGTCAGCCCGTGGTTCATCTGGGCCATCTGGAGCTCGTAGTCGAAGTCGCTGACCGCGCGCAGCCCCTTGATGATCGCGGGGATGCCGCGCTCCCGGCAGAAGTCCACCAGCAGGCCGTGGTGCGACTCGACCACCACGTTCCCGAAGCCGGCGGTGACCTCCTCGATCAGGCCGATCCGCTCCTCGACGCTGAACATGCCCTGCTTGTTCCGGTTGATCAGGACCGCGACATGCACCGCGTCGTACAGCTTCGAGGCGCGCTCGATGATGTCGAGGTGGCCGTTGGTGATCGGGTCGAACGAACCGGGACAGACGGCTCGGCGCATGGCGTGTGTGCTCCCTCGTGGGGTGACGGCTGCTGCGGGCCGCGGCCCGCTACTCCTGCTCCTCGGCCTCGGCGGCGCGACCGTACCAGAGCGTGCCCTCGCCGTAGCGGCGGGAGCGCAGCTCCTCGAAGCCCTCGGGCCAGGCGAACCCGCCGCCCCGGGTGCTGCGCTCCACGGTGACGAGTGCGTCCGGCGCGAACCAGCCCCCGGCCCGGAGTGTGATCAGCATCTCCCGGAGCTCCTCGTCCGTCACCGCGTACGGCGGGTCGAGGAAGGCCAGGTCGTACGGGCTCGGCGGGGGCGGGCCCGCGATCACCTTCTCCGCCCTGGCGGCCCGCACCTCGGCCCCCGGCAGGCCGATCGCCCGGACGTTCTCCCGGATCACCCGGGCCGCCTGGGCGTCCGCCTCGACCAGCAGGACGTGCTCGGCGCCGCGCGACAGCGCCTCCAGCCCGACCGCGCCCGATCCGCCGAACAGGTCCAGCATCCGGGCCCCGTGCAGGGTGCCGCGCAGCGCCTCCAGGGTGGAGAACATCGCCTCGCGGGCCTTGTCGGAGGTCGGGCGGGTGCCCCGGCCGGGCGGTACGGCCAGCCGGCGGCCGCCGGCCGCCCCGGCGATCACGCGGGTCATGGTGGTGAAGAGTCCTTTCGTCGCTGCCCGACCACGCTATACGGCCGTGGCCCCCGCCGGTCCTCCCGGCGGGGGCCACGATCGCGCACCCGGGTGGTCAGCTCGCCTCGGAGCCCGCCTGCTGGGCCGGGACGCCCGAGCCGAGCAGGGCCGGCGAGGCGTAGCGGGACCAGGACAGGCAGCCGTCGGGCGGGCAGTACTCGGGGCGGCGCGGGTCGTGCCCGAGCTCGCGCAGCTTGGTGCGGACGGAGTCGGGCGTGCGGCCGAAGCGGGCGGCGATCCGGGCGACGGTCTCGCCGTCGTGGAAGCGCCGGACCAGCTCCTCCTCGTGCTGCGGCACCCAGGGGGCGCCGTGGCCGGGGTACAGCTCGCGCAGCACGTCGCGGTCGGGGATGGGCTCGGAGACGTCGGCGACGATCGCCAGCGCCCGCAGCGCGCGGTTGAGCGCGATCCGCAGCGAGGCGACGTCCTCGACCGGCAGGCGCAGCCGGCCCGAGGCGAGCGGCTCGGCGGCCGCCCCCTCGCGCCAGCCGGTCAGGGTGAGGGTGACCTCGCGGTCGTCGTCGCTGGCGAGTTCGATCCGGAAGACCTTGTCGCCCAGCGGGAGCTCGTTGAGATGACGGAATGCCATGGCAGGACCCCCAAGTGTCGTGCCAGGAACGCACCTTGGGGGTGCGCCCTGAACACCTTCATTCTCTCCCTGGGGTCTGACAGTCCGGCCCGGCCGAGGGGCCGCTCAGCCCTTCTCCATGTAGGCCGCGCGGTCCTCGTCGAGCAGGCTCTCCAGTGCGGTGCGCAGCTCCGGGTGGGCGGCCAGCCGGGGGTCCTCGGCGACCAGCCGGGTGGCCTCGGTGCGGGCGGTGAGGATGACCTCCTCGTCCTCCAGCACCGAGAGCACCTTGAGCGAGGACTTCACCCCGGACTGGGCCTGGCCCAGCACGTCGCCCTCGCGGCGCTGTTCGAGGTCGATCCGGGACAGCTCGAAGCCGTCCAGGGTGCCCGCCACCGCCTCCAGCCGGGCCCGCGCGGCGCTGCCCGCGGGCATCTCGCTGACCAGCAGACACAGGCCGGGCGCGCTGCCGCGGCCGACCCGGCCGCGCAGCTGGTGGAGCTGGGAGACGCCGAAGCGGTCGGCGTCCATGATGACCATCGCGGTGGAGTTGGGGACGTTGACGCCGACCTCGATCACCGTGGTGGCGACCAGCACGTCCACCTCGCCGGCCGCGAACCGGCGCATCACCTCGTCCTTGGCCTCCGGCGCGAGCCGCCCGTGCAGGACCTCCACCCGCAGGCCGGCCAGCGGGCCCTTCGCCAGCTTCTCGGCCGTCTCCACCACCGAGAGCGGCGGCCGCCGCTCGTCGCTCGCGGCGCCCGCGTCGGCGACCTCCTCGAAGTCCTCCTCGGCGGCCCGGCGGCGCTTCTTCCCGGCGGCGGCCGGCTCCTCGTCCCCGATCCGGGGGCAGACCACGTACGCCTGGTGGCCCTTGGCGACCTCCTCGCGGACCCGCTCCCAGGCCCGGGTGAGGAAGTTGGGCTTCTCCAGCGCCGGGACGACGTGGGTGGAGATCGGCGAGCGGCCGGCCGGCAGCTGGTCCAGGACGGACGTCTCCAGGTCCCCGAAGACCGTCATCGCGACGGTGCGCGGGATCGGCGTGGCGGTCATCACCAGCAGGTGCGGCGGCTGTTCGCCCTTGGCGCGCAGCGCGTCCCGCTGCTCGACGCCGAAGCGGTGCTGCTCGTCCACCACGACCAGGCCGAGGTCCTGGAACTGCACCTTGTCCTCGATCAGCGCGTGGGTGCCGATGGCGAGCCCGGCGTCCCCGCAGGCCATGTCGAGCAGCGCCTGGCGGCGGGCGGCGGCGCTCGTCGAGCCGGTCAGCAGCACCACCCGGGTGCCGAGGTCGGAGCCGCCGAGCAGGCCGCCCTCGGCGAGGTCCCCCATCATCTCGACGATCGAGCGGTGGTGCTGCTGGGCGAGCACCTCGGTGGGCGCCAGCAGCACCGCCTGGCCGCCCGCGTCCACCACGGCGAGCATGGCGCGCAGCGCGACCAGCGTCTTGCCCGAGCCGACCTCGCCCTGGAGCAGCCGGTGCATCGGGTGCTCGGTGGCGAGGTCGGCGGCGATCTCGGCGGAGACCTTCCGCTGGCCCTCGGTGAGGGTGAACGGCAGCCGGGCGTCGAAGGCGTCCAGCAGGCCGCCCTCGCGGGCCCGGCGCGGCTTGGCGGGCAGGGCGGAGTCGGCGGCCCGGCGCTGCGCCAGGGCGACCTGGAGCACGAAGGCCTCGTCCCAGCGCAGCCGGCTCTGGGCGCGTTCGCGGTCGGCGTGGTTGCGCGGGCGGTGGATCAGCTCCAGCGCCTCGGGCAGCGGGACCAGGTCGTGCCGCTCGCGCAGCTCGGCGGGCAGCGGCTCGCCGACGTCGCCGAGGTGCTTGGTGAGCGCCGTCTCGATGCAGATCGACAGCTTCCAGCTGGGCATCTGGGCGCTGGCGCCGTACACCGGGATGAGCCGGCCGGCGAACTGCTTCGCGGCGTCCGAGCCGGCGTCCTCGTCGAGCAGCTGGTAGTCCGGCGAGACCAGCTGGCGGGTGCGGTTGAAGACGCCGACCTTGCCGGCGAACAGGCCCTGGGCACCGGCCCTGAGCTCCTTCTGCCGCCAGCCCTGGTTGAAGAAGACCAGGGAGAGCCGGCTGCGGCCGTCGGTGACGACCACCTCCAGCCGGTCGCCCTTGCGGCCGCGGAACGGGATCAGGGTGACCTTCTCGATCCGGGCCAGCACGGTGACGTGCTCGTCGACCTCCAGCTCGTCCAGGCTGGTGAGCTGGCCGCGCTCGACGTAGCGGCGCGGGTAGTGGTGCAGCAGGTCCCCGACCGTGCGCAGCTTGAGGCTGTCGGCGAGCACCTTCGCGGTGCGGTCGCCGACGAGCTTGGTCAGTGGTTCATCGAGAGCGCCCATCAGCGCCCTGTTTACACCACCGGACCGACAGAACGGGCCCGGACGTGCCCCTACTCCACCCCGATGAGCAGCGGCGCCGGCTCCTGGCCGCCGTGGAAGACCACCGCGTCCACCTCCGGCCGCCGGTGCCGGACGTGGGCGACCAGCCGTTCCGCGAGGGCCTCGTCGGCGCCCTCGCCGAGGACCAGGGTGACGAGTTCGCCGCCGGCCCCGAGCATCCGGTCCAGCACGCTCTCGCCGACCTCGGCCAGGCCGGCGCCGATCACCGCGACGTCGCCGTCGATCAGCCCGAGCACGTCCCCGGCCTGGCAGACCCCTGCCATCGTCCAGGACTCCCCCTCCGCGACGGCCAGCTCGGCGTAGCGGGTGGCCCCGGCGGCGGAGGTCATGGCGACGACGTCCTCGTCGAAGCGGCGGCCGCCCTCGTGCACCGCGAGCGCGGCCAGCCCCTGCACCGGCGAGCGGGTGGGCAGCACGGCGATCCGCACCCCCTCCTCGCGCAGCTGGTCGGCGGCGGCCCCGGCGGCGGCGCGCAGCTCGGGGTCGTTGAGCAGCAGGACGACCTCGCGGGCGGCCGAGCGGCGCACCGCGGCGGCGAGCTCGGCGCTGGCCGGCGGGCGGTCCGGGTCGGCGTGCAGGACGACGGCGCCGGCCTGCTCGCAGAGTTCGGCCAGGCCCTCGCCGGAGACCACCGAGAGCACCGCGCGGGCCCGCTCCTCGCGTTCGCCGGCCTCGGCGGCGGTGCCGGAGCGGGCGGCGGCCTCGGCGAAGTGGGTGATCCGGATCTGGTGCGGGCGCCCGGCGCGCACCCCGGCCTCCACCGCGGCGCCCGCGTCGTCCACGTGGACGTGCACGTTCCACAGGCCGTCGCCGCCGCCGATCACCAGCGAGTCGCCGAGCCGGCCGAGCCGCTCGCGCAGCGCGGGCAGCGCCTCGTCGGGGGCGTCCAGCAGGTAGATGACCTCGAAGGCGGGGTGGCCGGGGCCGGGCGGCCTGAGGTGGGTCTCGCAGCTCTGGGCGGCCCGGACGTCCCCGCGCAGCGCGACCGGTCCCATCGGCTGCTGCCCGGCGACGGCGTCGGCGAGCGCGCCCAGCACGGCCACCAGGCCGCGCCCGCCGGCGTCCACCACGCCGTTCTCGGCGAGCACGGCGAGCTGCTCGGGGGTGTGGCGCAGCGCGTCCCGGGCGGCGCGGTAGGCGGTGTCGGCGACCTGCGCGAGCCCGTCCCCGGCCCGGACGGCCTCCCGGGCGGCGACCCTGGCGACGGTCAGCAGGGTGCCCTCGACGGGCTCCGCGACGGCCTGGTAGGCGGAGTCGGCGGCCCGTTGCAGGGCGGCCCGCAGCTGTTCGGCGCCGCCGCCCTCGGCCAGCGTCTCGGCGGTGCCGCGCAGCCACTGGGCGAGGATCACCCCGGAGTTGCCGCGGGCGCCGAGCAGCGCGCCGCGGGCCATCGCCCGGACGGTGTCGGCCAGCCCGGGGGCCGGGTCGAGGGCCGGGTCGGCGAAGCGGCTCTCCACCTCGGCGGCGGCGGACTCGACGGTCAGGTAGAGGTTGGTGCCGGTGTCGCCGTCCGGAACGGGGTAGACGTTGAGGGCGTCGATCTCCTCGCGGGCCTGGCCGAGCGCGCGCAGGGCGAGCTGGCACCAGGTGCGCACGGCCGGGGCGTCGAGCGTGTGCAGCACCAGTCTCCTCCGGATGGGAACGCCGGCGACGGCCCGAGGGCGGTGGCGCGTGCCGGGCGGCGGCGTGGGGTGATACCGGCAGGTTATCGGGGGCGGGGCGCCCCTTCCCGTCCCGGCGGCCGGAGCGATCACTCGGCCGGTCATGGTAGTTTCGTGGGACGGAAGCAAGCGTTGTATGCTCTTCCGGTTGCCTGGAACCGTCCAGGCTCACCCCCTTGTCCGGTCTGGTTCACGCGAGTGTTCTGGTGGTTGAGCGGGGTTTTCGAAAGTATCTGATCTGAAGTCTTGGAGTGACTCCTGTGGCTGCCAACTGCGACGTCTGCGGCAAGGGGCCGGGCTTCGGCAACAGCATCTCCCACTCTCACCGCCGTACCCCCCGTCGTTGGAACCCCAACATCCAGACGGTGCGCGCTGTGATTGGGCGGACGCCGAAGCGGCTCAACGTCTGCACCTCGTGCATCAAGGCCGGTAAGGTCTCGCGCTGACGCGCAGACCGGCAAGCCGGTCCTCCAGTGAGCCGGTTCATCCTCGGATGAGCCGGCTTCGCTGTTTCCGTGGCCGGCGACGCCGTTTTCCGGACTCACCAGTGGTGGGCGGGCTCCCTTGCGGGAGGCCGCCCACCACTGTTTTCCCCGGGCGTGCTCAGCGCCGGCGCCAGGCGTGGTCGACCGGGCCGATGCCGGCGCCCAGGGCGAAGCCTGCGGCGATCGCGCCGGTGACGTACTCCTTGGCCGAGGCCACCGCCCGCGGCAGCGGCTCGCCCTTGGCCAGGCCGGCCGCGATCGCGCTGGCCAGGGTGCAGCCGGTGCCGTGGGTGTGGCGGTTGTCGTGGCGCGGCGCCCGGAACCAGTGCACCTCGTCCGGCCCGCCGTACAGCAGGTCGGCGGCCTCGCCCGGCAGGTGGCCGCCCTTGACCAGCGCCCAGCGCGGCCCGAGGTCGACCAGCGCCCGGGCGGCGTCCAGCATCTGCGACTCGTCCTCGACGGTCCGCCCGGTGAGCTGGGTCACCTCGTGCAGGTTGGGGGTGGCCAGGGTGGCGACCGGCAGCAGCTTCTCGCGGACGGTGGCGACGGCCTCGGCGGCCAGCAGCGCGTCCCCGTGCTTGGAGACGCCGACCGGGTCGACCACCACCGGGGCGTCCACCCCGGCCAGCAGCCCGGCGACGGTCTCGACCAGTTCCACCGAGGCGAGCATGCCGGTCTTCACGGCCTGCACCCCGATGTCGTCCACCACACTGCGGAACTGCGCCCGGACGGCTTCGGCGGGCAGTTCCCAGTAGCCCTGGACGCCGAGGGAGTTCTGTGCGGTGACGGCGGTGATCACGCTCATGCCGTGGACGCCGAGGGCGAGCATCGCCTTGAGGTCGGCCTGGATGCCGGCGCCGCCGCCGGAGTCGGAGCCGGCGACGGTGAGCACGCGGGGAGGTGCGGTGGAGGACATGGCCCCCAACCTACCCGCGCGCGCTCAGAGCACCGCCTCGGACTCCGCCCAGCGCTCCTGCGGCACCGTCTTCAGCCGGGTCACCGCGTCGCCGATCGGCAGCAGTTCGATGCCGGTCCGGCGCAGCGCGGTGAAGTGCCCGAACGCGCCCCGGTGGACGGCCTCCACCGCGTGCCAGCCGAACCGGGTGGCCAGCACCCGGTCCCGGGCGGTCGGGGTGCCGCCGCGCTGGACGTGGCCGAGGATGACCGGGCGGGCCTCCTTGCCGAGCAGGTCCTCCAGCTCGTGGGCGAGCCGGTTGCCGATCCCGCCGAAGGTCCGGTGGCCGTACTGGTCGACCTCGCCGTGGTCGAAGCGCATGGTGCCGGGCACCGGGGTGGCGCCCTCGGCGACGGCGATGATGGCGAACTTCTTGCCGCGCGCGAAGCGGTCCTCGATTATCCGGGCCACCGCCTCGATGTCGAAGGGCCTCTCCGGGATCAGGATGCCGTGCGCGCCGCCCGCCATGCCGGCGGTCAGGGTGATCCAGCCGGTGTGCCGGCCCATCAACTCGACGACCATGACGCGCTGGTGGGACTCGGCGGTGGTCTTCAGCCGGTCGATCGCCTCGGTCGCGACGTGCACCGCGGTGTCGAAGCCGAAGGTCACGTCGGTGGCGTCGATGTCGTTGTCGATGGTCTTCGGCACCCCGACCACGGGCAGTCCGGCGTCGCTGAACAGCTTGGCGGCGGTCAGCGTCCCCTCGCCGCCGATCGCGATCAGCGCGTCGATGCCGATCTGCCGGGCCAGCGTCCGGGCGTTCTCCACCGCCCAGGCGATCCGGTCCCGGCGCACCCGGGCCGAGCCCAGCACGGTGCCGCCGAGGGTGAGCAGGCCGGTGACGTCGTCGTGGGTGACCGTCCTGGTGCGGCCCTCGATCAGCCCGAGGAAGCCGTCCAGGATGCCGACGATCTCGTCGCCGTGGACGTCGGTGCCCCGGTGCACCACCGAGCGGATCACCGCGTTGAGGCCGGGGCAGTCGCCGCCGCTGGTCAGGACACCGATGCGCATGTCTGGGGTGCTCCCGCTCGCCGTGGTTCGGACCACCCGCGCCGGGCGGGCGGGCTGGGATGCCGCAAGCCTACGCACAACGCACCCGCGAAGCCCGTCCCCCGCACACCGGAGCGTCACGCGCCGTCCCCCGCACGGGGATCGGCGCGTGCGGCACCCCGATCCGCCTACTCGGCGAAGTGGTCCCAGCCGCCGACCCGGTCCCAGGGGGCGCCGTCCACCGTCACCCGGCCGCTGCGGCTGCCCGTCGGACGGCCGGTCACCTCACCCACCACCCGCCAGCGGGAGGGGAGTTGGACCCCGCGCGGGAAGGTCGCCACGATCGCGTGGTCCTCGCCGCCGGAGAGCACCCAGACCAGCGGGTCCACCCCGACCGCCTGGCCGATGTCGGCCATCTGCGCCGGGACGTCGAAGTCGGCGGCCCTGAGGTCGATGTCCACCTCGCTGGCCCGGGCCACGTGGCCGAGGTCGGCGACCAGCCCGTCGCTGACGTCGACCATCGCGGTCGCGCCCAGGTCGGCCGCCGCCGGGCCGGCGTGGTACGGCGGTTCGGGCCGGCGGTGCGCCTCGACGAAGGCCCGCGGGGAGCGGAAGCCGCGCTGGAGCACGGTGAGACCGGCCGCCGACCAGCCGAGCCAGCCGCAGACCGCGACCAGGTCGCCGACCTGCGCGCCGGCGCGGGTCACCGCCGCACGCCCCTGGAGGTCGCCGAGCGCCGTGATGGCCAGCGTCACGGTGTCCCCGCGCACCACGTCGCCGCCAACCACCGTCGCCCCGGCCACCTGGCACTCGTCGCGCAGCCCGTCCATCAACTCGGTGGCCCAGGTGGTCGGCAGGTCGGCGGGGGCGACCAGGCCGAGCAGGATGGCGGTGGGCACCGCCCCCATCGCGGCCACGTCGGCGAGGTTCTGGGCGGCGGCCTTGCGGCCCACGTCGTAGGCGGTGGACCAGTCCCGGCGGAAGTGCCGGTTCTCGATCAGGACGTCCGTGGTCGCCACCACCCGGCCGTCCGGAGCCCGCACCACCGCGGCGTCGTCCCCCGGACCGAGGTCGACGGCATCGGTGAGCGGCACCCGGGCGGTCAGCTCCCTGATGAGGCCGAACTCGCCGAGCTCGCCCACGGTCCCCTGCATCTGCCGTCCTCTCGCGTTTCCATCCGGTTCGGTCCCCGTCGCGCTCCCCCGCGCGCAGCGTACGCCCTTCCGGGGGCCCGGGGTCTCCCCTCCCCGGCCCGCAGCGCGGTAGCGTGGTGATCAGACTGCCGGTGAGCCCATCCACCCACGCGCCTGACCGGGCGATCACGGCGGCGATCCCCCTCTACCGGCCGCCGGGAGGTCCCCGTGGTACAGGCATACATCCTGATCCAGACCGAGGTTGGGAAGGCCACCGCGGTGGCCCGGACCATCTCCGAGGTCCCCGGCGTGCTGACCGCCGAGGACGTCACCGGTCCGTACGACGTGATCGTCAAGGCCGAGGCCGAGACGGTGGACGAGCTGGGCCGCATGGTGGTCGCCCGGGTCCAGAAGGTCGAGGGCATCACCCGCACCCTCACCTGTCCGGTGGTGCACCTGTAGCGGGAGCCGGGTCCACCGGCACGTCCCGGGCGCCGGGGCCCCGGTTACCATCGGCGGGTGGCCAGAGAACTGCGCGTCCCCGAGGCGCTGACCGCCCTGCCGGCCCCGGTCCGCTGGCTGGCCCTGCCCGTCGCCCTGGCCTGCACGGTCGTGGTGCTGGTGGGCAGCTGGGGCCCGGCCGACCCGAAGGTCGAGGTCCCGCGGCCGACCGGCCGGGCCGCCGAGTACTGCCGCTCGCTCGCCGCCGCGCTGCCCGCCGAGCTGCTCGGCAGGGGCCGCCGGGACCCGTCACCCGCCTCGCCGTACGTGGCCGCCTGGGGCGAGTCGCCCCGGACGGTGCTGCGCTGCGGCATCGACCGGCCGGAGGAGCTGGACGGCGACCACGCCGCGGACTGGTCCCCGAGCGTCGACGACGTCACCTGGTGGTCGCAGAAGCTCCCCGGCGGCGGCTACCGCTTCGTGACGACCATGCGCGCCGCCTACGTCGAGGTGACCGTCCCGGAGGGGGCCGCGCGCAACCCCTTCGACCCGGCGGCCGCCCTGAGCGGCGCGGTCAGGGCCACCGTCCCGGGCTGAGCCGCCCGCACGGGCCGCGGGAGCCGGCCGCGGGGCGGGCCGGGAAGCTCCCGGCCCGCCCCCGGCCCCGGTGTCAGCGCAGCCCGGTCGAACGCCGCAGCGCCGTGCCGAGCAGCCGGTCGATCAGCTCCGGGTACGGGACCCCGCTGGCCTCCCACATCTTCGGGTAGGCCGAGATCGGGGTGAAGCCGGGCATGGTGTTGATCTCGTTGATCATCCAGGTGCCGTCCTCCAGCAGGAAGAAGTCCACCCGGGCCAGGCCCTCGCAGCCGAGCGCCTCGAAGGCCTCGACCGCCTGGCGCTGGATCTCCGCGAGCTCGTCGGCGGTCAGGTCCGCCGGGATCCGCACGTCCGAGGAGTCGATGTACTTGGCCTCGAAGTCGTAGAAGTCGAAGCCCTCGCCGACCAGGATCTCGCCGGCCACGCTCGCCCGCGGGCCGTCCTCGAACTCCAGCACGCCGCACTCGATCTCGCGGCCGGTGACGCCCGCCTCGATGATCAGCTTCGGGTCGTGCCGGCGGGCCTCCTCGATCGCGGCGTCGAGGTCGGCGGGGTCCTTCACCTTGGTGATGCCGATGCTGGAACCGGCCCGGCAGGGCTTCACGAACACCGGCAGGCCCAGCTCGGCGGCCCGCTCGCGGACGGCCGCGCGGCCCTCCTCGGACTCCCACTCGCGCGGCCGCACGATGGTGTAGCGGCCGACCTCCAGGCCGTGCGAGGCCAGGATCCGCTTGGCGAACTCCTTGTCCATGCCGGCCGCGCTCGCCAGCACGCCGTTGCCCACGTACGGGACGCCGGAGAGCTCCAGCAGGCCCTGGAGCGTGCCGTCCTCGCCCCACGGGCCGTGCAGCAGCGGGAACACCACGTCGACCTCGCCGAGCGCCTTGGGGGCGCTGCCCGGCTCGGTCAGGAGCACCTCGCGGCTGCCCGGGGCGACCGGCAGCGCGACCTGGCCGTCCACGCCCTCGGCGACGTGCGCCACGTCCGGCAGCCGCCCGTCGGCGATGGCCATCCGGGCCGGCTCGTCGCTGGTCAGCGCCCAGCGGCCCTCGTGCGTGATGCCGATCGGCAGCACGTCGTACTTGTCGCGGTCGATCGCCCTGAGCACGCTGCCCGCGGTGGAGACCGAGATCGCGTGCTCGGAGCTGCGCCCGCCGAAGACCAGCGCGACGCGCGGCTTCCGGTCGGGCCGGTTCGGGGAGGACTGTTCGATGCTCATATCGGGCTTGAGACTACCGTGCGAGGCCCCGCCGGACGGCGAGCGGCACCGCCGCGGGCGGCACCGCGGTGCTCAGCGCCGCTCCGCCTTCGCCGAACGCGACATCAGCGCCCGGAGCGCCTCCTGGGTCGGCCGCCCGTTGTGCACCACGTCCACCACGGCCTCCACGATCGGCATGTCGACCCCGCTGCGCCGGGCCAGGTCCAGCACCGACTCGCAGGACTTGACGCCCTCGGCGGTCTGCCGGGTGGCCGCGATGGTCTCCTCCAGCGACATGCCCCGGCCCAGGTTCATGCCGAAGGTGTTGTTGCGCGACAGCGGCGAGGAGCAGGTGGCCACCAGGTCGCCCATCCCGGCGAGGCCGGCGAAGGTGTGCGGGTCCGCGCCCAGCACCTCGCCGAGCCGGGTGGTCTCGGCCAGCCCGCGGGTGATCAGCGTCGCCTTGGTGTTGTCGCCCAGCCCCATGCCGGCCGCCATGCCGACCGCCAGGCCGATCACGTTCTTGACCGCGCCGCCGAGCTCGCAGCCCACCACGTCGGTGTTGGTGTACGGCCGGAAGTACGGCGTGTGGCAGGCCGCCTGGAGCCGCTTGGCGACCGCCTCGTCGGAGCAGGCGACCACGCTGGCGGCCGGCTGCCGGTTGGCGATCTCCTTGGCCAGGTTGGGCCCGCTGACCACCGCGACGCGCGCCGGACCGACCCCGGTGACCTCGTCGATCACCTCGCTCATCCGCTTGGCGGTGCCGAGTTCGATGCCCTTCATCAGGCTCACCAGCACGGTCTGCGGCTCGATCAGCGGCGTCCAGGCCGCCAGGTTGTCGCGCAGCGTCTGCGAGGGCACCACCAGCACCGCGAAGTCGGCGCCGGCCAGCGCCTCGGCGGCGTCGGTGGTGGCCCGCACGGTGTCCGGCAGCCGGACGCCCGGCAGGTAGTCCGGGTTCTCGTGGGTGGAGTTGACGGCGTCCACCAGCTCCTGGCGGCGGGCCCAGAGCACGACCTCGCAGCCCGCGTCGGCGAGCACCATCGCGAACGCGGTGCCCCAGGAGCCGGTCCCCATCACGGCGCAGCGGGTCACCGGCCGGCCTCCTCGGTGCCCTTGCCCTGCTCGCCCTTGGCGCGCCGGCGCTCGGCCAGCGCGGCCGCGGCGCGCGCCCGGGCGGCCTTGCGCATGTCGTAGCGCTCGGCCGGCGGCTCCTCGCCCCGGACCTCGGCCAGCACGGCGGTGATCGCCGTCATGATGTCCTCGGTCGCGTCGGCGAGCACCTGCGCGGTGAGCTCCTGGCCCCGGTAGCGGCTCAGGTCCACCGGCGGCCCGGCCGCCACGGTGACCCTGTGCCGCGGGAACAGGTTGAACCGGCCCTTGCCGAAACCCGGCCGGCCGTACGGCGGGATGATCTCGTGGGCCCCCCAGTGCGCGACCGGGATGACCGGCGCGCCGGTCATCAGCGCGACCCGGGCGACCCCGCTCTTGCCGGTCATCGGCCACAGGTCCGGATCCCGGGTGAGCGTGCCCTCCGGGTAGAACTGCACGCACTGGCCGCCGTTGACGGCGTCGATCGCGGCCCGGAACGCCTGCGCGGCGTCGGTGGACTCGCGGAACACCGGGATCTGGCCGGTCTTGCGCAGCATGAATCCGATGAAGGGGATCGAGAACAGCGAGGACTTGCCGAGAATGCGCGGCGGGCGTCCGCTGTTGTACTGCCAGTGCGCGTAGATCACCGGGTCGATGATCGAATTGTGGTTCACCGCGGCGATGAAGCCGCCGGTCTTCGGAATGTGCTCCCAGCCCCGCCAGTCGGGCTTCACCAGGGCGGTCGTCACCGGCTTCACCAGCACGGCCGCGAAGCGGTACCAGATGCCGTAGTCGGCATTGCCGAACTTGGCGTACGAGCGGCGGGCCACCCCAGCTCCTTCTCATCCGACGCGGCACGGATTACCGCGGTCATGGCGTCCCGGTGCCGCGCACCGTTTCCGCCGGTGCCCGGGCCACGGGCGCGGAACAGTGTCGCCCGCCCGCTCACCGGCTGTCGAGCGGCCGCGCCAACCCGCCCGGCGGGCGTGATCAAACGCACGTCCGCACAGCTCGGACGGCCTGGCGAGGGCTCCGGTACCGGCGCCACAATGGCGCCGGTGACCCAGGACACCGTACGCCCCAGTGGGCCCGTCGCGCCCCCCGCACCCACGGCCGGCTGGTCGCTGGTGCTCCCGCTCAAGCCGCTGGCCCTGGCGAAGAGCAGACTGGCCCCGTACGCCGGCCCGCACCGGGCCGACCTGGCACTGTCCTTCGCCCTGGACACCGTCGCCGCCGCGCTGTCCACCCCGGGCGTCGGCCGGGTGCTGGTGGTCACCCCGGACGCCGCGGCCGGTGCCCGGCTGGCCGCGCTCGGTGCCCTGGTGGTCGCCGACGAGCCCGGCGGCGGCCTGAACGGGGCGCTGGCGCACGGCGCCGCGGCAGCCCTGACGCTCGCCCCGCGGGCGCCGTTGGCGGCGCTCTCCGCGGACCTCCCGGCGCTGCGCCCGGCCGAACTGGCCCGGGTGCTGGGCGCCGTCCCGCCGGACGGCCGGGCCTTCCTGCCGGACTCCCCCGGCCTCGGCACCACCCTGCTCGCCTGCTCCCCGGGCCACCCGCTCGCCCCGGCGTTCGGGGAGAGCTCGCGGGCCCGGCACGCGGCCGGCGGGGCGCTCGAACTGCGCCTCGCGGACGTGGAGTCGGTGCGCCGGGACGTGGACACCGGGACGGACCTCGGCGAGGCGGCGGCGCTCGGCCTCGGCCCGCACACCAGCGCGCTGTTCGCCCGTCTGAACCTGTCCTGAAGCCGCGCCAGGCCCCGCGCCGGGCCGCACGCCGGGCCGCACGCCGGTCCTCCGCGGCGTCGGCCTGCTCCCGGGCCCGGGCCGGCCCGCTCGCTATGCTGCTCGCATGCAGGCCACCGCGTTCACCTTCGACCCCGCCACCCGGGCCGGCTCCGTGCTGCTCGACGACGGGACCCCGGTGCCGTTCGACGCGGCCGCCTTCGACGCCGGCGGCCTGCGGCTGCTGCGCCCCGGGCAGCGGGTGCGGATCCGCACCGAGGGCGCCGGGGAGGCCCGCCGGGTGGTCTTCGTGACGCTCCAGACCTTCCCGGACCCGGCCGAGGGCTGACCGCCCCGCACCGGCCCCCTCTGCGCACCCCGTCCCCGCGCCGCCGCGCCGCCCGGGAACGCCTCGCGCCGACGCACGCCGTCGATTCCTGACTAAGCGCCCGGAAATCGAAAGAGCCGCGGCGACCTGTTCCGTGAATTCACGGGAGGGGGTGCCGCGGCTCTGGGCCGAAGGCCGTCCGAAGACGGTCGCGCGGGACTTACTTGGCAGAGGTCTTGCGCGCGGTGGTCTTGCGGGTGGCGGTCTTCTTCGCCGGCGCCGTCTTCTTGGCCGTGGCGGCCGCCTTCTTGGCGGTGGCCGTGGTCTTCTTGGCGGCGGCCGTGGTGGTCGCCTTCTTCGCGGCGGCCGTCTTCTTGGTCGCGGCAGCCTTGGTCGCCGTCGCCGTGGTCTTCTTGGCGGCGGTGGTCTTGGCGGGCGTCGTCTTCGCGGCGGTCGTCTTCGCGGCGGTGGTCTTCGCAGCGGACTTCTTGGCGGTCGCCGTGGTCTTCTTGGCGGCGGCCGTGGGGGCGGCCTTCTTGGCGGCGGCCGTGGTCGCCGTCTTCTTGGTGGCGGCCTTCTTGGCGGCCGGGGCGGCGGCAGCGGCGGCGGAGCGCTTGGTCGCGGCCCGCTTGGCGGCCGGGGTGGCGGCCACGCCGCTCTTGCCCGGGGTGAGGGAGCCCTTGGGGGCCTTCTTCACCGAGGGGCCCTCCTTCGGCAGCTTCTTGCTGCCGCTGACCAGGTCCTTGAAGCCCTGGCCCGGACGGAAGCGCGGGACGGAGGTCTTCTTGACCTTGACCCGCTCGCCGGTCTGCGGGTTGCGGGCGAAGCGCGCGGAGCGCTCCACCTTCTCGAAGGTGCCGAACCCGGTGACCGAGACCCGGTCACCGGCCACAACGGCACGGACCATGGTGTCGAGCACTGCGTCGACGGCCTCTGCGGCAGCCTTGCGACCGCCCAGCTGCTCGGCCACCGCTTCGACAAGCTGAGCCTTGTTCACGTCTTCCCCTTCGGAAACGGGCGCCGGATGATTCCATCCGTTCTTTTCGCACGTTAGGTATGTATCTGCGGACTTTCAATTACCAAACGCGCGAATCACCCTAGTGTCGCAATGGATTTGCGCGTCGGCGACCTCAGTCGAGCGGCGGGGGCCCCTCGTCGAGGTCATGTACAAAGCGACTCAACCGCCTTGCCGCCTCCGGCAGATCGCGCTTGGCGGTCTCGGTGACGATGAGGAGTTGACGGGTGAGAGCGGTCTTTGCATCGGCAGACACGTTCAGCGCATGCACGCGGGCGTGAGCTTGCTTCAACCGCTCGGCCACGAGCGCGTAGAGCGCTGCGACTTCCTGGTCGTCCGGCCCCTCAGCTGGTGCGGAGGAGACGTCCGGCCGGTCGTCAATTCGGCGTTCGGATGGCCGGCCCATGGAGTCCTCAGCCGCGGGTTCGCCGCCCGCGTACGGAGGTTCATGGTGCCGGTGCATGTACTGATTGTGCCATCTACCCGCAGTTGTACTTGCGCGGGCCCCTCTCCCGCAAAGCCAAATGGGCAATCCGGGGCGGGCCGCGGCGCTAACTCGTGCTCCGGAACGACGGATGGCCCGGCCCCCCCGAGGGGAGCGCGGGCCATCCGGCGGATCGTCAGAATGCTTGTTCTGAGGGGAACTCAGGCGACCGGCAGAGTACGGGGCTTGAAGGCCGGGCGGGTCGCTTCGAAGGCCGCGATGTCGGCCTCGTTCCGCAGGGTGATGCTGATGTCGTCCAGGCCGTTGAGCAGCCGCCACCGGACGTTGTCGTCCAGTTCGAAGGCCGCCGTGACACCCTCGGCGCGCACCTCGCGGGCCTCCAGGTCGACGGTGATCTCGGCCGAGGGGTCACTCTCCGTGAGCACCCAGAGCCGCTCCACGGTCTCCTGCGGGAGGACGACCGTCAGCAGGCCGTTCTTCAGGGAGTTGCCCCGGAAGATGTCGGCGAAGCGGGAGGAGATGACCGCGTGGAAGCCGTGGTTCTGGAGCGCCCAGACGGCGTGCTCCCGGGAGGAGCCGGTGCCGAACTCGGGGCCGGCCACCAGGACCGTGGCGCCCTGGCGCTCGGGCCGGTTGAGGATGAACGACTCGTCCTTGCGCCAGGCTTCGAACAGGCCGTCCTCGAAACCGGATCGGGTGACCTTCTTGAGCCAGTGGGCGGGGATGATCTGGTCGGTATCCACGTTGCTGCGGCGCAGCGGGACGGCCCGGCCGGTGTGGGTGGTGAACTTCTCCATGGCTCAGGCCTCCACGGCAGCGACGTCGGCGGTCAGGTCGGAGGGGGCGGCGAGGCGGCCCAGGACGGCGGTCGCCGCGGCGACCTGCGGGGAGACCAGGTGGGTGCGGCCGCCCTTGCCCTGCCGGCCCTCGAAGTTGCGGTTCGAGGTGGAGGCGCAGCGCTCCCCCGGGGCGAGCTGGTCGGGGTTCATGCCCAGGCACATCGAGCAGCCCGCGTGGCGCCACTCGGCGCCGGCCGCGGTGAACACCTTGTCCAGCCCCTCCTCGACGGCCTGGAGCGCGACCCGGACGGACCCGGGGACGACCAGCATCCGTACGCCGTCGGCGATCCGGCGGCCCTCCAGGACGGCGGCGGCCGCCCGCAGGTCCTCGATCCGGCCGTTGGTGCAGGAGCCGACGAAGACGGCGTCGACCTTCACCTCGCGCAGCGGGGTGCCGGCCGCCAGGCCCATGTACGCCAGGGCGTTCTCGGCGGCCAGGCGCTCCTGCGGGTCGGCGAAGGAGGCCGGGTCCGGCACGTGCGAGCCCAGCGGGGCGCCCTGGCCGGGGTTGGTGCCCCAGGTGACGAACGGGGTCAGCTCGCTCGCGTCGATGAAGATCTCGTGGTCGAAGACCGCGTCCTCGTCGGTGCCCAGGGTCTTCCAGTACGCGACGGCGGCGTCCCAGTCCTCGCCCCGCGGGGCGTGCGGGCGGCCTTCCAGGTAGGCGAAGGTGGTCTCGTCCGGGGCGATCATGCCGGCCCGGGCGCCGGCCTCGATCGACATGTTGCAGATGGTCATCCGGGCCTCCATGGACAGGCTCCGGATCGCCGAACCGCGGTACTCCAGGACGTAGCCCTGGCCGCCGCCGGTACCGATCCTCGCGATGACGGCCAGGATCAGGTCCTTGGCGGTGACGCCCTCGGGCAGCTCGCCCTCGACGGTGACCGCCATGGTCCGGAACGGCGCCAGCGGCAGGGTCTGGGTGGCCAGCACGTGCTCGACCTGGCTGGTGCCGATGCCGAACGCCAGCGCGCCGAAGGCGCCGTGGGTCGAGGTGTGGGAGTCGCCGCAGACCACGGTCATGCCGGGCTGGGTCAGGCCGAGCTGCGGGCCGACGACGTGCACGACGCCCTGTTCGACGTCGCCGAGCGAGTGGATCCGGACGCCGAACTCGGCGGCGTTCCGGCGCAGGGTCTCCAGCTGCACCTTGGAGACCGGGTCGGCGATCGGCTTGTCGATGTCCAGGGTGGGGGTGTTGTGGTCCTCCGTGGCGATCGTCAGATCGGTCCGGCGGACGGTACGGCCGGCCAGCCGCAGCCCGTCGAAGGCCTGCGGGCTGGTGACCTCGTGGAGCAGGTGCAGGTCGATGAAGAGGAGGTCGGGTTCGCCCTCCGCGCGCCGCACGACGTGGTCGTCCCAGACCTTCTCTGCGAGTGTCCGTCCCATCGGATTCCCTCCAGCCGGCCGCGTTGCCGGCCTTCTCGTGTCGTCGAGGTCAAAGCGTGTGCGCCGCCCTGAGACTCCCGGGGCCGCTCCCGTCCAGGGTGGCGCTTTTCGCCGGAGATTGAACTTGTGTCTCGCCCAGTGAGATCGCGGTCTTAGCGCATGGACATCCCCGGCCCCGCCCGACGGCCCGGGCGGGCCCCCTCCGGACACCCTCGGCGAGCCCCCTCCGGTCCGCGCCGGACGGCGCCCTCCGACGGCCGCCCGGAACGCCGGAAGGGCCCCGTCCGGCGCGGACGGGGCCCTTCCGAGGGGCCTGCGGGGAGCTTTCGACGCACAACGCAAAAAAGCCCCGGAAACCGGGGCTTTTCCATTCTCTGGCTGGGGTACCAGGACTCGAACCTAGACTAAGTGAACCAGAATCACTCGTGCTGCCAATTACACCATACCCCAACACAAAGCAAGGGCCGATGGGCGAGCCCACCGGCTTCCTGCTCTGAAGTACCCCCGACCGGATTCGAACCGGCGCTACTGCCGTGAGAGGGCAGCGTGCTAGGCCGCTACACAACGGGGGCTTCCTGGTGGTCCCTCGCGGGACCGGTAGATCCCTTGCGGGATCCGTACCCCCGACCGGATTCGAACCGGCGCTACTGCCGTGAGAGGGCAGCGTGCTAGGCCGCTACACAACGGGGGCTTTCCAGGTGGTCCCTCGCGGGACCGGTAGATCCCTTGCGGGATCCGTACCCCCGACCGGATTCGAACCGGCGCTACTGCCGTGAGAGGGCAGCGTGCTAGGC
>NZ_JBISAI010000027.1:90504-90952 GCF_044391605.1 Kitasatospora sp. NPDC018619
GCCGCTACACAACGGGGGCTTGATCTTCTTTTGTGTGCCGTACTGACGTACTGCGCTGGGGTACCAGGACTCGAACCTAGACTAAATGAACCAGAATCACTCGTGCTGCCAATTACACCATACCCCACCAGAGTTGAACCCCTGCGGGCCCTTCTCAGGCGTTGCGCCTCTCGCTCGGTCCCTTCCGAGGGGCTTTCGTTCCCTCGTCCGTTCCCTCCCGGGCGGCGCAGAAAGAACATTACCCGACGTCGGCCCCGGCTCCAAAATCGATAACCCCGGGCGGCCGCCGGGAGGCCTGCGGGTGACCTCCGGGTACGCCGTGGGGGCCGCCCCGCCCCCGCCCCCCCCCCCCCCCGGGGGGCCCCCGGGGCCCCCGGGGGCGGGGGGGGCGGGGGTGTGGGGCGCCCGGAGCGCCCCCCCCCCCCCAGCGGGCCCCGCGCCCGCCCAG
>NZ_JBISAI010000028.1:0-2824 GCF_044391605.1 Kitasatospora sp. NPDC018619
GCGTTGACTTTTGGCACGCTGTTGAGTTCTCAAGGAACGGACGCTTCCTTCGCGCCGCCTTCCGGCAGGCCCTCCGGGCTTCGTTCTTTCGTGTTTCCAGCCTACCAGACGCTTTCTGCTCCGTTTACCGGGGCTTTTCGCATCTGAAATCTGGTGTTAACCGCCACGTTGCGGCGACCCGACCCACCATAGCGGTTCGGCCGCCGGAGCGCGAATCGGGGCGCAGCTGGAGTCCTCCGAACGGCGGCATGATTTGTTGCTCTCGCGAGCATATACAGCAATGGTCCCGATTCGCCAAGATGCCTGTAGAGTGCGGCCCATCGGAGCCAAGAGGACTAGACCACTCGCGGGTCGACGGGTCGCCGGCCGGCCGGGCAGGTACGGCGGGGTGTTCGCCCGGGAATGTCAGCAGTTGTCCGAAGTTGACATGAATTAGGCTTCAGTTGATCGTCGTGCCGCTCCTCGCGGCCGCTCGCTGTACTGCGCACTTGGGAGGCACAACCATGACCACTGTGACGTCGCCGCTGACCGGCAAGATCGTGGGGCTCGCGGGCGTGCCCGACCCGGTGTTCTCGGGTGCGATGGTCGGCCCGGGTACCGCGATCGACCCGATTCGCGAGCAGACCACGGCGGTCGCCCCGGTGGACGGTGTCGTCGTCTCCATGCACCCGCACGCGTTCGTGGTCGTGGACGCCGAGGGCCACGGTGTGCTGACCCACCTCGGGATCGACACCGTCCAGCTCAACGGCGAGGGCTTCGAGCTGCTCGTCAGCAAGGGCGACACCGTGACCCGCGGTCAGGCCGTCATCAAGTGGGACCCGGCCGCCGTCGAGGCCGCGGGCAAGTCGCCGATCTCGCCGATCGTGGCGCTGGAGGCCACCGCCGACTCGCTCGGCGACCTGCGCGAGGACGGCGAGGCCAAGGCCGGCGAGCAGCTGTTCAGCTGGAGCTGACCCCTTCCTTCCCACACCCGCCCCGGACGAGATGACGGGGCGGCCCCCACACAGCGGTTCCCGGCGGGGCCGCTCATCTCAGCGGAGACAGGTGACATGGAGAAGACGCTGCGCGGCGTGGGCGTGAGCCACGGGGTCGCGATCGGCCAGGTGCGGCACATGGGGACTGCGGTGCTGGAGCCCCCGGCCACTCAGATCCCGACCGAGGACGCTCCCCGTGAGCAGGCCCGCGCCCAGGCCGCCGTCGAGGCGGTCGCCGCCGACCTCGTCGCGCGCGGCAACCTCGCGGGCGGCGAGGCCCAGGCCGTGCTGGAGGCCCAGGCCCTGATGGCGCAGGACCCGGAGCTGATGGCCGACGTCTCCCGCCGGATCGCCGTCGGCAGCAGTGCCGAGCGCGGTGTCTACGACGCGTTCGCGGCCTACCGGGCGCTGCTCGCCTCGGCCGGGGAGTACCTGGCCGGACGGGTCGCCGACCTGGACGACGTGCGCAACCGGATCGTGGCCCGGCTGCTCGGCGTGCCGATGCCGGGCGTGCCGGACAGCGACGAGCCGTACGTGCTGTTCGCGCGGGACCTGGCGCCGGCCGACACCGCGCTGCTCGACCCGACGCTGGTGCTCGGCTTCGTGACCGAGGAGGGCGGGCCGACCAGCCACAGCGCCATCCTCGCCCGGGCGATGGGCGTGCCGGCCGTCGTGGCGCTGGCGGGTGCGGGCGACGTCGCCGAGGGCACCGTCGTCGCGGTGGACGGCAGCTCCGGTGACGTGCTGCTGGAGCCCTCCCAGGAGAAGCAGGACGAGCTGCGGGCGGTCGCCGCCGAGCGCAGGGCCGCGCTGGCCGCCTCCTCCGGCCCGGGGCAGACCTCGGACGGGCACCGGGTGCCGCTGCTGGCCAACGTGGGCGGCCCGGCCGACGTGCCGGCCGCGCTGGAGAACGGTGCCGAGGGCGTCGGCCTGTTCCGCACCGAGTTCCTGTTCCTGGACGACTCGGCGAAGGCTCCCGGCGCGGAGAAGCAGGTCGAGGCGTACCGCAAGGTGCTGGAGGCCTTCCCCGAGGGCCGCGTGGTGGTCCGGGTGCTGGACGCCGGCGCCGACAAGCCGCTGGACTTCCTGACCCCCGCCGATGAGCCGAACCCGGCGCTGGGCGTGCGCGGTCTGCGCACCCTGCTGGAGCACCCGGAGGTGCTGCGGACCCAGCTCCAGGCGCTGGCCAAGGCGGCCGAGGGCCTGCCGGTGCACCTGGAGGTGATGGCCCCGATGGTGGCCGACCGCCGGGACGCCAAGGACTTCGCGGCCGCGTGCCGGGAGGCCGGGCTGGACGCCAAGTTCGGCGCGATGGTCGAGATCCCCTCGGCCGCGCTGCGGGCCAGGTCGATCCTCCAGGAGGTCGAGTTCCTGTCGCTGGGCACCAACGACCTGGCGCAGTACACCTTCGCGGCCGACCGTCAGGTCGGTGCGCTGGCCCGGCTCCAGGACCCGTGGCAGCCCGCCCTGCTGGACCTGGTCGCCGCAGCGGCCGACGCCGCACGGGCCACCGGCAAGAGCTGCGGCGTCTGCGGCGAGGCGGCCTCCGACCCGCTGCTGGCCGTGGTGCTGACCGGCCTGGGCGTCACCAGCCTGTCGATGGGCGCGGCCTCGATCCCCTACGTGCGGACCGCGCTCGCCAAGTACACCCTGGCGCAGTGCCGCCGGGCGGCCGAGGCGGCCCGGTCCGCGGACAGCGCCGAGGAGGCGCGGGCCGCCGCGCAGCAGGTGCTCTCCGGCGAGTAGTCGCCCGACCGCGCGAGGGGCGGGCCCCCCCGCCCCGGGGGGGGCGCCCCCCCCCCCCGCCCGGGGGGGGGGGGGCCCGGGCGGGGGGGGGGGGGGGCGGGGAG
>NZ_JBISAI010000028.1:2834-87257 GCF_044391605.1 Kitasatospora sp. NPDC018619
GGCGCCTCCGGCCGCTGGGGTGGGGGGGGGCCCGGCCTCCATTTTGGTGGTGGGGTGTTCGCCCCCCCCCCCGGGGCGGGCCCCCCCCCCCGCCGGGGGGGGGCCCCCCCCCCCCCCCCGTGCCCGGGGGCGGTCAGGCCCGGCGGTCGAGGCGGAGCTGCTCGAAGAAGCGCAGGTGCTCGATCCGGTCCACGGAGCCGGGGTTGACGGCCTGCTCCAGCGGGGTGCCGGAGAGGATGCGCTTGACCGGGACCTCGATCCGCTTGCCGGTGAGGGTGTGCGGCAGGCCGCGGACGGCGATCACCTCGTCGGGCACGTGGCGCGGGGACAGCTCGGTGCGCAGCGCGGTGCGGATGCGGCCGGTCAGCTCGTCGGTCAGCTCGGCGCCGGGGGCGAGCACGACGAACAGCGGCATCCAGTAGCCGCCGTCGGGCTCCTCCAGGCCGATGACCAGGGACTCGGCGATCTCCGGGAGGCGTTCGACGACCTCGTAGATGTCCGAGGAGCCCATCCGCACGCCCTGGCGGTTGAGGGTGGAGTCGGAGCGGCCGTGGATGACGACGGTGCCCCGGGAGGTGACGGTGATCCAGTCGCCGTGGCGCCAGACGCCGGGGTACATGTCGAAGTAGCTGTCGTGGAAGCGGGTGCCGTCCTCGTCGTTCCAGAAGCCCGTGGGCATGGACGGGAGGGGCTTGGTGACGACGAGCTCGCCGACGGTGTCGGTGTGCGGGTGGCCCTGGACGTCCCAGGACTCGACGGCGGCGCCGAGGCAGGGGGCCTGGATCTCGCCGACGTGGACCGGGAGGGTCGGGACGCCGCCGACGAAGCAGGAGCAGACGTCGGTGCCGCCGCTGACGGAGGCGAGCCAGACGTCCCGGCTGACCTCCTCGTAGATCCAGCGGAAGCCGTCGGGCGGGAGCGGGGAGCCGGTGGTGCCGATGCAGCGGACGGCGGAGAGGTCGAGGTCGCGGCCGGGGTGGAGCCCGGCCTTGCGGCCGGCGCCGATGTAGGCGGCGGAGGTGCCGAAGACGGTGGTACCGGTGCGGGCGGCGACCGTCCAGAGGGCGCCGGGGTCGGGGTGGCCGGGGCTGCCGTCGTAGGTGACGATCGTGGAGCCGACCAGCAGGCCGGCGACCAGGAAGTTCCACATCATCCAGCCGGTCGAGGTGAACCAGAAGAACCGGTCCTGCGGGCCGAGGCCGAGATGGAGGCCGACCTGCTTGAGGTGCTCGACCAGGATGCCGCCCTGGCTCTGGACGATCGGCTTGGGCAGTCCGGTGGTGCCGGAGGAGTAGAGCACCCAGAGCGGGTGGTCGAACGGGAGCTGGGCGAACCCGGCCGTGCCGTCGGCCGCGTCGGCCGGGCCGGAGACCAGGTCGTCCCAGGCGAGGGCGCCTTCGGGGGCCGGGCCGCCGAGCAGCGGGACGTGGACGACGGTGCGCAGCGAGGGCAGTTCGCGGCGCAGCTCGGCGACGACCTCGGTGCGGTCGTGGGCCTTGCCGCCGTAGTGGTAGCCGTCGACGGCGATCAGGACGTCCGGTTCGAGCTGCTGGAAGCGGTCGAGGACGCTGCGGGCGCCGAAGTCGGGGGCGCAGGAGGTCCAGACGGCGCCGACGGCGTTGGTGGCGAGGAGCGCGACGACGGCCTGCGGGATGTTGGGCAGGTAGGCGGCGACCCGGTCGTGGGGGCCGACGCCCTGGGCGCGCAGGGCCGTGGCGAGGGCGAGGACCTGGCGGCGCAGCTCGGCCCAGGTGGTGGCGGCCGGGGCGCCGCCCGTCTCGTCGGCGTGGAGGATGGCGGGCCGGTCGGCGTTGGCCGGGTCCTCGGAGTGGCGCAGGACGTGTTCGGCGTAGTTGAGGCGGGCGCCGGGGAACCACTGCGAGCCGGTCCGGGTGCCGTCGGCGAGGACGGCGTCGGGCATCCGGGGGTCGGCGAGGACGGCGTCGGGGGCCTGGCTGAAGCGGACGTCGAACCACTGGGTGACCGCGGTCCAGAACCGGTCGAGGTCCTCGGTGGACCAGGCGTGCAGGGCGGCGTAGCGCTCGGCGGCCTGCCGGTCGTCGGCGGCCGGGGCGAGCGGGGCGGCCGGGGCGCCGTGGTGTTCGGCGGCCCAGGCCTGGAAGGCCACGAGGGGGGTGGCGGCGGCGCGGGCGGGGTTGGGGCGCCAGAGCGGCTGGTCCTGCGGTGGGGTGCTCACGGTGGTGGTCTCCCGGCCGGTGGAGGGGACGGGAGGCTCGTGGCAGACCCGTCCGGTTGGGCTGTCGGTGCAGACCATGCCATGTGATCGCCCGCCGCGCCAGGGTCGGCCGGTGGGGCGGGAGCGGGGTCAGCGGGGGGTGAACTCGCCGTTGAACCAGCGGCGCAGGACGCCGTTGTGGAAGTCCCAGACCAGCGGGGTCTCGGCGGTGGCGAGCAGCCAGCCGTCGGTCTCGTCGGTGGGGAGCGAGGGCGGGAGGTCGGCGAGCGGGCGGGCCGGGAGCAGCCCGCAGAGCATCACGAAGCGGCCGGCCGGGTCGGAGGAGGTGTGGATCAGGGTGACGTCGGCCGGGTCTGCGGTGATGCCGGTCTCCTCCTGGAGTTCGCGCACGCAGGCCTGCTGCCAGCTCTCGCCGTAGTCCATGTAGCCGCCGGGGAAGGCGAGTTCGCCGTAGCCGGGTTCGATGGTGCGGCGGATGACGACCAGCGCGGGGTCGGCGTCGGGGCGGGTGACGGGCAGGACGGTGACCGCGACGGGCAGCGGGTTGCGGTAGCTGATCTCGGCGCAGCCGGGGCAGGTGCGGGGCCAGGCGAGGGTGTCGGGCGGGTAGGGCGTGCCGCAGAAGTGGCAGTGCGAGAAGGGCCGGTGGGCGGTTCGGGGCGCCTCGTCGGTGGTCGTCGCTTCGTCAGTGGTCATGGCCGGATGGTAGCCCGGTCGGGCTGCGGGGCGGCCGGGGGCGACGGGCCCTCAGGGCGGGCCGGCGGCCTCGGCCGGGCCCTCGCGGGTGGGGCGGAGCAGGGCGGGGTGCAGCAGGCGGGCGCCGCCGGCGCGGTAGGTGCGGGCGCGCGGGCCGCCGCGGGCGCCGCCGCGCTCGGTGGTGGTGCCGGTGCCCTCGACGAAGCCGGGCACGGACAGCACCTTGCGGTGGAAGTTGCCGGGGTGGAGCTTCTCGCCCCAGACGGCCTCGTAGACGGCGCGCAGCTCGGGGATGGTGAAGCCGTCCGGCAGGAAGGCGGTGGCCAGCGGGCTGTACTCGAGCTTGGCGCGCACCCGGTCGAGGCCGTCGGCGAGGATCCGGGCGTGGTCGAAGGCCAGCGCGAGCGGGCCGGGGCCGGCGCGCCCGTCGACGCCACCCCCGTGGGTGTCGGCGGGCGCACCGGCGGCTCGGGACCGGCCGCAGGGCCGGAGGTCCAGGTCGGAGACGGGGTGCCAGGCGGCGGCCGCGGCGTCCGTCCCGGCCCGGGGGTCGGGCAGGTCGGGGGCGAAGGCGAGGTAGGCGACGGAGACGACGTGCATCCGTGGGTCCCGCTCGGGGGCGCCGTACGTGCCGAGCTGTTCGAGGTGGAGGCGGCAGAGCCTGTCCTCGGCCCCGGAGGCGCCCTGGAGGCCCGTCTCCTCGGCGAGCTCGCGGACGGCGGCCTCGTCGGGGCCCTCCTCGCCGGCGCGCAGGAAGCCGCCGGGCAGGGCCCAGCGGCCCTGCTGGGGCGGGGCGCCGCGTTCGACGAGCAGGACGTGCAGGGCGCCGTGGCGCAGGGTCAGGGCGACGACGTCCACGGTGACGGCGACGGGGGTGTAGGCGCGCGGGTCGTACGCGGCGAGCCACTGGGCCTCGGCTGCGGGCCCGGTGGGGTGCGGCTGCTCGTCCGCTGCCATCGCCGGGCTCCTCTCCGTGTCCGTGGCGGCCGGGACCGCGGGGCTGCCGCGCCGGTACTCGTTCTTCTCGGGATGAGCACAACGTAGCGATCGCGTTCCTCTGCGGCAAATGGTTTTCCTGCTCGCCCGGCGGCCTCCCCTCTAGGCTGTGACCAGGAACTCTGCCGAGGAGGCCGTCATGCCCACTGCTCCCCCGCCGGACTTCGCCGCCGCGCTGGCCGCCGGTCCGCTGGTGCTCGACGGCGGGCTGTCGAACCAGTTGGCGGCGGACGGGCACGACCTCTCGGACGCGCTGTGGTCGGCGCGGCTGCTGGCGGACGACCCGCAGGCGGTGGTGGCGGCGCACCGGGCGTACTTCGCGGCGGGCGCGGACGTCGCGATAACCGCGAGCTACCAGGCGAGCTTCGAGGGCTTCGCCCGCCGGGGCGTCGGCCGGGCGCAGGCCGCGCGGCTGCTGGCGAGCAGCGTGGCGCTGGCCCGGGAGGCGGCGCGGGCGGAGCCGGGCGGGCGGCGGCGCTGGGTGGCGGCCTCGGTGGGCCCGTACGGGGCGGTGCTGGCGGACGGTTCGGAGTACCGGGGCCGGTACGGGCTGAGCGTCGCGGAGCTGGCGGACTTCCACCGGCCGCGGCTGGAGGTGCTGGCGGCGGCCCGGCCCGACGTGCTGGCGCTGGAGACGGTGCCGGACGCGGACGAGGCGCGGGCGCTGCTGGCACTGGTGCGCGGGCTGGGGGTGCCGGCCTGGCTGTCGTACAGCGTCGAGGGCGACCGGACCAGGGCGGGGCAGCCGCTGGCGGAGGCCTTCGCGCTCGCGGCCGGTGTGGACGAGGTGGTCGCGGTGGGCGTGAACTGCTGTACGCCGCAGGACGCCGACCGGGCGGTGGCGGTGGCCGCCGAGGTGACCGGGAAGCCGGTGGTGGTCTATCCGAACAGCGGGGAGAGCTGGGACGCGGACCGCCGGGACTGGCGCGGCGGCCCGACCTTCCGTTCGGCCCGGGTGGGCGGCTGGCTGGCGGACGGCGCCCGGCTGGTGGGCGGCTGCTGCCGGGTCGGGACGGACGGGATCGCGGCGCTGGCGGCGGAGATGACGGTGCTGCGGGCGCAGCGCGCGGGGGCGGCGGGCTGAGCGCCCGGCCCCGCGGGGCGCACCGGCCGCGGGGCGGGGCGCGCGAGGCGCGTGAACGGAGGGCGGAGGGCGGGTTACCCGGGGGGAAGGTGCACGGAGTCGGGGCGGCCTGGCAGACTCGTCCCGTCACCACTTCGGTCGACATTGTCGACCGCCTGTCAGCGGAGGTACCCATGCCCGGCCCGATCCAGTCGCTCTCCCGGGCCGCCGCGATCATGCGCCTGCTGGCCGGCGGCGAACGCCGGCTGGGCCTTTCCGAGGTCGCGACCGCGTTGGACCTGGCCAAGGGCACCGCGCACGGCATCCTGCGCACGCTCCAGCAGGAGGGCTTCGTCGAGCAGGACCCGGAGACCGGCAAGTACCAGCTGGGCGCCGAGCTGCTGCGGCTGGGGCAGAGCTACCTGGACGTGCACGAGCTGCGGGCGCGGGCGCTGGTGTGGGCGGACGACCTGGCCCGGGCGGCCGGGGAGACGGTCTACCTGGGGGTGCTGCACCAGCAGGGCGTGCTGATCGTGCACCACGTGTTCCGGCCGGACGACACCCGGCAAGTGCTGGAGGTGGGCTCGATGCAGCCGCTGCACAGCACCGCGATGGGCAAGGTGCTGATGGCCTACGACCCCGTCGCCCGCGGGGAGTTGGGCGAGGGCCCGTACGAGTCCTACACCGTGCGGACGCTGACCGGGGCGGCCGACGTGGACGCCGAGTGCGCACTGGTCCGGGAGCGCGGCTGGGCGGACTCGATCGAGGAGACCTGGGAGGGCGTGGCCTCGATCGGCGCGCTGATCCAGGACCGGCGGCGCAACCCGGTGGGCGCGGTGTGCATCAGCGGGGCGGTCGAGCGGGTCTGCGAGGACGGCTTCGTGAAGCCCTCGCTGGTGGCCTCGGTGCGCAGCGCGGCGCGGGCGATCTCCCGCGACCTGGGCGCCGGGCGGTTCTGAGCACCGGTCCACGGAGGGCTCGCGGAGGGCCGTCGATTCGTCACTCTGAGGCGCGGACGGGCGAGAGGCCTGTCCGCGCCTCTGGCGTTTTGTCCCGGTTCGGGGCGCTCCGCTCGGTAACGTCGACGGACCCGGCGAGGTGAGGTCACAGCTCCGTAACCCCGCCTTGACGCGGGGCCGACCTGGGGAGGAAGCTTCCGCATGACGGTCGACATTGTCGAACGATGGCCGGAGAGATCACTCCCACAGTGCGCTCACCCGCACAGCGATCGACCGGCCGCCTGCCCCCACTCACCCTCCGGGCCATATGGACAAGGGAGTCTTTGTGTCCGCGTTCTCCAACGGCGACGTCTTCGTCGGCGAAACCCTCGGCACCGCCGCCCTGATACTCCTCGGCGGTGGCGTCTGCGCCGCCGTGACCCTCAAGAAGTCGAAGGCCGTCAACGCCGGCTGGCTGGCGATCACCTTCGGCTGGGGATTCGCGGTCCTCATCGCCGCCTACATGTCGGCCCCGAAGTCCGGTGCCCACCTGAACCCGGCCGTCACCGTCGCGCTCGCGGTCAAGAGCGGCGAGTGGGGCCAGGTGCCGCTCTACCTCGGCTCCCAGCTGCTCGGCGCGATCATCGGTGCCGTCCTGGTCTGGGCCGCCTACCTGGGCCAGTTCAACGCGAACCAGGAGCCCACCCTCGGCATCTTCTCGACCGGCCCGGAGATCCGGAACCCGCTCCAGAACGTGATCACCGAGGTCATCGGCACCTTCGTGCTCTGCTTCGCGATCCTCACCATCGGCACCAACGCGGGCCTCACCCAGTCCGGCACCAGCACCCTGATGGTCGCCTTCACCGTCGTCGGCATCGGCCTCTCGCTGGGCGGCCCGACCGGCTACGCGATCAACCCGGCCCGTGACCTCGGCCCGCGCATCGCCCACGCCCTGCTGCCGATCCCGAACAAGGGCAGCTCCGACTGGTCGTACGCCTGGATCCCGGTCGTCGGCCCGATCCTGGGCGGCCTCGCGGCCGGCGGCGTCTACAACGCCGTTTTCTAGCGGACGGGTTCGCCCCCGCCACCCACGGGGACTGACCGAACGGACGCGTCAGGCCCACCCACCCCGTATCCCCCGAACCCGAGCCGAGGACCCTCCCCATGACCTCCACCGGTAACTACATCGCCGCGATCGACCAGGGCACCACCTCCAGCCGCTGCATCATCTTCGGCGCCGACGGCCGGATCGTCGCCGTCGACCAGCAGGAGCACCGGCAGATCTTCCCCCAGCCCGGCTACGTCGAGCACGACGCCGCCGAGATCTGGACCCGGGTGCAGTCGGTCGTCCGCGGCGCGCTGGAGAAGGCCGGCCTGACCAAGGACGACATCCGCGCGATCGGCATCACCAACCAGCGCGAGACCACCGTCCTGTGGGACCGGAACACCGGCGAGCCGGTGCACAACGCGCTGGTCTGGCAGGACACCCGCACGGAGGCGCTCTGCCGCGAGCTCGGCCGCAACGTCGGCCAGGACCGCTTCCGCCGCGAGACCGGCCTCCCCCTGGCCAGCTACTTCGCGGGCCCGAAGATCCGCTGGCTGCTGGACAACGTCGAGGGCCTGCGCGAGCGCGCCGAGGCCGGCGACATCCTGTTCGGCACCATGGACACCTGGGTGATCTGGAACCTCACCGGCGGTGTCGACGGCGGCAAGCACGTCACGGACGTCACCAACGCCAGCCGCACCATGCTGATGAACCTGCGCACCCTCCAGTGGGACGACAAGATCGCCGAGTCGATGGGCGTGCCGATGGCCGTCCTGCCGGAGATCCGCTCCTCCGCCGAGGTGTACGGCGAGGCCGTCGGCGACCTGGCCGGCGTCCCGGTCGCCTCCGCGCTCGGCGACCAGCAGGCCGCACTGTTCGGCCAGACCTGCTTCGACGAGGGCGAGGCCAAGTCCACCTACGGCACCGGCACCTTCCTCCTGCTGAACACCGGCGAGAAGGTCGTCAACTCGTACCACGGTCTGCTGACCACCGTCGGCTACCGGATCGGCGACCAGGCCCCGGTGTACGCCCTGGAGGGCTCGATCGCCGTCACCGGCTCGCTCGTCCAGTGGCTGCGCGACCAGCTCGGCATCATCTCCACCGCCGCCGAGATCGAGACCCTCGCCAACACCGTCGAGGACAACGGCGGTGCCTACTTCGTCCCGGCCTTCTCCGGCCTGTTCGCCCCGTACTGGCGCTCCGACGCCCGCGGTGTGATCGCCGGTCTGACCCGGTACGTCACCAAGGGCCACCTGGCCCGGGCCGTCCTGGAGGCCACCGCCTGGCAGACCCGCGAGGTCGTCGACGCCATGCAGAAGGACTCCGGGGTCGAGCTCACCGCCCTCAAGGTCGACGGCGGCATGACCAGCAACAACCTGCTCATGCAGAACATCGCCGACGTCCTGGACGCCCCGGTCGAGCGCCCCTACGTGGCCGAGACCACCGCCCTCGGCGCCGCCTACGCGGCCGGACTCGCCGTCGGCTTCTGGAACGACCTCGACACCCTGCGGGCCAACTGGCACCGCGCCGCCGAGTGGACCCCGCGCATGGACGAGGCCACCCGGGAGCGCGAGTACAAGAAGTGGCTCAAGGCCGTGGAGCGCACCATGGGCTGGGTGGAGGAGGAAGAGAACAACTGACCGACAAGCCGGTCGGGGCCCCGTGCCCCGGTCGGCCACCCGCTGTTCCGGCAGCGGGTGACACCTGTTTCACCGGCCCGCCGCACCGGGCCGACCGGGCCCTCCCGCAGGGACCGCACCGCACCCGAGAGGAGTAACGGCGCCGCCCGACCCGCGCGCCGTACACAACCACCATGGCAACCATCCCGACCCTGGGCGCCGAGCGCACCGCCGGCCGCACCGCTTCCCGCGCCGAGACCCGTGAACTGCTCGGCAAGGCCACCTACGACCTGCTGGTGATCGGAGGCGGCATCCTCGGCACCGCCGTCGCCTGGACCGCGTCCCAGGCCGGCCTGAAGGTCGCCATGGTCGACGCCGGCGACTTCGCCGGCGCCACCTCCAGCGCCTCCTCCAAGCTCGTCCACGGCGGTCTGCGCTACCTGCAGACCGGCGCCGTCAAGCTGGTCGCGGAGAACCACAAGGAGCGTCGCGCGCTCTCCACCGACGTGGCCCCGCACCTGGTCAACCCGCTGACCTTCTTCGTCCCGGTCTACAAGGGCGGCCCGCACGGCGCCGCCAAGCTCGGCGCCGGCGTCTTCCTGTACTCGGCGCTGTCCGCCTTCCGCGACGGCATGGGCCGGGTCTCCACCGCCGCCCACGCCGCCCAGCAGGTGCCCGCGCTGCGCACCGAGGGCCTGCGCTCGGTGGCCGTCTACGGCGACCACCAGATGAACGACTCGCGCGTCGCCGTGATGACCGTGCGCGCCGCCGTCGACGCCGGCGCCGTCGTGCTCAACCACGCCGAGGTCACCGGGCTGCGCTTCACCGGCGGCCGGGTCACCGGCGCCGAGATCCGCGACCGCCTGGACGGCAGCGAGTTCGGCATCGACGCCCGCCTGGTGCTGAACGCCACCGGCCCGTGGGTGGACCACCTGCGCAAGATGGAGGACGCCGGCGCCGCGCCGTCGATCCGCCTCTCCAAGGGCGCCCACGTGGTCGTCAAGCGCCGCTCGCCGTGGCGCGCCGCGCTGACCATCCCGATCGACAAGTACCGCGTCTCCTTCGCCATCCCGTGGGAGGACCACGTCCTGCTCGGCACCACCGACGAGGAGTACACCGGCGACCCGAAGGACGTCCGGGCCACGGACGCGGACATCGACCAGATCATGGGCGAGGCCGCGCACGCGATCCGCGACGAGCACCTCGACCGCGACCTGATCACCTACTCCTTCGCCGGCCTGCGGGTGCTGCCCGGCGGCCCGGGCGACACCGCCGCCGCCAAGCGCGAGACGGTCGTCACCGAGGGCCGCGGCGGCATGCTGTCGGTCTCCGGCGGCAAGTGGACCACCTACCGGCACATCGGCCGCACCGTGCTGGAGAAGCTGGCCCACGTGCCCGGCACCAGCCTCGGCGAGGACATGTCGCCGATCGCCCCGACCGTCCCGCTGCCGGGCGTCGGCGCGCCGAACGCGGTGGCGCACCGCCTGCTGATCGACCGCGAGCCGGGCTCCCGGATGGAGCCGCTGGTGGCCAAGCACCTGGCCAGCCACTACGGCACGCTGTCCTTCGACATCGCCCGCATGATCGACGAGAACCCGGAGCTCGGCCGGCCGATCCACGAGGACGGCCCGGACGTCTGGGCGCAGGTCGCGTACGCGGCGGACAACGAGTGGGCGTACACCGCGGACGACGTGCTGCGCCGCCGCACCACGATGACCGTGCGGGGGCTGGACACGCCGGAGGTCAAGGCCGAGGTCGAGGCCTTCCTCGCGAAGCGCGGAAACAAGTAGGCACAGCCTCGCGCAGCGCGGAAACAAGTAGGCACAGCCTCGCGCAGCGCGCGGAGCGGCCACACCGCCGACGGCGGGCGGGCGTCCGGGAGTCCCCCGGGCGCCCGCCCGCCGTTTCGCGCACCGCGGGGCCCGCGTCCCGCCTCGGGGGGCTGCTCGGTACGGGCGCCCGGGTGCGAACGCCGTACGGGCGGCGCGACGGCGGTCCTGGCGGCCCGGGAGGGAGCGCCGCACCGCCGGGGCCCGCGGCGGGTACGGACGGGCGTACCGGCCGGGCTGCCGGAAACGCCGAGGGGCGGCACCCGTACGGTCACGGGTGCCGCCCCTCGGCGTCGCGCTCAGGGCGCTAGACGATCAGGCTGAGCGGCATGATCAGGGCGATGGCGACCACCGAGATCACCGTCTCCATCACCGACCAGGACTTCAGCGTCTGCCCGACGCTCATCCCGAAGTACTCCTTCACCAGCCAGAAGCCGGCGTCGTTGACGTGCGACAGGAACAGCGAGCCCGCGCCGATCGCGAGCACCAGCAGGGCCGCGTGGGTCGAGGACATGTTCGCCGCGAGCGGGGAGACGATGCCGGCCGCGGTGATGGTGGCGACCGTCGCCGAGCCGGTGGCCAGGCGGATCAGCACGGCGATCAGCCAGCCCAGCAGCAGCGCGGAGATGTGCCACTTGCCGGACCACTCGCTGACCGCGTTGCCGACGCCCACGTCGATCAGGGTCTGCTTGAAGCCGCCGCCCGCGCCGACGATGAACACGATGCCGGCGATCGGCCCGAGGGACTTGCCGACGGTGTCGGAGATCCGGGCCCGGTCGAAGCCGGCCGCCTTGCCGAGGGTCGCCATGCCGAGGAGGGTCGCGGCGAGCAGCGCGATCAGCGGGGAGCCCACGAAGTCGAACACCCGCTGGCCCAGCGCCTTCGGGTTGTCGATCACCACGTCCGCCAGCGCCTTGCCGAGCATCAGCACGACGGGCAGCAGGATGGTGGCCATCACCGCCCCGAAGGAGGGGGTGCGGTCGTGCTTGGCCGTCTCCTCGGGGGCGGTGGCGGCCGGGATCTCCAGCGGGCCGACCCAGCGCTCGGCGAGCCGCGCGAACAGCGGGCCGGCGATGACCAGGGTCGGGACGGCGATCAGCAGGCCGAGCGCCAGGGTGATGCCGAGGTCGGCCTTCAGCGCGTCGACGGCGACCAGCGGGCCCGGGTGCGGGGGCACCAGGCCGTGCAGCACCGACAGGCCCGCCAGCGCCGGGATGCCGACCCGCATCAGCGGGACGTTGCCGCGGCGGGCGACCAGCAGCACGATCGGGATCAGCAGGACGACGCCGACCTCGAAGAACAGCGGCAGACCGAGCACCGCCGCGATCAGCGCCATCGCCCAGGGCAGCGCCCTGTTGCCGGTGCGGGACAGGACGGTGTCGGCGATGATGTTGGCGCCACCGGAGTCGGCGAGCAGCTTGCCGAGCATCGCACCGAGGCCGATCAGCAGACCGACGCTGGCGACGGTGGAGCCGAAGCCCGTGGAGAAGCTGCTGAGCAGCTTGTCGAAGGGGGCACCCGCGACGGCGGCCAGCAGACCGGAGCCGAGCGTGAGGGCGAGGAACGGGTGCAGCTTCAGCTTGGTGATCAGTACGACGATCGCACCGATGCTGAGCAGCACCGCGATCAGCAGCTGGGAGTCGCTGCTGGTGTGCGGCAGGGCCGGTGGGGCGGCCGCCAGCAGAGTGGGGGCAATGCTCACGCGAGGTCTCCATTGACGGGCCGCAGCAGCGCCACGGCCATCTCGACGAGTTCTTCGGGGGACGGGCCGACGTCCAGGACGCCGCCGCGCTCGTCCGCCGCCAGCGGTTCCAGGGCGGCGTACTGGGAGTCGAGCAGCGACGACGGCATGAAGTGGCCGGTGCGGTGGTTGAGCCGGTCCTCGACCAGCTCGTGGCCACCGCTGAGGTGCAGGAAGAAGGCGCCCGGGCAGGCAGCGCGCAGGGTGTCGCGGTAGCGGTGCTTCAGCGCCGAACAGGTGACCACACCGCCGGTGCCGGCCTCGGCCCGCTCCTTCAGCCAGGCGCCGATGGCGCGCAGCCAGGGGGCGCGGTCCTGGTCGTCCAGCGGGGTGCCGGCGGACATCTTGGCGATGTTCTCCGCCGGGTGGAAGTCGTCCGCCTCCGCGAAGGGGAGGGCGAGGCGGTCGGCCAGCAGGCGGGCCAGGGTGGTCTTGCCGACGCCCGAGACGCCCATCACCACGACGGTGAGGGGGGTCTTCGGAAGGTCGTGGTTCTCGACGCTGAGAGCCATGGGTGGTGCTCCTTCGTTTCCTGGCCGCCACTATCGCCTCAAAGATATGACGTATTCAAGTGGCGGAAACCAAATCGTCATACTTTTGCGGTGTGGTCTGGGTCGCAGGGTGCTTCGGACGCTCGCGGGGCGGGCGTCTAGGCTGGTCGGATGGAGATCCAGGGACTGACCGGGCGGCTGCTCGACGAGCTCGGGCCGGCGATCGCGTCGGGGGAGGTCCCCGAGGGGGCGGTGCTGCGCGGCGAGGAGCTGGAGCACCGGTTCGGGGTCTCCCGGACGGTGGTCCGGGAGGCGGTGCGGATCCTGGAGGGGATGCGCATGGTGGCCTCCCGGCGACGGGTCGGGATCACCGTGCAGCCGAAGTCGCTCTGGGACGTCTTCGACCCGATGGTGATCCGCTGGCGCCTGGCCGGCGCGGACCGGCCCGCCCAGCTGCGCTCGCTCGGCTCGCTGCGGGTGGCCGTCGAACCGGCCGCGGCCGCGCTCGCCGCCACCCACGCGAGCGACGACGACCGGCGCGAACTCAGCTCACTGGCCGTGGATCTGACGGTCACCGCGCGGGCCGCCGACCTGACCGCCTTCCTCAGGCACGACATCGCCTTCCACTCCCTGGTGCTGCGCGCCTCCGGCAACGAGATGTTCGCCCACCTCGGGGGCACCGTCGCCGCCGTACTCACCGGCCGCACCGAGTACCACCTGATGCCCCATCAGCCGGAGCCGTACGCGATCCGGCTGCACCGCGAGGTCGCGGAGGCGATCTGCGCCAAGGACGCCGTCCACGCCGAGCAGGCGATGCGGACGATCGTGACCGGTGCCTTGGAGGAGCTCGACCTCCAGCTGGACTGAGGCCGCCGGGGCCGCGGCCCTCCCTGATGACACGGTTTGGCGGCAGTTCGGCGGATTCGGACGCATGGTCCTGGTTCGGTGGGGCAGAGTGTGCCGGAGGAGCGCGTTTCGTGTGCGCCCGTTCCGTATGCTTCACCTGCTCCGCCGAACACGCGTCACGCGCCTGGGGGTCGCTCGATGTCCGTGCCACGCCGCCGTCGCCGCCTGCCCGACGAGGTGCGCGCCGCCGCAGTCCGGGCCGTGCTCTGCCTGTCCTTCACCCTGGTGGGCGTCGTGGTCGCGACCCTGGCCTCGTACGCGGGCAGTTGGCTGCTGACCCCCGCGCTGCTGGCGATGGGGCTCGGGGTGTTCGGGACCATGTGGTGCCTGCTGGAGATCCTGATCTCCCGCCAGGTCGCGGCCCAGCGGATGCGGGCACCGGGCGCCGCCCATCCGATGGCCGGCAGCCGGGCGCCCGCCGGGCCGCCGGCCGCCCGGCCGCTCCCCCGGTCCGGGCAGCCCTCGGTGTACCGGCAGCCGTACGAGGCGCCCCAGCCGCAGCCCCGGCCGCAGGCGTACGGGCCCGGGCCCCAGCCGCCGCAGGCCCGGCCGCAGCAGGCTCCGTACCCGCCGCGCCACCAGGCTCCGTACCAGCCGCCGTACCAGCCCCCGCAGCAGCAGCCGCGCCAGGCCCGGGTGCGGCCCCACCACCCGTGAGTCCGCGGGCGGTCAGTCCCGGAGCGGCAGCGCCCGGTAGTGGCTGGTGAGCCGGCGCTCCCCGTCCAGCACGTGGAAGGCCAGCATCGGCGGGTGGTCGAAGGAGATGCCGGGCCCGCCCTCACAGGGCAGCGTGACGGTGGAGACCACGCCGGGCGAGACCAGCAGCGGCAGGCCGGCGAAGGTGCCGGCCGCGGAAGTGTGGGCGTGGCCGCAGAACAGGGCGGCGACCCGGGGGTGGCGGCGCAGCACCCGGGCCAGCCGCACCCCGCCGGACTGCCGGATCGCGTCGACCTTCGGCAGGTGCAGTTCCACCGGCGGGTGGTGGAAGGCCACCAGCGCGGGCAACTCGGCACGGCCCTCGGCGAGTTGTGCCTCCAGCCAGTCCAGCGTCCGGTCGTCCAGCAGGCCGTCGTGCCGCCCGGGTATCGAGGAGTCGAGCATCAGCACGTCGGCGCCGGGCAGCCGGTGCAGCCGGTTGACCGGCCCCTCCCCCGGCGCCTCCCCCAGCAGCACCTCCCGGTAGGGCGCCCGGGCGTCGTGGTTGCCCGGGCAGGTGAGCACCGGGTGCCGGGAGGACAGCACCTCCACGGCCTGCCGGTACTCCTGGGGCAGGCCGTGGTCGGCGAGGTCGCCGGTGACCAGCACCGCGTCCAGCGGGCCGGGCAGGGCGTCGAGGTACGCCATCACCTGCTCGGCCCGCCGCCGGGCCCGCTTGCCGCCGTCCCCACGGTGGACCTGGCCGAGGTGGATGTCACTGAGGTGAGCGATCGTCAGCATGGGTGCCACGCTAACGAGTTCAGCCCTGGGCCGGCACCTCCGCAGGACGCTTGAACATCCTGGTGGCGGTGATCTCGCCGTGGATGGCCGGGCCGTCCGGGTCCGGGGCGGCGGGCAGGCCCGGGCGCAGGTGCTCCTCGACCGAGATGTACTTGAGGCCGGCCCGCAGGTCGGCGTCGTTGCGCAGCCGGATCACCAGCGGGAACTCGGCGAGCGCGGTGGTGTCGAACAGGCCGGTGGTGTAGATCAGCTGGACGCCGAGTGCGTCGGCCACCGCCCGCTGGAGCTCCAGCAGGTAGGTGGCGTTGGCGCGGCCGATCGGGTTGTCCAGGAACAGCGTGCCGGCGTGCCGCAGCTGGGACTGGCCGCGGTCGTTGGCGCGCAGCGCGGCCATCGTGCAGTACAACGCGATGGCCGCGGTGAGCAGCTGGCCGCCGGAGAACACGTCGGACATCTGGCCGACGCCGACCCGCTCGGCGCGCAGCACCGCGTCCGGCTTGAGGATCTCGACACTGACGCCCTTGGGGCCGATCGCGGCGGCGACCCCGCGCAGCAGCAGCGACATGCCGTCGCGGCGCAGGTCGCTGTTCTTCCTGACGGCGGCGCGGGTGGCCTCGTCGATGACCTCGCCCAGGCGCTCGACCAGGGTGGCGTGGTCCGGGTCCTCGAAGCGGATCCGGAGGAACTCCTGGCCGGACCACTCCCCCAGGCCCTCGGGCAGCCGGGACAGCCGCTGGGCGGCGCGCAGGGTGGTGAGCGAGGACTCGACCAGGCCGCGCAGCCGGTCCACGATCGAGCCGCGGTTCTTCTCCAACTGGGCGAGCTCGTCGGTGAGCACCCGCAGCCGGGGCGCGAAGGCGGCGGCCCAGGCGGCGGCGTGCTCGGGCAGCGCGGAGGCGGGCAGCTCGCGGATCTGCTGGCGGGCGGGGGTGCGGACGGCCTCGTAGCGGGCCGCGTTGGCGTGCCGGACGAGGGCGTCGGCGGCGTCGCGGACGGCGAGTTCGGAGGAGGACAGCTCGCCGGCGGCGGTGCGCAGCGAGCGGCGGGCCTCGGCCGCGCCGGTGCGGGCGTCGGCGAGCGAGCCCAGGTACGGCTCGACCGGGTCGTCCGGGTCCTCCTGGTGGTCGCGCAGGCCGTCGCGCAGCTGGCCGGCCAGCTCGTCGAAGTCGGCGGCGGAGGCCTGGGCGGTGTCGAAGGTGCGCTGGAGGTCGGCGTGGGCGGTGCGGGCGGCGTCCAGGGCCTCGCGGCGCTCGGCCAGGCGGCTGGTGGCGGTGCGCAGCAGGGCCTGGGCGTGCTCCGGGTCGGTGGGGACGAGGTCCTCGGGCAGCTCGGTGTGCGCCTCGCCGTCGGCGGGGGCCGAGCGTTCGGCCTCGCCGCGCAGGCGGCCGAGCTGCTCGCTGGCCGCGGCGGAGCGGGCCTCGATGGTGGCGACCAGTTCCTCGGCGCGGGCGGCGGCGGCCTGGCGGGCCGGGCCGTCGGCGCCGTCGGGGCTGCCGAGGAGCTCCTCGGCGCGGGTGCGCACCTTGTTGGTGAGGCGGTCGAGTTCGGCCGCGGCCGCGGCCTCGTCGCCCTCGGCGCGGGCCTGTTCGGCGCGCAGGTCGGCGCCGACGCCGACCTTCTCGTACAGCTGGGAGGCGGCGCGGTAGGCCTCGCGCAGGGCGGGCAGGGCGGCGGGGGCCGCGTCGGCGGGCTCGTCGGCCTGCTCGGCGGCGGGGATCTCGGCGCGTTCGGCGCGCAGCGCGCGGGCGGTGCGGCGGGCGTCGTCCGCGGCGCGCTGGGCGGCGCGGCGGTCCTCGTCGCAGGTGCGGGCGCGCTCGGCGCACAGCGCCTGGCGGCGGTCGCACTCGGCGGCGTCCTCGGCGAGTTCGCGCTGGCGGCGGGCCCAGGTGCCGCGTTCGCGCAGCCGGAAGGCGAGGCCGGAGAGGGCGTCGGCGCGGCGGCGGGCGCGCTGGGCGGCCTCGCGGTGCTCCTCGTGGGCGGCGGCGGCCGCGGCGTGGTCGGTCTCGGCCTCGTCGTGGTCGGCGCGCAGGGTGGCCAGGGCGGCGGCGGCCTGCTCGGCGTGCTCGCGGGCGGCCTCGGCGGCGGCGGCGAGTTCGGCGAGGGTGCCGGGCGGGCAGCTGGCGTGCCAGGAGGCGAGGCGGGCGGCGAGGGCGCGGTCGGCGCCGAGGCGGCCGGCCAGTTCGCGGATGTGCTCCTCGCGGGCGCTCGCCCGGGCGCGCAGCTCACGGCGCTCGCCGTCGGCGGCGGACTCGTCGTGCATGGCCGGGTTCGGCGGGACGAGGAAGAAGGCGGGCTCGTCGGTGATCGGGGCGATCAGCGAGGCGGCGGCGCCGACGGCCACGGTGGAGCGCGGCAGCAGGGCGGCGGCCTGCAGGGCCTCGCGGGCGCGCTCCAGCGAGGACGGGTCGGTGACGACGACGCCGTCGACCAGCTCGGGGCGGGCGGCGAGGATCGCCTCGTGGTCGGCCGGGTCGACGGACTGGGCGAGGTAGCGCCAGCCGGGCAGGGCCGGGATGCCGTGCTCGGCGAGGTACTCGACGGTGGCGAGCACGTCCGGGCCGGGCGGCAGCAGGCCGCCGTCGCCGAGGGCGGCGAGGATGCGGGAGTCGTCGGCGGCCGCGGTGCGCAGCTCGAAGAGGGTGCGTTCGGCGGTGGCGATGGACTCGTCGAGCAGTTCCCGCAGGTACTCGGCGTTGCGGTCGAGCACGGCGGGGGTGAGGAAGCCGGCGTCCTCCTCGGCCCCCTCCTGGTACGGCGTCAGGGAGAGCAGGTCGGCGAGGCGCTCCTCGGTGGCGAGCAGGGCGGCGGTGCGCTGCTCGGCGGCGAGGGCGCGGGCGGCGTCCTTGCGGGCGTCGCCGGCCCGTTCGGCGGCGAGTTCGGCGCGCGAGGTGGCGGCGGCGGCCTCGCGCAGCCGGACGGCGGCGGACTCGGCGGCCGTACGGGCCTGGGCGAGCGCGGCGGAGGCGGACTTCTCGACGTCGGCGGCGTGCAGCGCGGCGCGGGCCGGGTCCACGTCGCCGTCGGCGTCGATGAAGCCGGCCGCGACGGCGGCCTCGGTCTCCTGCTCGACCTCGGCGAGGCGCTGGCGCAGGTGCTCGGCCTCGCTGCGGGCCTTCTGGGCGGCGGTGGCGGCCTCGGTGGCGTCGGTCTGCGCCTTGCCGCCGTCCTGCTGGAGTTCGCCCGCGCGCTCCTCCTCGGTGTCGGCGCGGGCCTCGGCGGCCGCGGCGGCGGCCTCCAGGGCGCGGGCCAGGGCGGTCGCGGCGCGGGCGCGGGCGGCCAGGGCGGGGGCGGCGTCGAGCTCGGCCTCGCGGATGGCGGCGGCGACCCGGGCGACCCGGTCGGCGGCGGCGCGCTGGCGCAGGACGGCCTCGGCGGCCTGCCAGGCGGAGTGCAGGGTGCGGGCGTCGATGAGTTCGCGGCGCAGCGCGGCGGCCTCGGCGGTGGCCGCGGTGAGGCTCAACGTGGCGTGCCGGTAGGTGAGTTCGTCGGTGATCAGGCTGTGCCGGGTGCGGTCGGCCTCGGCCGCGGTGACGGCGCCCGCGGCGGCGGCGACCTCGATGGCGAGGTCCTGGGCGCGGTCGCGTTCGGCGGTGGCGCGGGAGGCGAGGGCGTGGGCCAGGCGGCGGGTGCGGCGCTCGGCGGTGCGGTGGGCCTCGCGGACGGCCTCGCGGGCGGTGGTGGCTTCGGCGATGCGCTCCAGCAGCTCCAACGAGCCCGCGGTGAAGTCGCGTTCGGCGGTGAGTTCGGCGCGGCGGCCGAGCTTGGCGGCGAAGCCGTGCACGAGGTCGGCGAGGCCGTCGGTGTCCCGGGTGTCGGTGACGGCGCGCAGCAGGAGGTCGGTGAAGTCGCTGTCGTGCTTGACCGCGAAGAGGCCGGCCGCCTCGCCCTCGTCGGCGTTCATCTCGCGCTGATAGCGGAAGAGTTCGGGGTCGAGGCCGAGTTCGCCGAGGTGCTCGGTCCAGCGGTCGTGGCCGTCCTCGAAGACCAGGTCGAGGTGCGGGTGGGCCTTGCCGGCCTCGGTGAGGGCGTCGCGGAAGCCCTTCATGGTGCGGCGGCGGCCGCGGGCCTTCTGGTCGCCGGCCAGGCTGACCCGTTCGGCGACCGGCAGCGAGTCGAGGGTCAGTCCGGGGCCGGGGCGGAAGGAGTACCAGGTCTCGGCGAACTTGCGCGGGTCGGAGGAGACCTGGCGGCCGCGCCACTCGCTGACCTTGCCGACCACGATCAGTTCGCCGGTGACGGTGTGCTGCCACTCCAGGGCGACGTGGCCGCAGTCGTCGGCGAGCAGGAACTTGCGCAGCACGCCGGAGCTGGCGCCGCCGAGGGTGTTGCGGTGGCCGGGGAGCATGACCGAGAAGATCAGCTTGAGCAGGACGGACTTGCCGCCGCCGTTCTCCAGGAAGAGCACGCCGGCCGGGGCGGGACGGCGGACCGGGCCGTCGGCGTCCTCGCCGAACAGGCCGATCTGCTGCGGGGCCGGGTCGGCGACCGGCTCGCCGACGCCGCGCAGGTCGAGCACCGTGTCGGCGTAGCGGGCGCCGGCCGGTCCGATCGAGTAGAGGCGGACCCGGTTGAGCTCGTACATGTGCGGCGGTTCTCCGTGGCTTGCGGGCGTGAGGGTGGGCGGCGGGCCGGCGCGGGGCGGGTGGACCGCGGCCGGCCCGGTGGGCCCGGAGCGGGTGGGCTCCGGGCGCCGGGCTCGGGGGCTCAGAGCGAGTGGAACGGCAGCCCCGCGTCGGCGACCAGTTCGTCGCCGGTGTCCGGCGGCAGCAGGCTGGCGGTGCCGTCGGAGACCGGGACGATGCCGAGGTCGAGCAGTTCGGCCATGGCCGCGCTGCCCGCGAGGTCGCGCACCTGGAGCTGGTAGCGGGCGGTGGTGCGGTAGGTGCCGCCGGAGTCGTCGGAGACCTTCTGCAGGAAGCCGGAGTCGACGAGGAACAGCACGGCCTTGGCGACGATGCCGATGGTGGAGCCGGAGAGCCGGCGGGCGTCCTTGGTGGCGCCGGTGGCGGTGCGCCGGGCCCACACCCGCCAGGCGGCCTCCAGCCCGGGGGCGTCGGAGGCCGGGTCGGTGTTGGCGCCCTCGGCGTCGGCCTGCTCCTCCAGGCGGCGGCAGGCCTGGCGGACGAAGGAGTCGACGCCGTTGACGGTGATCCGGCCGAGGTAGCCGTCGTCGGCGAGGTCCTCGGGGCGCGGGAAGGCCATCGCGGCGACGGCCAGGTGGGCGAGGCCGTGCAGGAAGCGGTCGGTGGACTCCGAGGCGGCGCGGCGCGAGTAGTCGCCCATCCGGACCGCGAACAGCGAGTCCTCGGCGGCGGCCACGGCCATGCCGGCCCGCGGGGAGACCTCCAGGACGACCAGGCCCATGCCGGTGGCGATGGCGTCGGCGAGCCGGGCGAACGGCGGGTCCTCGCGGTGGCGGCGCACCAGTTCGGCGTACTCGGCGTCGCGGGCGGGCAGCAGCTTGGCCTGGAGGCCGAAGGAGACCAGGCGGGCGGCGTCCGCGACGTCGGCCGGGGTGATCGGCGCCGGGGCCGCGGGCTCGGTGTCGGCCGCCCAGGACGTGTCGTGGTGGGTCGTCACGGGCGGTGCTCCTCGGGGGTGGTGCGGTGGTTACGGTTCGTCAAGGTCGGTCCCGGCTCGGCGGGGTGCGCCCGGCCGGTCAGCCGGCGTCCTTGCGGTCGGCGGCCATGCCGGCCGCGTCGAGCAGGGCGCTGCCGACGATCAGGTCGGCGCCGCCGAACTCCCGGTCGCGCAGCGGGGTGCCGTCGTCCACGGCGAACAGCAGCCGCTCCTCGCCCTGGCGGTAGGCGGTGCCGACCGGCGGGCTGGCGGCGTGCACGGCGAGCAGGGCGACCAGGTACGGGAGGTCCGGGTCCTGCTTGCGGGCGTCCGCGAGCAGGCCGGAGAGCCGGCGGGGGGCGTCCGGGGGCAGGTCGAGCAGCAGCATCGCGGCCTCCAGCTGGGCCTCGGAGAAGCGGCTGTCGTCCGGGGTGGCGACCAGGTCCGGGTCGGGGAGCTCGGCGCCGAGGTGCTCGCGCTCGACCGGCGGGGTGAGCAGCAGGTCGACGAGGTCGGCGACCCGGACCGAGACCGGGGTGCGCAGTCCGGCGCCGCGGGCGAAGAACGCGCCGGTGGGGCGGACGGCCTGTTCTATCGGCAGCCGCAGCACGGGGGCGAGCAGCTGCCCGTAGAGGTCGATGCCGCTGCGGGCGCCGGGGGCCGCGAAGGCCTGCCGGTCCTGCTCGGCGCGGAACAGCGGGCCGGCCTCCAGCAGGCGGGTCTGGAGCTGGGTGTGGCGGCGGATGCAGTCCTTGACGATGTCGACCAGCTCGGCGGCGCGGCGCTTGTGCTCCGGCTCCTCGGCCTCGTCGCGGGCCTTGCGGATGTTGGTGAGAATGGCGTTCTCGTGCCGGTAGCGGTCCGCGATGTGGTCCAGCGCCTCCTCGATGAGGTCGGGGACGGCGCGCATCCAGTCGACGGCGCGGACGTTGCGGCGGGTGGCGTCCAGGGCCCGGCGCAGCGTCTCGGCGTACTGGACGGTGCGGTAGCGGGCCTGCTCGGCGGCGAGCTGTGCGTCGGCCAGGCGGCCGCGGCGGATCAGCACCTCCAGCTTGACCTCGGCGGCGATCTGGGCCGAAGTGACGTCGGTGTCGAGCGCGCCGACCAGGACGTTGACCGCCTCGTCGGTGGTGCGCAGGTAGACGCCGCCGTCGGGGCCGGGCACCTCCTCGATCAGCTTGAAGTCGTAGTCGCGGCGGACGTACGCGCCGTCCGCGCCGAAGGTGCCGTAGACGGCGCGGAAGCCGCGGTCCACGCTGCCGACGTTGATCAGCGACTCCAGCACCCAGCGGGCGACCCGCTCGTGCTCGGCGGCGGGGCGGCCGACGGCCTGGGCGGCGACCCGGGGCAGCATCCGGGCGAGCACTATCTCGCGGTCGGCGCCGGTGTCGAAGTCCATGTGCAGGGTGACCAGGTCGATCGCGGCGAGGCCGACCTCGGCCATCGCGTAGCCGCCGTACTCGCCGGCCAGGTTGACCTTGCGGTTGTCCAGGTCGTGCAGCGGGGCGGTGCAGGCCAGCGCCTTGAGCCGGCGGGCCAGGCCCTCGTCGGCGGCGGGACCGGGCGCGGGGCGCGCGGCGGCCGGGACGGCGGGCGGGCGGAGGCCGGGCTCGGTGGACGGGTCTGCGATGGCGGTCACGGGGGACAAGATTAGAGGTTCGCACCGACATCGACCGAAACGGACCTTGCGGGCGGGTGCGGCGGCAGGTGGGCGGCGGTGCGGGCGGTGGGTCGGGAACACGGTTTCGACGGGATTCCGCCATTCCCGAACCGGCATTCGAGAAAACCGTGGGGGCGGCGCGTCGGTTCGGTGATGATCGACCCATGATCACCCGACTGGCCACAGCGGGCCTCGCCACCGCGCTGTCCGTGACCACCCTCGCCGCCGGCGCCGTCCTCGCCCCCGCCGCGACCGCCACTGCCGCTCCGGCCGGCACCCCGGCGGCCTCCGCCCAGCACGTGACCGTGTCCCAGAACGGGAACTACCCCGGCGGGTTCTTCACCACCGGCACCATGTCGGTGGGCTGGACCGTGTCCGGCACCGCGGACCTGACCGGGCCGACGCACATCACCCTCGACCTGCCGCCCGGCGTCACCACCGACGGTGCGATGTTCTTCCCCACGCCGCAGGACTACACCTTCACCACCGCCCTCTCCCCCGACCACCGCCACCTGGAGGCCGTGTTCACCGCCACCCGGCCGGTCGGGAGCTACAACTTCATGAAGCTCAACCTGGCCACCACGCCCGGCGTGCCGGTCGTCGGCGTGATCACCGCGACCGTCGCCAACCCGAACGACACCGACCCGACCGGGCACGTCGCCGGCTACGACCTCGGCAGCGGGAGCCGGCCGCCGGCGGCGGTCCGCCCCGCCCCCGCCGTCACCGGCCTCGACACCGCCACCGGCCCGGGCACCGGCGGCACCGCGGTGACCGTCAGCGGCAGCGGCCTGGCCGACGGCATGGTGCTGGTCGGCGGCGTCCCGGCCCCCGGCCGCTGCACCGACACCGCCTGCACGGTGACCACCCCGGGCGGCACGGGCAGCGCCCCGGTCAGCGTGGTGACGCCCGGCGGCACGGCCGTGGCGCCGGGCGCCTTCGACTACACCGGCGCCCCGCCGCCGGCCCCGGCCGCACCGGTGGTCAGCGGCCTGTCCCCCGCCTCCGGCCCGGCCGCCGGCGGCACCCGGGTGTACCTGTCCGGCAGCGACCTGACGTACGGGTCGGTGGCCTTCGGCGGGGTGCCGGCCACCCACGTCTCCTGCGGTCCGTCCGCCTGCACCGCCACGGCCCCGGCAGCCGCCGGCCCGGGGCCGGTGGACGTCACCGTCACCACGGCGGGCGGGACGAGCGCGCCGGCGGCGTACACCTACACGGCCTGACGGCCGCCCCGCCCCGCAGCGGTGCCCGGGTTCCGCGCAGCCCGGGCACCGCTGCGTCCCGGCCCGCCGCGGACAGCGAGTTGAACATGTTCAAAATATCGGTCTAGAGTCGGTTCCGCGCAGGCGGGACACGGCCCGCCCGCAGTTCGGCGTGCTCGGCACGGAGGTGGGCGAGATGGACGACGACCCGACGGTCATCCTTCGCAAGGTCCGACGGTGGCTGCGGCTCTTCCTGGTCGGCCTGGTGCTCAGCGGCCTCACCGCCTTCCCCCTGGAGACCGAGACCCGCTGGCTGGTCGACCTCGCCACCGGCCCGGCCGCCCCGCTGGCCGAGCACCTCCCCGCCGCCACGGCATGGCTCCGACGGGCCCACACCGGCCTCGTCGAGACCAACGCCCGCTACCCCTTCCTGGCCTACGGCACCGACTGGCTGGCCTTCGCCCACCTGGTGATCGCCGCCGCCTTCTGGGGGCCGCTCAAGGACCCGGTCCGCAACATCTGGGTGATCCGCTGGGCGGTGCTCGCCTGCGGGGCCGTCGTCCCGCTGGCGCTGATCTGCGGGCCGCTGCGGGGGATACCGCTGGCGTGGCGATTCGTCGACATGTCGTTCGGGGTCTTCGGCGTCGTCCCGCTGCTGGTCGTGCTGCGGGCGCTGCGCCCGTTGGAGCACCGCTACCGGGGACCGGCGACCACCGGCTGAACGCGCGCGGTCCGTGCGGGTCACGGGCAACGGCCTTCATCCGCAGGCCCTACCATCTGGCTCAACAGCTGCTGGGAGGCGGACGGGCGTGGCCGATGCGGTGATCGATCTCAATGCGGACCTCGGTGAGGGGTTCGGGCGCTGGACCCTGACCGACGACGAGGCGCTGCTGTCCGTGGTGACCAGCGCCAACGTCGCCTGCGGGTTCCACGCCGGGGACCCGTCGACGATGCGCCGGGTCTGCGCGCTGGCCGCCGAGCGCGGCGTCCGGATCGGTGCCCAGGTCTCCTACCGCGACCTGGCCGGATTCGGCCGCCGCGCGATGGACGTGCCCCCGGAGGAGCTCGCCGACGAGATCGCCTACCAGATCGGCGCCCTCCAGGTGTTCGCCCGCGCGGCCGGGTCCAGGGTCTCCTACGTCAAGCCGCACGGCGCCCTCTACAACCGGGTGGTCGGCGACTCCGAGCAGGCCGAGGCCGTGGTGGCCGGCGTCCTGCGGGCGGGCGCGGTCTGCGACGGCCCGCTGCCCGTGCTGGGCCTGCCCGGCTCGCTGCTGCTGGAGGTGGCCGAGGGCGTCGGGCTCCCGGTGGTCGCCGAGGCCTTCGCCGACCGCGCGTACACCCGCACCGGCACCCTCGTGCCGCGCCGGGAGCCGGACGCGGTGGTGCACGACCCCGAGTCGGTGATCACCCGCGCCGTCGGCATCGCCCGGGACGGCACGGTGGAGGCGGCCGGGGGCGAACGGATCCCCGTCGAGGCCCGTTCGCTCTGCGTCCACGGCGACACCCCCGGCGCCGCCCAGCTCGCCTGGCGCATCCGCGGCGCCCTGGCCTCCGCCGGCGTCCGGGTGGAGGCCTTCACGTGACGCCGGGGGCGGTGCGGCGGGTCGGCGAGCGGGCCCTGCTGGTCGAGCTGCCCGGAACGGCCGAGGTGGCCGCGCTGTACGGCTGGCTGAGCGAGCGCCGGGAGGCGGGGGCGCTCGGCCCGGTGGAGGAACTGGTGCCGGCCGCGCGCACCCTGCTGCTGGACGGCGTCGCGGACGTCGACGCGGTGGCGGCGCTGCTGCGCACCGCCCGGCCCCCGGCGGCCGGGGCGGCGCGCGGGGCGCTGGTCCGGGTCCCCACCGTGTACGACGGCGCCGACCTGGCCGAGGTCGCCGCGCTGTGGGGGGTGTCCGAGGAGGCCGCCGTCCGGATCCACACCGAGCCCGAGTACGTCGTCGCGTTCTGCGGCTTCGCCCCGGGCTTCGGCTACCTCACCGGTCTCCCGGAGCGGTACGAGGTGCCGCGCCGGGGCACCCCGCGCAGCTCCGTCCCGGCCGGCTCGGTCGCCCTGGCCGGCCCGTACACCGGCGTCTACCCCCACCCCTCCCCCGGCGGCTGGCAGTTGGTCGGCCGCACGGCGCTCGCCCTGTGGGACGCCGACCGGGAGCCCCCGGCCCTGCTGGCCCCGGGCGTCCGGGTCCGGTTCACGGTGGAACGCGCCTGAGGGGAGGCGGAGTTGAACGAGCTGGTGGTGGAGCGCCCGGGCCCGCTGACCACGGTCCAGGACCTCGGGCGGCGCGGGGTGGCCCACCTCGGGGTGCCCCGGGCCGGGGCGCTGGACGAGCCCGCGCTGCGGGCGGCCAACCGGCTGGTCGGCAACGGGCCGGGGGCGGCCGGGCTGGAGACCACGCTCGGCGGGGTCGCGCTGCGGGCCGGCGGGGCGGTGCTGGTCGCCGTCACCGGCGCGCCCTCGCCCGTCCGGGTGGACGGCCGCCCGGCCGCGTGGGGCGCGGCGGTCGCGGTACCGGCCGGCGCGCTGATCGAGGTGGGGGCGGCGACGGCCGGGGTGCGCGGCTACCTGGCGGTGGCGGGCGGGATCACCGTCCCGCCGGTGCTCGGCAGCCGGTCGGCTGACCTGCTCTCCGGGCTCGGCCCGGCCCCGCTCGCCGCCGGGGACCGGCTACCGGTGGGCGACCCGCCGCCGTACCGTGCCCGGCCCGCGCTGGTGCCGCTGCCCGCTCCCCCCACCGAGCTGGTGCTGCGGTTGCGGCTGGGGCCGCGCGCCGACTGGTTCACCCCGGAGGCGGTGGAGCGCCTCGGCCGCGACCGGTACCTCGTCTCCCCCGCCGGCAACCGGGTCGGGCTGCGCACCGAGGGGCCGCCGGTGGCACGCGCCCGTGACGGCGAACTCCCCAGCGAGGGCATGGTGTTGGGGGCGGTGCAGATCCCGCCGGACGGGCAGCCGGTGGTGTTCCTGGCCGACCACCCGACGACCGGCGGCTACCCGGTGGTCGGCGTCGTGCCGCCCGCCGACCTCGCGGCCGCCGCGCAGGCCCGACCGGGGACCCCGGTGCGCTTCGTGGTCCTGCGCGGGCACTGAGCGCTCCGCGGAGCCCGGGCGCGAAGCCCGACAGCCGCTCGGCGAAAGCACGGTGGGCCGGAGCGCGGCCTCAGGCCCAGGCGGACGTCCGGAACCGCCGCCGACTCGCCGCCCGGACACCCGACGGCACCGGGTCGACCCGGCGGCAGCCCCGCCCCGGGTGGCCGAACGGCGGCTCGGGGTCGTCGCCCCGCCCCGCTCCCGGCCGCCGCCCGGAAGCAGGCCGGCATGGTGCCGCCGTGCGCCCCCGGGCAGCAGGCGGTCGGTGGAGCAACTCGCCCACTGGAACGGGAGGTCGGCCGGGCGAGGCACGCCTCTGGCGCCACGGAAGCCCCGACCCTGGCCACCGGCCGTCTCCTCGCCCCCAGCCGGAGCTTTCGCACGGCCGCAGCGCCCGCGGCCCGCGCCCGGGCAGCACCGGGCCGGCCCGGAGACTCACCCGCCGGAGCGGGAAGCCCTGCCGCCCCTGGCACTGCCCCTCGGCGCCGAAGAAGCCTCCAGGGGCGCCGCGCGGACGGGCTGGGGCCCCCAGACCGTCGAGCGGCCCCCGCCGTAGCCCGCCCCCGCCCGCTCACCGCCGCCCGAGCGCCTCCGCCGCGGCGGCCGCGAAGCCCTCCGGGTTGTCCAGCATGATGCTGTGCCCGCAGTCCGGCACCGCGACCACCCGCACGCCGGCCGCGCGGAGCCCGTCGGTGCCGGACGGCTCGCCGTCCGCCGCCGGGTGGAGGAAGGTGCGCGGGAGGTCGAGGCCGGTCAGCAGCTCGCGCATGCTCGGCTCGGTCCCCCTGGCGAGGTGACGGGCGCTGCGGTGGAGCGCCTCCGGCCCGGCCAGCCGCATGGTGGACCACCAGAACGGGCCGACCCGCTCGGCGACTTCCGCCCGCCCCCCGGCCAGGAACTCCTCCTCGGTGTAGGCCGCGATGCCGCTGCTGCCGGTGCGACGCCGGTCGGGTTCGATCCGGTCCAGGTTGGCGTCCACCAGGAGCAGCCGCTCGACCAGCCGCGGGTGCCGCCGGGCGAGCACGATCGCGACCGCCCCGCCCATGCTGTGGCCGACCACCTCGACCCGCTCCGGCCCGGCGGCCGCGACCGCCGCCGCGACGGCGTCCGCGTGCTCCTCCAGCGTGTAGCCGAAGTCCGCCGGCCGGTCGCTGAGGCCGAAGCCGAGCAGGTCCAGCAGCAGCGAGCGCCGACCGGCCAGCAGCGGGTGGGCGGCGGCGGCCGCGAAGTAGGCCGGGGAGGTGGCGCCGAGCCCGTGCAGGTAGAGCCGGGCCGGCTCGGCGCCGGGCAGCTCGACCCAGCGGATCCGGTCGCCGTTCGGGGTGACGGGGGCCTCGCGCATGCTCACTCGCTCCTCTTCCCGGGGCCGGCTTCCTGGAGGCCGACCGACGGAAAGGGACCATACCTCGGATTCGAGGTATCACGGTAGCGATATACCGCCCCGCCGAGGGAGGGATCTGGGAGAGTGGCCCCATGCTGAAGCTCGCCATCCTCGGGTTCCTGTACGACCGCCCCCTGCACGGCTACGAGCTGCGCCGCCACCTCGCCGCACTCACCGGGCACGTGCGCCCGATCAGCGACGGCACGCTCTACCCCGCGATCAAGCGCCTGGAGGCCGACGGCCTGCTGGTCCGCGAGACCGAGCCGGGCAGCGCCGCCGCACCCCGGCACACCCTGCACCTCACCGAGGCCGGCCGCGCCGCACTGCTCGACCGGCTGCGCGAGCCCGAACCGCTCGACGTCAGCGACGAGAACCGCTGGTTCACCGTGCTCGCCTTCCTGCGCCACCTCGCCGACCCCGCCGCCCAGGCCGCCGTGCTCCGCCGCCGACTGGCCTTCCTCGCCGAGCCGGCCAGCTTCTTCTACGAGGGCGACCGCCCGGTCGGGGCCGAGGAGTTCGCCGACCCGTTCCGGCGCGGCCTGCTGCTGGTCGCCCGCGCGACCACCGAGGCCGAACTCGCCTGGCTGCGCGCGACCCTGGCCGCCCTGGAGGACGGCGGCGCACGCTGACCGGCCACCCCCGGACGCGCCGATCGTCCGCCCCGGACGCGCCGCGGCCCCGGGCCCGCCCCCCCCCCCCGGGGGGGGGGCCCCCCGGCCACCCGCCCGCCGCCCCGCGGCGGGGGGGAAACGGCCGCCCCCGCGGGGGGCCGCCGCCCCCCCCCCCCCCCCGCCCCGCCCCCCCCGCCCCCCCCCGCCCCCCCGCCCCCCCCCCCCCCCCCCCCGGGGGCCCCCCGGGCCGCAGGCGAGAGCGCCCGGTGCTCCGGAGGCGCGGGATCAGCGCCGGTGGTGGGCGTGCACCACGGCGTGGCCGCGCCCCCGGCCGATCATCCACCGGTTCACCGGGACGGTCAGCAGGAACGCCAGGGCGAGCGACCCCGCCAGCGACGCCCAGAACAGCAGGTCGCCGAGGCCGGCGTCCATCGCCCCCGGCACGGCGACCATCACGGTGTTGTCGATCAGCTCCATCACCAGGATCGAGACGGTGTCGGCGGCCAGTGCGACCCTGACCGCCGCACCCACCTCCAGGCCGGCCGCCAGCACGCCGCGCATGGTCAGCGCGTAGCCGAAGGCGAAGGCCAGGACGATCGAGAGCACCACCGTCGCCCCGTTGTGCAGGCCGAGGGCGGTGCCGAGCACCATCCCGAGGATCTCGCCGACGGCGCAGCCGGTGAGGCAGTGCAGCGTCGCCTGCACCGCCGGCCGCCAGCCCGTGCCGCCGCCACCGTGGGCCTGGTGGTGCCCGGCATGGGCCGCGTCGCCCTGGTCCGCGTGCCCGTGCCCGCGCCCGGGTCGTCCGTGCTCCTCGTGCCGCCGCGCAGGGTGCGCCATGTCGCCCTCCTCCTCGCCAGGGCGCCTCCTCGGCGCCGCCTCCGTCACTTCATCGCTTCTCGCTCGTCGAACATATACCCCCATGGGGTATCCAGCAATCGCCTTCCGGCGCCCTCTTCCCCCGTGCGCCCGACCGTGCTCCGATGAGCGGCATGGCAGACGAACGACGCAAGGGCTACGACGGAACCGGCGCGGGCGCGATCACCCCGGACGGCTGCGCCGTCGAGGTGTGGAGCCGTCTCCCCGTGGGCGACGCCCCGGACGTGATCGAGGCGGCGATACCGCCCGGCGCGCGCATCCTCGAACTCGGCTGCGGCGTCGGCCGGATGACGCATCCGCTGACCGACCGCGGCTTCACCGTGACGGCCGTGGACGAGTCCGCCGAGATGCTGGCCCGGGTCCGCCCGGGAATCCGCACGGTGCGCAGCCCGATCGAGGCGCTGGAGCTCGACGAGCGCTTCGACGTCGTCCTGCTCGCCTCCTTCCTGGTCCACGCCGGGGACGTGGCGGTCCGCCGGGGCCTGCTGGAGACCTGCCGCCGGCACGTCACCGAGGACGGCTGCGTACTGGTGCAGCGCGAGGGCGAGGACTGGCACCGGAACGTGCCGCGGGAGAGCGTGATCGGCCCGGACGCGCGGGCCCGGCTGGTCTCGGACACCCCGCTCGGCGACGGCGTCCACTCCGTCCACTTCGAGTACGTCTTCCCGGACGGCACCTGGACGCAGACCTTCCTCTCCCGCCCGCTCACCACCGCGGCGTTCGAACAGGCGCTCGCGGAGGCCGACCTGGTGGTGGAGCGCTACCTGACGGCGGACCGCACCTGGGTCCGGGCTCGGCCGGTGCTCTAGGGGCCTGTCCGCGGGGCCGCGCCGGGCACGGGGCGGCGAGGAGGCCTGTGCGCAAAGCCCGAACAAAGGGTGAACAAAGAACCGTTACCTTCACCCCGTACCATCAGCCGCGCGCCGGGCTCGCGCGCGGCCCGCGGGCCGGGCGGGTCACGGCGGCTCCGCACGCCTTCCGACCCGCAAGGACCCGCCCATGCCGCCCCTGCCCCTCGCCCGACGGATATCCCCGGCGGGTGCCCGGTGATCGAATGGTTCCACGGGGCCGTCCTCGGCCTGATCCAGGGGCTCACCGAGTTCCTGCCGATCTCCTCCAGCGCCCACCTGCGGGTCTTCTCGGCCCTGCTCGGCTGGGACGACCCCGGCGCGGCCTTCACCGCCGTGACCCAGCTCGGCACCGAGACGGCGGTGCTGATCTACTTCCGCAAGGACATCGCCTCGATCATCAGGACCTGGGTGCTCTCCCTGTTCCGGCCGGCGCTGCGCTCGGACCCGGACGCCCGGATGGGCTGGTTCGTGATCATCGGCACCCTGCCGATCGGCATCCTGGGCAAGCTGTTCCAGGACACCATCGAGACCCACCTGCGCGACCTGCGGATCATCGGCACCACGCTGATCGTCTTCGGCCTGGTCCTGGCCTTCGCCGACCGCACCCGGGCCGTCCGCCACGCCCGGCCGATCACCGACCTCACGCTGCCGCACGCGGGCGCCTACGGCCTCGCCCAGGCGCTGGCGCTGATCCCGGGCGTGTCCCGCTCGGGCGGCACGATCAGCGCGGGCCTGCTGCTCGGCTACAGCCGGGAGGCCGCGGCCCGCTACTCGTTCCTGCTGGCCATTCCGGCGGTGCTCGCCTCCGGGGCGCTGGAGCTGTTCAAGATCGGCGAGGGCCCCGCCCCGGCCTGGGGGCCGACCATCCTGGCCACCGTGATCGCCTTCGCGGTGGGCTACGCGGCGATCGCCTGGTTCCTGAAGTACATCTCGAACAACAGCTTCATGCCCTTCGTGGTCTACCGGGTCCTGCTCGGCGTCCTGATCATCGGACTGGTCGTCGGCGGCGTGCTGGCGCCGGACGCGGGCGCGGTGAAGTAGAACCGCGTTCCAGGTTCCGGGCCGCAGGTCCGGACCGGGCACCCGCGGAGACGAGTGGGCCGGGACACCGACACGGTGTCCCGGCCCACTGGACGTCGGGGACCTACCTGCCGGACTCCCGGGCGGTCAGCCGGCCGCGGACGGCGGCGTGGACCTCGGCCTCCTCGGCCGGGTCGGCGGCGAGCCGGCGCAACCGCTCCAGCACACGCGCGTCACCCGTGGTGGCGACATGGCGCGCGGCGAGCTCACGTGTGGACTCCTCGCAGTCCCAGAGGCACTCGACGGCGGGCCCCTCGGGAAAGTGCACGTCGGTCGCGGCCAGCGCCCGGGCGGCGCGTCCGCGCAGGTCCGAGGAGGCAGCCTCCCCGTAGATGTGGCGCAGGACCGGTACGGCGTCGGCGGCGGCGAGCCGCCCCGCACCGTCGACCAGCGACCCGAGCCCCGTCCCGCCGACCCCGCGCACGGAGACCCAGCGGCGCAGCCCGGCCACCACCAGCGGCGCGTCGGCCGGCTCCCCCGCGTCGGCCAGCAGCTGGACGGCGGCCTCGCCGAGCGCGCTGTCGGCGCCGCCGCTGGCCGGGTCGGCCCAGCGGCGCGCCTGCGCCAGCACCTCCGGGCCGCGCATCCGGCCGAGCAGTTCCAGGGCGGCCCGGACGATCCGGTCGTCCACGTCCGCGGCGGCGGCCTCGATCAGCTCGACGGCGGCCGGATCGCGGTGGTCGACCAGGTACCGCAGGGCGGCTCTGCGGGCGCCGGGCAGGCCGTCGCGGGCCGTTTCCAGCAGCAGCGGGCGGTCCTCCGGGCGGACCACGGCGGTCAGGCAGCGGGCGGCGGCGGCGGCACGGCGGTCCACCGCGTCGGGGCCGGACGGCGAGCCGGTGTCGCGCGCGGGCTCCGGGCGGGCGTCGGGCCGGCCGAGGAAGGCGCCGGCGCCGAGGCCGCCGAGCTCGCCCTGGTCGGCCCAGGCCAGCACGTCGGCGGTGGACCAGCCGGGGGTGACCCCGCTGCGGTTGACCTGGCGCTGCCACAGGTCGAAGGGGGACTGCTCGCTGGCCGCGGCCACTCTGGGGTGGTAGGCCGCCCACAGCCGCCAGGGCCGGGGCTCGTACGCGTTGCGGATGAACTCGCGCAGCTCGGCGTCGCCCTCGGGGCCCGGCGCGAAGCGGTCCAGCACGGCGGTGCCGAGCAGCAGCAGGCCGCGGTCGTCGTCGCGCAGCGCGAGCTCGTCCAGGGCCCAGGCCCAGTTGGCGCCGGTGGCGGCGTACTCGCGCAGCATCAGCAGCGCGTCGCGCCGGCCGTACGCGGCGAGGTGGCCGAGGACGGAGAGGGCGAGGCCGGTGCGGCTCTCGTCGTCGGTGACCAGGTCCTCGGCGGAGTGGAGGTGGTCCTCGATGCCGTCGAGGGGGGCCTCCAGGTCCATGTAGATGCGCGCGTAGTACAGGGAGCGACTCTCGACCTGCCAGTCGGCTCGCGGGTCCCTGGTGACGCACTCCTCCAGCGCGGCGATGGCCTCGGCACGGTCGGCGGCCAGCGCGTGGAGCTGCCCGTCACCGCGGCCTCGCTGGAGGAGGCCTAGGAGGCTGGCACTGGGTGCTATCACTGGCTCGAACATGAGGTCAGCATCCGTTGCGGCGGTCGTAGTGGCAACGGGATTTCCGTCGCCGGGGTCTCTGGTCGGTACTGCGGTGGGCGCCCGGGCGCCGGAATCACCGAAGGTTACCGCCTCGGGACCCCGTCCGCACACAGGGCGACGACGGCTCCGGCCACAGTGGCATATGCCAGAGGAATTTTGCCTGCGTTCTGTCCAAATCGCCCGCAGGGGTGACGACGCTGTGCGACAGTCTTCTCACTGTCCGATCACCGTCCGAGCGGCCCGCCCCCACGGCGGCCCGCTCCCGAGCGATGGGTCCGTCATGAACAAGCCCTCAGGCGCCCCCCGCCCGCCGGGCGCCGCCGCCGAGGACGGCGCCCCCACGGGCGGGGGCGCTCCGGTCGGCTCCCGGTGCGGCCTCGGCCCGGCCGTCGACGGCGACGGCGGCCGGGCCGACGGCGGAACGGGCGGCCGAGTGGACGGCACGGCGCAGGAGCCGTCCGGCCCCCGCCTCCGCGACGGCGGCGACCCCCGGCAGCTCGACGACGGCCTGACCGGCTCCGCCGAGTGGGACCTGCTGACCGACGGGATCCACTGGAGCCCGGAGGCCTACCTCCTCCTCCGCTGCGAGCCGGAACACGGCCCGCTCAGCCTCGACCGGCTGCCCCACCGCCTCCCCGAGTCGGACCGGCCGCTGCTGCGGCGGATGATGACCGACGCCCTGGTGCACGGCCGGTGCGCCGCCGGCACCCTGCGGGTCCGCAGGCCGGACGGACGCTACGACGGCGTCGAGTGCGCGGGCGAGCCCGTCCTCGGCACGGACGGCAGCGTCGTCGCCCTGCGCGTGCTCCTCCGCCCGGCCCCGCCGCTCTGATCCGAAAGCCCGGCACGATCCGAGCCCAGCCGGTCGTGAGCCCAGCCGGTCCGGGCCCACCCGATCACGGGCGCGCGCGGGGGCCGGCCCCCGCGCCCGGCCGGGCCGAGTCCGACCCGGGCCCGGGTCGGCGCCGAAGCACGGCGCCCCGTCAGACCAGCCGGCGCCGGTTCTTGGCGTCCGCCGCCCGCAGTGCCCGCCCCAGCGCCTCCCGCAGCTCGTCCACCGACGACAGCCCCCGGTACTGCGCGGTCAGCCGGTACATCTCGCGCAGCCGGTCCCAGGTCCGGTGCGAGGAGTTCTGGCCGATCAGGCTCAGCACCGTCTCGGCCTGGAACCGCGCCGCGTCCGGCTCCCCGGTGATCAGGTGCACCGAGGCCAGGGTGATCCGGTCGAACAGCGCCGAGCGCAGCTGCCCCGTCCCCTCCCGCAGGGTGATCACCCGCTCCGCGTGCCGGCGGGCCTCGGGGGCCGCCCGCAGGTCGTGCTCGGACAGCGTGCGCAGCACCAGGGCCTGCATGCCGCGCAGTTCGGCCTCGTCGAACACCTGCATCCACGAGGGCGGCGGCTCCGTGGCCTCCTCGGCGAACAGCTCCTCCGCCTCCCCGAGCAGCCGGTAGGCGTCCTGGGAGTGCCCGACCGAGGCGTGCGCCCAGGCCTCGACGGTGTTGAGCATGGCGCGGGTCCTGGGCATCGGCCGCCCGCCGGTCGCCTTCGCCGCCGCCATCAGGTCGAGCGCGTCGTCGGCCCGGCCCAGGTGCACCATCTGCCGCGCGGCCCGCGAGATCGCCTCGCCGGCCCGCGGCCGGTCGCCGGCCTCCTTGGCCGCGTCGGCCGCCATCATGAAGTACTTCTGGGCGGTGGGCTCCAGGCCCACGTCGTGCGACATCCAGCCCGCCAGCACCGCCAGGTTGGCCGCCACCAGCCACAGCCGCCGCTCCACGTCGGGCGCGTGCCGGTGCGTCAACAGGCCGCCGACCTCGTTCAGTTGGCCGACCACGGCCTTGCGCTGCAACCCGCCCCCGCGGGCCGCGTCCCAGGCCCGGAACACCTGCACCGAGTGCTCCAGCGACTCCACCTCGTCGAGCCCCACCGGGCCCGCGTCGTACGCGTCCGCCACCGGGTGCGCTCCGCCCCCGGTGGCCACCTGCCGCGGCCCGGGGACGGCGGCCGCGTACGCGACGGCGTCCCCGCCCAGCCAGCCCTTCAGCGAGTCGGCGATGACCGCCCCGGCCGTGAGCGCGGCTCCCGCGCCCACCAATCCACGTCGGTTCAGCATGAGGTCCATTCCCGTGAACTCGGTGAGGACCGCGGCTGTTCGATCCGGCGACCATGGCACTGCTGCGGACGCTTCCGCTCCGGACCTGGTGGGCCGGTGTCGTTCCAGACCGAGGTCCTCAGTGGTGACGACACGGCCGAGCCGCTCCGTGAACACGGCCGCCAGCACCCTCGGCACCGGATCGCGCGGGACCTCCCCCTGCTCGATCCAACGCCGTACCCTCGACGTGTCGGTGGACAGCTGCAGCTGCCCCATCGCGGCACCCCGACGGTTGACCAGCCGCGCGAGCTCGCCCTTCGACCATCCGGTCAGGACGAACAGGTCGGCCAGTCGGGTGTTGGGTTCCCTGCTCAACGAAGCCCCCAGGTTCCTCGGCTGATCCGAGGCTAGAGGCTCCGGCAAGTGCCGGGCGAGCATTCGCCACCGTTCGCCAGGGCCCGCCAGACTACTAAGCCAGTGCCCGAGGGGTGTGTTGTAGGGGTGCGCCACCTCGCCCCCCGGGTCGGGCGGCGTCCCACCAGCGTCGGGGCAGTCCCCCGACCGTGGCACGGGGCGCTCCCGGTCCTCACCCGAGGGGGTGGCGCGGCCGGGTGGCGCGGGAGCGCCGGGCACGGCCACGGCAGGCCGGTCGACCGCATTCCCCAGGGTGCGGACGGCCGGTACACCGCCGACCAGGGGTTCCGGCCCCGCGTCCGTGCCCGGCGCCCGCGCACCACCCGCCGCACCGCCCGCAGGACGCACCGCCGCAGGACCACGACCGCACCACCCGCAGGGCCGCCGTCACGCCAGGAAGCACACGGCACCGGCCCACCCCCGCCCCCGCGGGGCAGCACCCGCAGACGGACCCGAAGGGACCTCCCTCAGCCCATGTACTCCTCAGCGACGACCCCCACGCCCACCGCGACCCGCCCCGCGCTGCGCCCCCCCACCGCAGCCGTCGGCCGCACCGGCCCCAGGGCGGTGCCCCCGGCGAGCCGGCCTTCGGCCGCGCGCGGCGCCGAGGGGCGGGCCACGGACACCCGGGTCGTCCCGAGCGGCCGCACCGCGCTGGGCCCCGCCGGACGCACCGCGCCGGGGCTGCGCGGCCCCGAGACCGCCGCACCGGCCGGCGGCCGGATGCCGCTGGCCCGCCAGGCCGACGGCCAGGTGCTGCGCGCCCGGCGGCCCGGCCACCCCGGCGGCGGCCCGGAGCGGATCGATCCGTCGGCGCTCCAGACCCCGGCGGTCCGGGCGGCGCTCGCCAGTGTCGCGCGGATATGTCCCGCGTTCACCCCGCGCCAGGTCCTGCGCGAGGGCAGCCGCCACATCCTGGTGGCGGGCACCATCGGGCGGGCTCCGGTGGTCGCCAAGTGCCTGGCGCCGCAGGCGGTGCGGAGTGAGTACTTCGAGCAGCTGGTGGCCGACTTCCACCACGAGGTGGCGGTCTACCGGGCCTTCGTCCGGCACCGTCCGCCGGTACGGCTGCCGCGCCTGGTGGCGGCCGACCACGACCGGTGCGTGCTGGTCATGGAGCGCGTCCCGGGGCGCCCGGCGGCCCGCGAGCGCCACCCGGTCAACGCGCCCACCCCGGGCGAGGTGCGGGCGCTGCTCACCGCGGTCCGCACGCTGAACCTGTGGCGGCCTCCGACGGACGTCTTCCAGCCGCGCCTGGACTACCAGTTGGAGATCGCCCGCTACCACTCGGTGGGCCAGCTCACCGACCGGGACGCCGGCGACCTGCGCGGCCTGCTGCACGGCCTCGGCCACACCCCGCTCCAGCTCTGCCACGGCGACGCCCTGCTCAGCAACATGCTGCTGGCGCCGTCCGGCCCGGTCCTGGTCGACTGGGAGCAGGCCGGGTGGTACCTGCCCGGCTACGACCTGGCGGTGCTCTGGAGCGTGCTGTCCGGGGACACCGCGGCCCGCCGGCAGATCAGCCAACTCGCCCAGAGCGGCGGCACGATGGCCCGGGACGCCTTCCTGGTGAACCTGGTGCTGGTGCTGATGCGGGAGATCCGGCTGTACGACGTGCCGGGCGCCGGCGAGGAGCAGCGGATCATGATCCGCCGGCTGTACGACGACGCGGCGCTCGCCCGCCGCGCCGTCCGTGCCGCGGTCGGGACCCGCTGAGCCGCGGGCACCCCGCAGGACGGGCCCTACGGCCGGGCGCCCCGCTCCAGGGCGGCCCGGCCGACGGCCTCCAGGACGTTCTCCTCCGGGGCCAGGTGCACCCGGCTGCTGAGCACGTCCCGCAGGTAGCGCTCCAGCGGGTGGCGCCGGCTCAGGCCGGGGTTGCCGGTCAGGGCGACGGCCTGCTGGACCGCCGCCGTCGCGGCCCGGGTGGCCAGCAGCTGGGCCGGGCCGGTCCGGGCGACGGCCTCCGGCTCGCCCCGGTCCACCCGGGGGGCCAAGCCCTCGACCAGTTCCTCGGCCCCGACCAGCTGGGCCTCGATCTCGCCGAGGGCCGTCCGGTAGCGGGGCAGGGTGCCGAGCGGCTCGGTCAGGTTGGCCGGGGTCCGCTGGTTGAGGAAGCGGATCAGCCAGGCCTCGGCGGCCCGGGCGACCCCGATCGCCACCGCGGAGAGCGCCAGGTCGTGCCAGGCCCGGGAGAGCGCGGCCTCGGCGTCGGCGTCCTGACGGGCCGTCCGGCGACCGTTCGTCAGGCCGAGCACGAGCTCGCCGGGCACCCGGACGGCGTCCAGCACGACGTCGTGGCTGGCGCTGGCCCGCAGCCCGAGCTGGTCCCAGGTCGGATCGATCTCCAGGCCCTCGCTCTCGCCGCGGACCAGGAAGGTGCCGACCCTCGGCTCCTCCTCGTCGGTCCGCGCCGTGACGGCCATCCAGGCGAGCGCCTCGGCTCCGGTGCAGTACGTCTTGCGGCCCGTCAGCAGCCAGCCCTCGCCGTCCCGTCGGGCGACCGTCCCGGGCAGCTCCCCCGGCCCGGCGCCGGGCTCCGCCCGCAGCGTGTTGACCAGTACCGGGCCGCGCCGGGACTCGGTGAGCAGCCGTCGGTAGCCGGCCGTCGGCCAGTCGGCCCGGCGGGCCTGCTCGGCGTGCCGGAGCAGGGTGCAGGCGGTGACCACGGCCACCGAGGCGTCGCCGCGGCCGAGTCGGGACAGCACCCGGACGGTGTCGGCGAGCGTTCCGCCCGGCCCGCCGTACCGTTCGGAGACGGTGAGGGTGAGCAGTCCGGCCTCGTGGACGGCCTCGATCCCCTGGTACGGGAAGGTCGCGTCGCGGTCGTGCTCCTCGGCCCGGGCGGCCAGCAGGTCGACCACCCGGGGCAGTCCGGCGAGGGCGGCCTCGACGGCGCGCCGGTCGGGCGCCGCACTGGTGGACGTCGAGCCGGTGGGCTCAGGATCGGTGGATTCGGGACCGGTGGATTCGAGATGGCCGGAAACCGACGGGCCGGAACCCGCCGAAGGAGCGGCGGTCCGGGAACGGCGCCCGGCCGGGGCGCCCCCTGAGGCGGGGTTCCCGGCGGATGCCTTCCCGGGGGAGCGGTCCCGGACGGACCGGCCGCCGGGCGCGTGCTCCTCGGACGGACGATCGGCGGTCGAACGGTTGGCGGCGCGGGTCGTCATGGTGCGGTGCCTCCGGGCGGCAGCGTGGGCTCGACAGGTGCGGGCGGCACGCCGGACGGGCGCGCGGTGGCGAACGGCGGCCCCGGAGGCCGGCACGACCGCCCCCGGTGTCGCCGTCGGGGGACGGGAATCCCCCTCAGCGGCCCGGACACGCCGCGCTGGCGGTGCGCCGCAGGTCCAGATGCCTGCGACGGGTCAGCAGCGGAAGACGGCACGGCATGTTCGCGACTGTACGAACCGTTGATCGATACCGTCAAGCAGCGTCCGGCCACCGGGCGGCGCCGCCCGCGCCCGACGGGATCAGCCCTGCTGGAACATGTCCGCGGGGAGCGGCTTCAGCAGCTGGTACAGGTCGTCCGAAATCGGTCGGTCCCAGGAGGCCACGGTGACCAGGACGCCGTCGCTGCGGCCGAACTGGGAGCAGAACACCCGCTCCTCGCTGACCTTGACCTTCTTCACGATGAGCAGGTCGTCCCCGAGCATCACCGGGAAGTCCTCGGCCGAGACGAACTCGACCGGCTCGTCGTTCTCCAGCGCCGCGAGCAGCTGCCGCACCTCGAAGGGCACCTCGTCGCCGGTCTCCCGGGCGGGCGACCCCTCGGGGAGGTTGCCGATGAACATCGCCGGACCTCTGCCGCCGAACAGGTCGTAGCGCAGGAAGATTCCCTGGCAGGAGCCGTCCGGGCCGGTCATCATGGCCGCACCGAAGTCACCGGGCCAGTCGCCCGGGTCCATCGCGAGCACGTCGAAGTCCGGGCCGGCGGGCTGTCCGGAGCGACGGCGGAGAAAAGACATGGGAACATCGTACGTGTCCGGCACACACCGCTCGCGAGGTGGGTCGGGCCCCGCCGGGGGACCCTCGGGAGATCGACGCTCAGAGACCAATGTTGACTCTGAGCAACCGTCCGGGCTACGTTCGGTTCTGCACGACAGCCGTTCTGGGTTTCACCCTCCGGGGGGACGGCATGTCGCAACGCGGCCCTACACGCGTTTCCCTCACCGTGCACTCCGTCGTGCCGAACCGCCGAGCACCCAGCTTCGTCGTCGCACACCGCACAAACACACAAGCCAACAGTTCCATGCATCACAAGCCAGATCCGCGGGGCCCCGGCCCGTCGCTCCCGTGGATCTGCTCGGGACGCCGCCGCGTGGGGGCGTGCGGGTCCCGAGCACCGGTGCCGTCATCCGAGTCGCTCTCGGCTTCGGCACCACACCTCCCGGCGACTGCCGGCCCCTTCGCGGGGCCGGGACCGGCCGACGCACCCCGGTGCGCAGGGGATGACTGGGAGGATGGCCTGGCTGTACAGCCGGGCCGCACAGCAGGCGCCGTGTCTGGCCGCGTGGGGGCGGTGGGCACGGCGTCTGCCCGTGCTCTTACTCTGAGCTGCGTTTGTCTAACAGTCAACAGAAATTCTGACGGGGCACGCTCAATAGATCATCAGTTGTGATGTTCGGACCCGAAGGGTCGCCTACGGAGCGGACCCCCTCCCAGGGGGTCCGCTCCCGCGTCGGCGGGGCCCGGCGAGCCTCAGGTGAGGTCGAACTCGCCGTCCCGGGCACCGAGCACGAAGGCCCGCCACTCGGCCGGCGTGAAGACCAGGACCGGGCCGTCCTCCTGGCGGCCGTCCCGCATGCCGATGTAACCGTCCACGAAGGCGATCTGCACGTCCCCGACGCCCTGGCTGCTGCACAGCCACTCCGCCCCGGTGAAGTCCACCTTGGGCTTCCCGTTCGGCGCCAGCTCCGGCTGTGCCACACCCGTCTCCGTGTCCGTCCCGCTGTTGGATCCCACTGACCGATCTCCTCCCGACGGCGTTCCGGGGCCAGCCTAGCCACACCGCCCGGCCCCGGTCAGCGGGTTGACGAGGCTGCGGGACCCCGCCCGCACCGCGCCCGGGGTCCGGCGGGCTCCTGGCGGGGCTCCCGCCCGATCGCTGCCGGGCTCCTGGCGGGCTCCGGGCGGGCTCCTCCGGGTGGGGACGGGGGCGGCCGGAGGACGGGTTGAGGCGTGTCCCGACCGGCGGGGGCGGCGGGCAGCTGCCAGAGTGCTGCCAGGGCGCCGTCCGGCCGCTCCCGTCCCGTCCCGTCCGGCCGCACGCTCCGCCCGTACGGCCCGCCCGTCCCGTCCACCCCGTCCACCCCACCCGCCCAAGGGAGCAGCCGATGAGCCGCCGGGACGGCACCCGCGCCGACGTCATCCCCATCTCCGACGCCCCCTCGGCCCACCCCCCGGCACCCCGTACGCCCCCCTCGCCCACCGCGTTGCCCCGGCCGACGCCCGCCCGGCCCGCCACGCACGGGCGGGTCGGGATCGTCCTGGTCTCCCACAGCCTGGAACTGGCCACCGCCGTACGCGCGCTCGCGCTCGAGCTGACCGGATCCGACTCCCCCGCTCCGGTCGCGGCGACCGGCGGGGACCCGTCGGACGGGCCGGGCCTCAGCGCCGTCCTGGTCGCCGCCGCGACCCGCCGGGTGGACCAGGGCCACGGCGTGGTGGTGCTCGCCGACCTGGGCGGCGCGGTCGGCACCGTCCGGGCGCTGCTGTCCGAGGCGGACGAGCACGGGCTGCCGTTCCCGGTCCGGTTCGCCGACGCCCCGTTCGTCGAGGGCGCGGTGGCCGCGGTCGCGACCGCCACGGCCGGCGGGGACCTGGCCGCGGTGCTGGACGCGGCGGAGGAGGCCTACCGGCAGCACAAGGGCTGAGCGGTTCCGGGCCCGGGGCCCGGCAAGCGGGGCCGCGTCAGGGGTCAGCGGCGCTCCACGCCCTCCCAGGTGAAGACCGCCGGCCCCTCGCACTCCAGGGCGTGGCGCAGCCGCTCGTGCTCGGCCTCGACCATCGGCGGCAGCTCGTCCAGCCCGAACCAGCCGACGTCCAGCGACTCGTCGTCGTTCACCCGGGCCTCGCCGCCGACGGCGCGGCAGCGGAAGGTCAGGACCAGGTACTGCGTCACATCACCGTTCGGGTAGGTGACCTGCGGCGAGACCGTGACGGAGGCCAGCAGCTCCGGGACGACCACCACCCCCGTCTCCTCCTCGCACTCGCGCACCACGCCGTCGGCGGGCTGCTCGCCGGGGTCGAGGATGCCGCCGACCGGCGCCCACCGGCCGTCGTCGGCCCGGCGGGCGAGCAGCACCCGGCCGCGGTCGTCCAGCACGACGGCGACGACGGCGCTCAGCCAGAGCGGGCGGGTTCCGACGACGGTGCGGAGTTCGGCGAGGAAGGAGGGAATGGCCATGGGCGGCAGCCTAGCGGGGCGGCTCCGGGCCGACGCCGGGCGTGCGGCCGGCGTCGGGCCCGCCGCCGGAGTCGGGTCGCAGCAGGGCGAGCACGGTGAGGCCGAGGATGCGCAGGTCGAGCCCGAGCGAGCGGTGCTCGACGTACCAGAGGTCGAGCTCGGCCCACTCGGGGCCGCTCAGCGGGCGGGACGTCCGGGCGCGGCGCACGGCGTGCAGCTGGGCCCAGCCGGTGAGGCCGGGCCGGACCGCGAGCCGGCCGCGCTCCCGGCGGGAGTAGCGCCCCACCTGGTCGGGGTCGGCCGGCCGGGGCCCGACCACCCCCATCTCGCCGCGCGCCACGTTCCAGAGCCGGGGCAGCTCCTCCAGGCCGGTGCGGCGCAGCAGGGAGGCGAGCCGGCCGTCCCCGCCGGCCCGGAAGCGAAGGACCTGGAACTCGCGGCCGTACCGGCCGGTGCGGACCTGCCGTTGGAGGACCGGGCCGCCGGTGGTCCAGCGCAGCAGGACGGCTATCAGCAGCGCCAGCGGCAGGGCGACGACCGCGGCCAGGGCGGCGAGGGCGAGGTCCGCGGCGCGCCTCATGAAGCGGCCACGGTGCGGTCCGGTCTACCGGCCATCCCTCCCCCTCCACCGCACGTCGAGCCGGAAGAACACCATCACGGTAGGGGCGGGATGGAGCCGTCGTCCGGAAATGGTGAAAGAAGTGGGTCCAAGATTGTCAGACTGGACGATATTCAGTCGGCCTGACCAATTCCGCTCGATCAGCCGTTTCAGAATTCCGAGAACGGTCGACGTTACGGGTGGGGGCAACACCCGGACGGAACCCGCCGACCGTCCGGCCGGTACGCCGACCGGGGCACCGTCAGAGCACGGCGCGCCGGCGGTCGCGGAACACGCCGAAGGCGATCCGGCCGAGCAGCAGGACCCCGGCGGCCAGGCAGCCTGCCACCGCCATCGCCCACGCCGGCCCGTCACTGTCCGGCACGAACACGGCCACCACGATGCCGAGTGCCAGGCAGGCCAGGCCGACCACGGTCAGCGGGAGCTGGTGGGTGACCAGGGCGCCGCCGCTGCACGCGCGAGCCATCCGGGAGGCCCCGTGGAGGTGGAAGGGGTCACGGTCCGCATCTGCCATGAGCCCAAGGTACCCCGGGGCGGGGCGGTGGGCAGCCCGCAGGGAGTGAAGATTCGAACACGCTGCGCGACCATGGGATACCGGCTGGTCAGCGGCCCGCCGAGACCGCTGCGACGCGTGCCCGGGGTGTAAGCGCGGGCATTCCGGCTCCACAATCAGTCCACGAAAAATCCTCGTCCCCCCGGTACAACCATCCGTCCGGTGCAGCGGTCTCAATGGCATTGAGTGATCCAGGAGCCGTTCGAGGGACGGGTGTGAACCCCCCACCGAGAACAGGAATATCCAGGAGCGGAGCCGCCGCCCCTGGAGTCGGAGGCCGGGCTCCGTCCTCCGGCGGTACCGCCACGCCGCTCGGCGAACGAGGGGGAACCGTGCCGCAGTCCCAGTCCAGTACATCGATCTCCATGGCCCGCGCCCGGCCCGCACCCGCCGTGCGCACGCTACCCGTGCCGGTGGCCCTGCCCGTCGGACGGCCCACCGGCCGTCCGTACGGCGGGCACCGGCACGACGAGCACCGGTACGGGGCGCACCGGGACGGCGGGGGCCGTCACCGGGCGACCGTCGACACCGACCGGCAGGACGCCCGGGGCGAATGGCTGCGGTTCGCCCCCGTCCAGCCGCTGTTCCGGGCCATGGCCGCACAGCGGCTCGCCGTGCTCGCGTACCACGGGGTGACGGACCACCGGTCCTTCGGCGCCCAGCTCGACCGGCTCCGGCGGCTCGCCACGCCCGTCTCGCTCGACGCCGTCCTCCAGGCCGTGACCGAGCGGCGGCCGCTGCCGCCCCGGAGCGTCCTGGTCACCTTCGACGACGCCGACCGGAGCGTGGTCACCCACGCCCTGCCGGCCCTCGACGCCCGGGGCATTCCGGCCACCGCGTTCGTCATCTCGGAGCTCATCGGCACCGAGCGGCCGTTCTGGTGGCACGAGGCCGACTTCCTCGCCCGGCACGGGGGCCGGGCCCGGTCGCTCGACTGCGGACACCCGTCCCAGCTGCTCCGGCGGCTCAAGGCGATGCCGGACCCGGACCGCCGGCGCAGCCTGCACGAGCTGCGGGTCAGCGCCGACCGCCGGCCGCCCCGCCAGGAGCAGCTGACCCCGGCCGACCTGCTGGCCCTGCGGGACGGCGGCGTCGCGATCGGCAACCACACCCAGGGGCACCCCTGCCTGGGGCGCTGCGACGACGACACCGTGCGCGCCGAGATCACCGGCGCCCACGAGGCCCTCACCCGCTGGCTGGGGGAGCCTCCGATCGCCTTCGCCTATCCGGACGGCGGCCACGACGTCCGCGCCGAAGCCGTCCTCCAGGAGCTCGGCTACCGCCTCGGCTTCCTCTCCGACCACCGCCTGGGCCCCCGGCTCCCCTCCCATCCCCTCCAGATCAGCCGCCTCCAGGTCGACTCCACCACCAGCACCCGCCGCTTCGACACCATCCTGTCGGGCCTGGAGCCCGCCTACCGCCGCTGGCGCCGCCAGGCCGTCGCCTGAGCGGGGCGGCGCTGCGCGGGAAGTCGGACCGGCCGACTTCCCGCGCAGCGTCCGAATCGATTTCCGGCGCACCCCGATCAAGCGGGGGGAACGCCTCCGGAAATTCCTGCCCGGAAGCAGCGCCCGGCCCCCTGCACGAAAAGTCGGCCTCGCCGACTTCCCGTGCGGTTCCCGCCCCGGAATCAGCGCCGGCGCAGCCCGGCTTGGTACGCATGTCCATGCGCATAGATGCCCCAGGGTGCCATCGCCCGCCATACCTGCCGCGCAAGAAGTCGGCGGGCCCGACTTCCTGCGCGCGGCGGGCCAGGCAACGGGCGCCGCCAACGCACGCACCCCCTCTGCACGAGAAGTCGGCCAGGCCGACTTCCTGCGCGCTACCCACCCCCGCAGCCCGCCCGCTACGGGTGCTGCGCGCCCACGACGCCGGCCGGGGCCGAGCCCGAAGAGGCCACCCCAGCCCCACGCACCCCTGCACGAGAAGTCGGCCAGGCCGACTTCCTGCGCACGCCCGCGCCAGAGAAGCGAGGGTCGCCCACTCCGTGCACGCGGAGACCTACAGCCTCCAGCCGGAAGCGGCCACCCGGAGCCTGCCGGTCCCTAGGCCACAGCAAGCTTTGCGCGAGAAGTCGGCGGGGCCGACTTCCTCTGCGCGCCCGCGCCAGCGAGGGCCACCGGAGTGCGAGCGTCGCCCATTTGCTGGGCCTGTTGCGCGAGAAGTCGGCGGGGCCGACTTCCTGTGCACGTCGGCGCCCAGGGCCATGGAGAGGACGAATCTATGCGCGTAGAGTCCGCCCCGACCGCCCTGCTTGCCCAGAGCTCCTGCGCGAGAAGTCGGCGGGGCCGACTTCCTGTGCACGCCAGCGCCAGCAGCGGGAAGCCGCATGGGCGGGTCTATGCGCGGAGAGGCGAGGAGCCGAAGGGCCGGGACGGGCTCAGCCGATGAGGGTGGCGAGGGCGTTGCCCTGGGGGTAGAGGGCGGCGGCCGGGGGGAGGTGGGCGGGGGCGCCGGCGTGGAGGACGGTGAGGGTGCCGTTGCCCGTGCGGGTGGGGTCGGCGACCCGGCGCAGGGCCTGGGCGGCCACGGCGTCGGCGGAGCCGTGCAGCACGAGCCCCGGAGCGGCGTTCGGGGCCACGGCCGCGCGGATGCGCTCCTCGACCAGCTCGTAGTGGGTGCAACCCAGCACGATGGCGTCCGTGCCCGCCGGCGTTCGGGCCGCCGCGTCCGCGATGGCGGCCGTGATGGCCTCGTCGTCGCCGTGCTCGACCGCGTCCGCCAGCCCCGGGCAGGCGACCTCGGTGATGTCCGCCGACCCGCCGAAGTCCCGGATCAGCCCGCGCTGGTAGGCGCTGCCGGTGGTGGCCGGGGTGGCCCAGATGGCGACCCGGCCGCCCTGCGCCGCGGCGGGCTTGATCGCCGGGACGGTGCCGACCACCGGCAGCCCGGGCTCCAGCTCGGTTCGCAGGGCGGCGAGCGCGTGGACGGAGGCGGTGTTGCAGGCGATCACCAGCGCGTCGGGCCCGAGCGCGGCGGCGGCCAGCGAGCAGCCCAGGGCCAGCTCGGTGACCTCTTCCGGCGTACGGGGCCCCCACGGCATCGAGGCCGGGTTGGAAGAGAGCACCAGATCCACGTCCGGGCGCAGCTTCCGAAGGGCGGCGGCGGCGGCCAGCAGGCCGATTCCGGAGTCCATCAGTGCGATCTTCACAGCTCAAGACTTTAGTCGATCCCCCCGCCCGGCCCCGTTCTGCGGCAGACTGCCGAGGTGACCGTCCTGCTGTGGATCGCCGCGTTCTCCCTGCTGGTCTGGCTCTGGCTGGCCCTGTGCCACGGCGCGTTCTGGCGCACCGACGTCCGGCTGCCGCCGCGTCGTCCGCCGGTCCGCTGGCCGCAGGCCGCGATCGTGGTGCCGGCCCGGGACGAGGCCCCGGTGCTCCCGGTCAGCCTGCCGACGCTGCTCGCGCAGAAGTACCCGGGGCGGGCCCGGGTGATCGTGGTGGACGACCACAGTTCGGACGGCACCGGCGCGCTGGCGGCGGAGCTGCGGACGATCGACGGGCTGGACCTGACCGTCACCACCCCTCCCCCGCTGCCGCCGGGCTGGACCGGCAAGCTGTGGGCGCTGCGGCACGGCGTGGAGCTGGCCGGCCCGGACGCCGAGTACCTGCTGCTGACGGACGCCGACATCGCGCACGGCCCGGATTCGCTGGCCGAGCTGGTGTCCGCCGCCGAGAGCAACCGCCTGGACCTGGTGTCGCAGATGGCCCGGCTGCGCGTGGAGACCGGCTGGGAGCGGCTGATCGTGCCGGCCTTCGTGTACTTCTTCGCCCAGCTGTACCCGTTCCGCCGGAGCAACCGTCCGGGCGCCCGCACCGCGGCCGCGGCCGGCGGCTGCTCACTGGTGCGGCGCGAGGCGCTGGAGCGGGCGGGCGGAGTGGCGGCGATCCGGGGCGCGGTGATCGATGACGTGTCGCTGGCCCGGGCGGTGAAGTCGACCGGCGGTCGGACCTGGCTGGGCCTGGCCGGCGAGGTCGACAGCGTGCGCCCGTACCCACGGCTGGAGCAGCTGTGGCGGATGGTGTCGCGCAGCGCGTACGCCCAGCTGGGGCACTCGCCGCTGCTGCTGCTCGGGACGGTGCTGGGGCTGGCGCTGGTGTACCTGGTGCCGCCGGTGGCGACGGTGGCCGGCCTGGCGGCGGGTGCACCGGCGGTGGCGGCGGCGGGCGGGGCCGCGTGGCTGCTGATGGCGGGCACCTACCTGCCGATGGTCCGGTACTACGGTCAGCCGGTCGCGGCCGCGGCGCTGCTGCCGTTCACCGCGTCGCTGTACCTGCTGATGACGGTGGACTCGGCGGTGCAGCACTGGCGCGGCCGGGGTGCGGCGTGGAAGGGGCGGACCTACACCCGGGCCTGAGAAACCCCCTGCGCGCCGCCCGGCGCCGATCCATACTGCTCGGATGGACCGTCAGCAGACCTCCCGCCTCGCCCACGCCCACCACCCGATCGCGGCCCCGCTGGCGGACGAGTCGGTGGCCCGGCTGCTGGACCGTGCCATGGCCGGGACGGATCAGGGCCGGGCACTGGACCTCGGCTGCGGCGAGGGCGCCTGGCTGCTCCGGGTGCTGACCGCGGGCCCGGGCTGGCGGGGGCTGGGCGTGGACCTGGACGCGGCGGCACTGACCCGGGCCCGGGAGACGGCGACGGTGCTCGGCGTCGTCCGCCGGATCGGCCTGCACCACCTGGACGCCCGGGAGTTCACCGCGAAGGAGCCCTTCGACCTGGTGCTCTGCGTCGGCGCCACCCATGCCTTCGACGGGCTGCTGCCGACGCTCGCCGCGGCCCGCGAACTCCTCGCCCTGGGCGGCCGGTTGCTGGTCGGCGAGGGCTTCTGGCAGCGCGAGCCGTCCCCGGCGGCCCTGGACGGGCTGGGTGCGGCGCGGGAGGACTTCGCGGATCTGGCGACGACCACCGACCGGGTCCTCGCGGACGGCTGGACGCCGGTGTTCGGGCACGTCAGCACCGAACAGGAGTGGGACGACTACGAGTTCTCCTGGACGGGCTCGCTGGCCGCCTGGGCCCTGGACCACCCGGAGCACCCGGACGCGACGGCCGCCCGGGAGGCCGCGGACCGGCACCGTACGGGGTGGCTGCACGGCTACCGGGGGACGCTCGGCTTCGTCACGTACCTGCTGCGCCGGGACTGAACCGGGACTCCGTGCGGCGGCGGAAGGACGGGGGCGGGGCGTCGGCTCGCCCGTCCCCTGCCCCGCCCCCGCCCCGTCCTCCTGCCGGACCGGGACCGTGGGCGAGCCGATCCGGGCCCCGCGAGGGCCGGTTGCGCCGCCTCAGCGGTGGTGCGTGCGCTCCTGCTCCACCAGGCGGTCGAGTACCCCGGGCATCGCCTCGACGCCGCCGGCCTGGGTCGGCGAGGTGCGGTACTCGCCCTGGACGACGACCGTCGGCAGCTCGGTGATGCCGTAGCGGGTGAAGGCCGCGGCGGCCTCGTCGACGGACCGCGTCACCGCAGAGGAGCGGTAGGCCCGGCCGAACGCCTTGGCATCGACGCCCTGGCGCGCCGCCCAGTCGGTGGCGGTGGCCTCGGTGGTGAGGTCGACGCCCTCGTTGTGCACGGCGCGGAAGACGGTGGCCTGGAGGCGTTCCACCAGGCCGAGGCGCTCCAGCGCGTAGTACATCCGGGCGTGGCCGCGCTGCACGGCCTCCTCCCGGCTGCCGGGCCAGATGGCCGGGATGCGGCGCAGCGCGACGTCGGCACGGTGCCGTTCCGCCCAGGCCTCCAGGGGCCGTTCGAGCGCCTGGGAGTGGCCGCAGTCGTACCAGAAGAACTCGACCGCCTCGGTGCGGGAGCTCTCGCGGACCGGTTGCGGGTGGTCGAGCTTGACGAACTGCGCCCCCTCGGATGGGGTTTGATGGTGGCTCACCGCGCCGGCCTGGACGGGGGACGCGGCGATCCCGGCGGCGACGGCGAGCAGGACGGTGGACCGCAGCAGCGACTTCGAGTTCTTCACACGGGGCAGTGTGCTGACGACGTTCCGCTACCGGCCGGTTGCTGCGCACGGGCCGCGCCGGATTCCCCCGGAAGGCGTAGCCGGGCCGCACCCGCGGGCAGGTCCGGTCACCCGAGGGGGTGAAGCCGGCCGTCCCCTGCGGCGGGCCCCGGCGAACCCCGTCAGCGGGCCGCCTGCGCGCCCGACGTCCACACCCCGTCGACGAGTTGCTGCCAGGCGTCCACCACCGCTCCCAGCTCGAAGTGCTCCAGCGCGTGCGCCCGGGCCGCCGCGCCGAGGCCCGCCCGGTTGACCGCGAGCACCTTGCCCAGTGCCTCGGCGAGGGCGAGCGGGTCCCCCGGGGCGACCAGCGCGCCGGTCGCCCCGTCCCGGACGACCTCGCGCACCCAGCCGACGTCGGTGGCCACGGCCGGTACGCCGGCCAGCGCCGCCTCGATCAGCGCGCCGGGCACGCCTTCGCTGTCGCTCGTCAGCAGCAGCGCGTCGGCGGCGCGGTAGAGCGGGGCCGGGTCGGGCAGCGGACCGAGGAAGTGGGCGCGGGCGGCGGCCGGGTGGCGGGCCAGTGTCTCGCGCAGCGGCCCGTCCCCGGCGACGGCGAGCCGGACGTCGGGCAGCCGGTCGAGCACGTCGAGGGCCAGGTCGAGCCGCTTCTCCGGGGCTATCGCCCCGATCCAGGCGACCAGCAGCACGTCGGCCGGCAGGCCCAGCGCGTGCCGGGCGGCGCGCCGGTCGTCCCGGCCGTCGGCGGGCGGATAGCTCTCGGCCGCACGAGAGTTGGGGATCACGTGCACCTTGCCCTCGGGGAGCCGGAACTGCTCCTCCAGGACGGCGCGCGCCTCGTCGGTGAGGGTGGTGACGGCGGCCGCCCGGTGCATCAGCGCACCCCCGCGCACCCGGCGCCACCGGCTGGCGGTCCAGTAGCGCGGGTGGCCGACCGACACGTAGACGAAGGGGGTGGGGGTCCCGGCCAGGGCGAGCGCGCAGGCGGCCAGGGTGTCCGAGCCGTGGGCGAGCACCACGTCGGCGGTGCGGGCGGCGGAGCGCAGCGCCCGCAGGGTGCTCGGGTGCAGCCGCCCGGGGCCCAGTACGGCGGCGGCGCGCAGCTCGGAGGCGGCGGAGCAGTCGGCGGCGGCCCGGTTCCCGGACCCGGCGTCCGGGCTCACGGCGTCCGGGCTCGCGGCGTCCGGGCTCCCGGCGTCCTGCCTCACGGGTCCGGGACGCCGGCCCGCGGGGTGCCGGTCCGCCTCGACCGGGCCGGAGTGGACGGCCGGGTGCGGTGCGAGGGCGCACAGCGCGGAGGACTGCCCCCGACGACTCAGTTCCCGGTGGAGGTCACGGGCGAAGTTCTGTGCGCCGCCACGGCGCGAGTCGCTGATCAGGTGCAGGACACGCGGACGGCTTCCGGCCGGATCGGCCGACAAATGGTCGGGCATGGACCGACCTTGGCACAGCGCTCCGCCCGGTACATCCCCTTCGCGCAACCTGGTGGTGGCCCATCCGCCCGCACGTGTACACCGGATGTGCGCCACGAGGCCGCCGTCGTGCGCCGGATACGACCGCCGTGCGCCCCGCCTCGCCCCCTGCCGCGCTCCGGTCCACCCCGTCGCGCCGGGTCGGCGCCGTCCGGGCCGGGTGCGTGCCGGTGTCACATGCGCGGTACCGCAGCGCAGTTGGGGCCGGCGTCCGGCCGACCCGACCGACTGCCCGGTCGGCCGTTCGACCGGCGAAAGGCCGGTACGCGGAGGGCTCCTGCCCGGCCCGGCCGACGGACGGCGGGCGGCCCGGCCGTTACCCGGTTCGGGTGAACGCGGTTGGACCTCGGCCGGGCCCGCTCGGCAGGATGTCCGGCCGGGGGCGGCACCCGCCGTGCCGCCCCCATCTCCCCCTCCCCCGTATGGATTTGGAGTCACCCGGTGTTCAAGGGATTCCGCAGCTTCCTGCTGCGCGGAAACGTGGTGGACCTCGCGGTCGGCATCGTGATCGGCGCGGCCTTCACCGCGGTCGTCACCGGGTTCGTCAGTGCCTTCCTCACCCCGCTGGTCGGCGTCGCGTCCGGCGCCGTCGGCGACTTCTCCCAGAAGACCTTCGAGGTGGCCGGCGCGCGGTTCCCGTACGGCCTCTTCGTCAACGCGGTCATCGGCTTCGTGCTGACCGCCGCCGTGATCTACTTCGCCGTGGTGCTGCCGGTCGGCAAGCTCCAGGCCCGCTTCGAATCGGCCAAGCCCGCGCCGGCCGCGAAGGTCGACTGCCCGGAGTGCCTGAGCTCCATCCCGGCCGCCGCGACCCGGTGTTCGTTCTGCACCTCCGAGGTCGGCAAGCCGGCCCTGCCCGCGCAGGCCCAGGCGCTCCAGTCGCACTGACGCCGGCGCCACCCCGGCGACACACCTCGCCTGGCCCGGCCGCGGGCCGATGGCGCAGGTCGCGGGCCTGAACGGACCGCCGGGAGACCTGACGAAGACCTGACGGGAATTTTATTCCCGAAACATTCACGAGCCCCCGTCGGCCTCTCGGCGGGGGCTCGAATGCGCCCGCGCACGCCCCGTCCGGGAAAAGTTTCTCCGCAGGGCCCCCGACCGTCCACCGGCCGGTCACCCCAAGGCCTACCGAGGCCTCCGTCCGGTCGCCGTTCGAGCACTGACGGGCTGCCAAGGTTGTCCGGAACCGGACGCCGGAATGTCCGTCTTTCCTACTTTCGAAACCTTTGTGCGAGCGAAGACTGTGTAAACACTCGAACTGCTCCCCCTCCCGCTCTCCTCAGCAGGCGCGTTGTGGGCTTACCGTATGGCCCATGACCTCGCCCCGCTCCTACGACGGAGTCGGCTACCCCTCTCCGTCCTACTCCTCCGGCACGCCGATCTACGACAGCCTCGTGGCTGAGCGCGGCGTCCCCCAGATCGCGCCCATCAACGTGCCGGCCGCCCTGCCGCCGGCCCTGTCGTCCGGTTACGGATCCGGCCTCGGCCCGTCCTACGAGAACCGCTACGGCAACGGGTACGAGAATGCCGGCAGCAACCTCCCCGCGCTGCCGCCCGCCCGCCTCGCCCTGGGCCCCGGCCCGAGCAGCGGCCCCTCCGCCGGCCCCTCCACGGCGTACATCCCCGCGCAGCCCGCGCCGGCGTACGCCGCCCCCCAGCCGCCCGTCCCCGGCTACGGCGCCCCCCAGCCGTACCAGCGGCCGCAGCCCGGCGCCCCGGCCTTCACCCCGGCCTCGAACAGCGGCTACCAGCCGACCGGCGGCCAGAGCTTCGGCGGCCAGAACACCTTCATCGGCGCCCAGGGCGGCCAGCAGACCTTCGGCGCGCAGCCGGCCGGCGGCCCGAACGGTTTCGGCCAGGGCCAGCCCGGCACCCCGCAGGGCTTCGGCGGCCAGCCGTCGTTCGGCGGCCAGAGCGCCGGCGGGCCCGGCCTCCAGGGCCAGGGCGGCGACCAGTCCTTCGGCGGCGCCCAGCTGCGCCCGGCGATGGCGCCGGTCGCGCCGGTCCGCCCGATGCAGCCGCAACGCCCGGGCCCGTACGGCGAGTCCGGCCAGTTCCAGGGCGGCTACCAGCAGCAGGGCCAGGGCTACTGACCGCTGGCACCCCGAGGCCGTCCCCCACGCGGCCCGCACCCGCACCACCTGAGCACCACCCGGCGCCCCCCGTACGCCGGGCGAACGGAGAAACGGGTCATCCACGGACCGCCCGGAACGCCCCCCACGGCGTCCCGGGCGGTCCGTGCGCATCCGGGGCGGATTCCGGGGCGCTCCGGAGGGTGGTGGCAGGGACGGTCCGGGCGCCGTAGCCGGTGGCCGGCCGCCGGGGGCCGGGGGCCTTCGCGGTCGGCCGCGGCGGGGCTGGCAGGATGGGGGAATGCAGCTCACCGGACTCCACGTCTACCCCGTCAAGTCGATGTACCGCCTGAGCCCGGACACCGCCGTGGTCCACCCCTGGGGCCTGGCCGGAGACCGCCGCTGGATGCTCGCCGACCCGACCGGACGCTTCGTCAGCCAGCGGGAGGACCCGGCGCTCGGACAGATCCGGGCCGGGCTGCTGCCGGACGGCGTCCTCACCCTCACCGCCCCCGGCGGCTCCCGGATCGAGGTGCCCGCCCCCGCCGTCACGGCCGGTGCCCCGCTCGCCGACGTCGAGGTCTGGGGCACCCGCTTCCGGGCCGCGGAGGCCGCCAAGGACGCGCACGAGTGGATCGCCGAACACCTCGGCGACTACCGCCTGGTGCACCTGGACGACCCGCGGGCCCGGCCGGTCGACCCCGAGTACGGCGGCCCCGGGGACAGGGTCTCGATGGCCGACGGCTTCCCGCTGCTGCTCACCACCACCGCCTCCCTGGACCGGCTCAACGAGCTGATCGCCGCCGAGCACCCGGAGGGCCACGAGGCCCTGCCGATGGAGCGCTTCCGCCCGAACGCGGTGGTCGGCGGCACCGAGCCGTGGGCCGAGGACACCTGGAGCCGGATCCGGATCGGCTCGGTGACCTTCAGGGTGGTCAAGCCCTGCGGCCGCTGCGTGGTCACCACCACCGACCAGGAGACCGGCGAGCGGCGCGGCAAGGAGCCGCTGCGCACGCTGGCCCGGCACCACCGGCTGCTGCGCAAGGCCGCGTTCGGGCAGAACCTGATTCCCGAGCGGCCGGCCGGCGTGGAGGGCGACGCGCTCGGCACGCTGCGCCTGGGCGACGAGGTCGAGGTGCTCGAAGCCGGGGCGCACTGGCCCGCCGACGGGCGCTGAGCGCAGCGGAGGAAGGGCGCTTCCCGCCGACCGCACCGACCGCACCGACCGGACGGCAGGGCGCGCCGCCCCGCCGCCCGGCGCCGAACGCGGGCCGCACTCCCGAACCGGCGCGTCCCGGACGGAACCACCGCTGTGTGCGCTCGTTGAAACCAGTGGTCGGAACCTGTGGCGGCGCTGAGTGCTACCGGTGTCCGCGCGACCGCGGGCGGCCGGACCACCCACGTGGGCGCGCTACGGTGGGCGGGCGGCCCGCGCATCCCCGCGCGTTCGGCCCGTTGATCGCCGGCTCGACGAAGGTGGGGACGCAGACCGTCATGGCTGAGCACAGGGTCCGGGTCACCCAGGACAGCGCATCCCGCTGGCGTCGCCGCGCGGGCGAGTACGACACGCTCACGGAAGCCCTCGCCGCCGCCGAACCGGGCGACACCGTGACCGTCCGGCCGGGCACCTTCCGGGAGAACGTGCTGCTGGACAAGCCGGTGACGATCGTCCCGGCCCAGGGCCCCGGGACGGTCCGGATCGACCCGCCTTCCGGGGTGGCGCTCACCGTGACCTCTGCCGCCACCGTGCGCGACCTGGTGTTCGAGGGCGGCGACAGCACCACCGCGGCCGTGCTGGTCACCGGGCCGGAGGCGGCCCCCGCCTTCAGCGGCTGCCGGGTCGAGACCCGCTCGGCCACCGGGATCGAGGTCACCGGCGGCGCCCGGCCGACCCTGCGCGGCTGCGTGGTCGCCAACCCGGGCGGGCTCGGGCTGCGGCTGCGCGGCGCGGACACCGCCGCCGCCTTCGAGGACTGCGAGGTCGCCGCCGCCGGCCAGGCCGGACTGGCCGTCCTCGGCGGCGCCACCGCGGCCCTGGACCGCTGCCGCGTCCACCACGCCTCCGGCGCCGGCGTCCTGCTCTCGGACCCCGGCAGCGCGGCCGAGCTGACCGGCTGCGAGATCTACGAGATCCGCGGCAGCGGCGTGCAGGCCGAGGCGCAGGCGGGCGGGCGGCTGGTCGACTGCGAGATCCACCGGGTCACCGGCAACGGCCTGACCCTGGACGGCGAGGCCGAGCTGGTGCTCACCGGCTGCCGGGTGCACGACCTCCCGGAGAACGGCGCCGACCTGCGCGGACGCGCCCGGCTGAGCCTGGCGCACAGCACCGTCCGGGACTTCGGGCGCGGCGCCCTGTCGGTCTGGGACCAGGGCACCGAAGCCGTCGCCGAGTCCTCTCAGATCCACGGCTCGACCGGCGAGTACCCGGCGCTGTGGGTCAGCGACGGCGCCCGGCTGACGCTCACCGACTGCTCGCTGCACGACCTGCCGGACGCCCTGTTCGTCCTCGACCGCGACTCCGCGGCCACCGCCGAGGGCTGCTCGTTCAGCCGGATCCGCAGCTCGGCGGTCTCGGTCAGCGGCGGGGCCACCGTCTCGCTGGCCTCCTGCCGGGTGCAGGAGGCGGGCACCGGGCTCTGGTTCCGCGACCACGGCAGCGGCGGCCTGCTCACCGACTGCGAGATCTCCGACGTGGCCACCGGCGTGATCGTCACCAAGGGCGCCGACCCGGTGCTGCGCGACTGCACCGTACGGGCCAGCACGGACGCCGGGGTGTACGTCTCGGCGCAGGGGCGGGGCACCTTCGAGGACTGCCGGGTCTCCCAGGGCAAGGGCTTCGGCTTCCACATCATCGACGGCTGCCGGACCCAGCTCACCCGGTGCCGGGCCGAGCACAACCAGCGGGCCGGGTTCGAGTTCTCCGAACCGGGGCCGGTCGCCGAGGGGTGCACCTCGGACGACGTCGGGGCCGCCCCGGTGCCGGCCGCTCCCGGCACGCCGGGCGGCGGGGCCGGGTCGGGAGGCTTCGGGGCCGGGTCGGGGGGCTTCGGGGGCGGGTCGGGGGGCTTCGGGGGCGCCGACGTACCGGCACCGCGGACGGCCCGACTGGCCGCGGTCCCGGTACCGGCGCCGGCCGCGTCCGGCTCGGGGGCGATCGCGCCGATCCCGGACTGCCGGCCGGCCGAGGAGGCGCTCGCCGAGCTGGACGCACTGGTCGGGCTGGCCACCGTGAAGCAGGAGGTGCGCACGCTGATCGACCTGATCTCGGTCGGCCGGCGCCGCCGTCAGGCCGGGCTCAAGGCGCCCTCACTGCGCCGGCACCTGGTCTTCACCGGCGCACCGGGCACCGGCAAGACCACCGTCGCCCGGCTCTACGGCGAGATCCTCGCCTCGCTCGGGGTGCTCCAGCGCGGACACCTGGTCGAGGTGGCCCGGGTGGACCTGGTCGGCGAGCACATCGGCTCCACCGCGATCCGCACCGCGGCCGCCTTCGACCGGGCGCGCGGCGGGGTGCTCTTCATCGACGAGGCGTACGCGCTCGCGCCCGAGGACGGGGCGCGGGACTTCGGGCGCGAGGCGATCGACACCCTGGTCAAGCTGATGGAGGACCACCGGGACGAGGTGGTCGTCATCGTGGCGGGCTACACCGCCGAGATGGAGCGCTTCCTCTCCGCCAACCCCGGTGTCTCCTCGCGCTTCTCACGCACCATCGGGTTCCCCGACTACACGGCGGACGAGCTGCTGGAGATCGCCCGCGCCCAGTGCGCCGAGCACGAGTACGCGCTCGCCGAGGAGACGGAGGAGGCGCTGCTGGAGCACTTCGGCGGGCTGGAGCGCGGCCCCGGCTTCGGCAACGGGCGCACCGCGCGGCAGGTCTTCGAGACGATGGTCGAGCGGCACGCGGTACGGATCGCCCACCTCACGGACCCGTCCACCGAGGAGCTCCAGCTGCTCGTCCCGGCCGACCTGCCGCCGCTCCCGTAGCATCCCGGCGGGGACCCGCCTGCCGCTTCCGGACTCGGCCGGGCCGGTCCGGTCTGCGTGACCGGCCCCGGCCGGGCCGCTCAGCCCGTCCAGGCGCCGCCGGCCAGGAAGGACTCCAACGCCGCCCGGTAGGGCGCGATGTCGATCCGCTCGCCCGCCAGCCAGTCGTCCGAGTAGTACTTGTCCAGGTAGCGGTCCCCGGGATCGCAGATCAGGCCGACCACGCTGCCCGTCCGCCCGGCCTCCCGCATCTCGGCGACGATCCGCAGCGCGCTCCACAGGCCCGTCCCGGTGGAGGCCCCCGCCTTCTTGCCGAGCACCTGCTCCAGCACCCGTACGGCGGCGATCGACGCGGCGTCCGGCACCTTCATCATCCGGTCGATCGCCCCGGGGACGAAGCTCGGCTCCATCCGCGGCCGCCCGATGCCCTCGATCCGCGAACCGCTCTCGCAGAGGGCCCCCGGGTCGTGGCGCACCCAGCCGTCGAAGAAGCACGAGTTCTCCGGGTCCGCGACGCAGATCCTGGTGTCGAACTGCATGTAGTGCACGTACCGGGCGATGGTGGCCGAGGTGCCGCCGGTCCCGGCGGTGGCCACGATCCAGGCGGGCTCGGGGTGCGGCTCCAGGCGCAGCTGGGCGAAGACCGATTCGGCGATGTTGTTGTTGCCCCGCCAGTCGGTGGCCCGCTCAGCGTAGGTGAACTGGTCCATGTAGTGCCCGCCGGTCTCCTCGGCGAGCCGGGCGGAGGCCTCGTACACCTCGTCCGGGCGCTCGACGAGGTGGCACTCGCCGCCGTGGAAGCGGATCAGGTCGATCTTGGCCTGGCTGGTGCTCTTGGCCATCACGGCGATGAACGGCACCCCGACGAGCTGGGCGAAGTACGCCTCGGAGACGGCGGTGGAGCCGCTGGAGGCCTCGATCACCGGCTTGCCGGGCCGGATCCAGCCGTTGCAGAGCCCGTAGAGGAAGAGCGAGCGGGCCAGGCGGTGCTTGAGCGAGCCGGTCGGGTGGGTGGACTCGTCCTTGAGGTAGAGGTCGATCCCCCACCGCGCGGGCAGCGGGAAGCGCAGCAGGTGGGTGTCGGCGGAGCGGTTGGCGTCGGCCTGGACCTTGCGCACCGCCTCCTTGAGCCAGGCGCGGTACTCCCGGTCGGAGCGGTCGACATCCGCGGTCGGCTCGATGCCGGGCTGGGTGCTCATGGTCGCTGTCTCCTCGTGGCTGGCCCCCGCTGATCACTACGAGTGTATGGGGGGCACGATAAGTCACGATTTTCAGAGGGCCAGCTTCCGCTTATCGGCGGTCGGGGCAGCACCGGCGCGCTCGCCCCTCAGGGCAGCACCGGCACCGACTGCGGGTCCGCCAGGTACGGCCCCCAGCCCAGCTCGGCCGCACCCGCGAGCGCGCCGTGCGCCAGCTCCGCGCCGACGATCGGCACCCGGCCGCTGCGCCCCCACAGGCTGCGCTCGGCGACCACCGACCGCAGCCGGTCCGGCGCGGCCTCCAGCAGGTCGAGGTGCAACCCGCTGAGGACCACCCGGTCCGGGTTGAGGATGTTGGCGACGCCCGCCAGTCCGAGGCCGAGCCGGTCGATGACGTGCTCCACCGCCGCCCGCGCCCGGCCGTCCGTGGCGGCCGCCTGGCACAGCTCGCGCGCCTGGTCGAGCAGCGGGCGGCCCGGCTCCGGAGTGAGCCCGGCGGCGGCGAACAGCGCGTCGGGGTCGGTCTCGGAGTTCAGGCAGCCCCGGTTGCCGCAGACGCAGGGGCGGCCCTGCGGGTCCACGGTGAGGTGGCCGACCTCCAGGGCGAGGCCGGCGCTGCCGGTGTGCAGGTGCCCGTCGATGACCAGCGCGCCACCGACCCCGCGGTGGCCGGAGGTGACGAAGAGCAGGTGGCGGGCGCCGCGGCCGGCACCGTGGCGGTACTCGGCGAGCGCGGCCAGGTTGGCGTCGTTGGCGATCGCGGTGGGCAGCGGGCGCAGCGCCCTCGGTCCGTGGTCGGCGCGTCCGACCTCGACGTCGTACAGGTCGGCGACGGGAGTGCCGCTGGGCCAGGCGAAGTGCAGTGCGGCGAGCGCGGTGCCGTCCGGCTCGGTGACCGGGTTGGGCAGCGCGAGCGCGGCGCCCAGGCAGCGGCGGTCGGTCGCGCGGGCGAGCTCGGCTCCGGCCACGGCGACGGCGCGCAGCATCCGGACCGGGTCGGTGGCGGCCGGCAGCGGCAGGTGGACGGGCGGGTCGAGCAGTCCGCCGAGGCCGGCCAGGGTGACGCTCAGTCCGTCGGCGTGGATCTGCCCGGCGACCACGACCGGGCCGTGCGGGTCGATCGCGAGCCGGTGCGACGGGCGGCCGCGGCCGCCGCCGGCCGGGCGCGAGTCGACGGTGATCAGGCCGAGCGCCTCCAGCTCGGCGGTGACCGCGCCGGCCGTGGCCCGGGTGACGTCCAGGGCGCGGGTGAGCGCCGAGCGGGTCGGCGTCTGGCCGGTGTGGATCAGGGCGAGCGCGGGGCCGAGCAGCGTCCGCCCGCGGTCGGGAGCCGCGCGGCGGTGGTTGTCGCGCTGCGCGTCGGAGTCGTTCCCGGTACCGGGCCTCGGGCTTGATGGTGAGAGCTGCACGCCCCTATTGTGACTTTGTGTCGCTTCGAAACAAAATCGGTTCCCGCACCCGGCCGGTCCACCCCTCCTCCCAGTCTCGCAGCACACCCCCGGTGACCGACAGCCCCTGGGGCCCCGCACGTGTCGCCCTCACCGCGTTCTTCGCCGTCGACGGCTTCCTCTTCGCCGCCTGGGTCGTCCGCATCCCGGACGTCCGCAGCCAGGTCAGCGCCTCGCACAGCGCCCTCGGGCTCGCCCTGCTCTGCCTGTCCTTCGGGGCCGTCCTCACCATGCCGCTGGTCGCGCGCCTCTGCCTGCGGTACGGCTCGCGCCCGGTGACCGTCGGCTCGCTCGTCCTGCTCAGCCTCGCCGTACTGCTGCCCGCGCACGCCCACTCGGTCACCGCGCTCGGCGGGGTGCTGCTGCTGTTCGGGGCGGGGTACGGCGGGGCCAACGTCGCGATGAACAGCGCGGCCGTCGACCTGGTCGCACAGCTGCGGCGGCCCGTGATGCCGAGCTTCCACGCCGGGTACAGCTTCGGCGGGCTGGCCGGCACCGGCGTCAGCGGACTGCTCGCCGGCCCGCTGAGCACCGGGTGGGCGCTCACGCTCAGCGCGGCGCTGGGCATGGCCGTCACCGTCGGCGCGGGCGTCGTCCTGCTGCGCAGCCCGGCGGCGACAGCGGTCGTGCCCGGGAGCACCGGGCACGCGGCGGGGGCATCCGGCGGCGCGGGGGCGTCCGGCAGCGCGAGGGCGGACGCAGGCACGGTGGCCCGCAACCGCACCCGACTGCTCGTCCTGCTGCTCGGCCTCACGGCGCTCTGCACCGCGTACGGCGAGGGCGCCGTCGCCGACTGGGCCACGCTCCACCTCACCGACGACGTCCGGGCGAGCTCCGTAGTGGCCTCCACGGGGTACGGCGCGTACGCGTTCGCAATGGCGGGCGGGCGGGTCGGCGGCACCTGGCTGTCCATCAGGCTCGGACAGACCCGGCTGATGCTGCTCGGCGGGCTGACGGCGGCGGGCGGGATGCTGGTCGCCGCCCTGGCGCCGGTGGTGCCGGTGGCAATCTGCGGGTTCGTGCTGGTCGGGCTGGGCCTGGCCAACCTCTTCCCGCTCGCCATCGCCCGGGCCGGCGCGGCGGGCGGGCCACAGGGCGTCGCGCTCGCCTCCTCGCTCGGCTACGGGGGGATGCTGATCGGCCCGGTGGTGATCGGCTTCCTCGCCGACGCGGCCGGGCTGCCGCTGGCCCTCACCACGGTCGCGCTCGCGGCCACCGTGGCGGCGCTCCTGCCGTTGTCGGTGGGGCGGCAGACGACGGAGGAACGGTGACGGCTGACGGCTGACGGCTGACGGGCGACAGCTTTCGGCGAACAGATCACAGCTGACGGATGACAGATAACAGATTCTGAAATCTGTCAGCTGTGATCTGTCGGCTGTGCCCCGTCAGCCGTCATCTCGCATGTGACAGGATGCAGGGCCATGACGACCAGCGAACGCTTCCGGGTACTGCGGGCGAGCGAGCGTCCGGCGACGGCGTGGCTCAACGGGGGCGGGGTGACCAGGGAGGTCGCCGGATTCCCGGCCGGGGCCGGACTGGACGCCTTCGACTGGCGGGTCAGCCTCGCGGACGTCGCCTCGGCCGGGCCGTTCTCCCCCTTCCCCGGGATCGACCGGGTGATCACCCTGGTCGAGGGCGCCGGCATGGCACTCACCGTCGACGGCGCCGAGCAGCTGGTCGACGCGCCCTTCCGGCCGTTCGCCTTCTCCGGCGACGCCACCACCGACTGCCGCCTGCTGGCCGGCCCGGTGGTGGACTTCAACGTGATGACGCGTCGCGGGCGGGTCGAGGCCGCGGTCGACCTGGCCACCACGGACACCACCGTCGGCGTGCCGGACGGGCACACCGTCCTCCTGGTCTGCCTCTCCGGCACCGCCGCCACCGCCACCGCCGACGGCGACAGCGACAGCGCCCACGACGCCGAACTCGCCCGCTACGACGCCGCGTTGCTCGACGCCCCGGGCACGTACGCGCTGCACCCGAACGGCACCACCGCCGTCGTCACCTTCCGCACCTTCCGCACCACGCGCTGACGGCCCGCACGCGGGCCACCGGCCGGCGCTCCCGCCTCACCCGCAGAGCACGGGCGTGGCGTGCGCCGGGTCCAGCGCGTTGGTCACCAGGTGCAGCGCCGTCGGTGAGAACGCGATCCCGACGTGCTCCACCAGCGAGACCGGGCAGTGCTCCTGCACGACCTGGTTGTCCACGTCCGGGCCGCTCAGGAACTGGGTCCGCCACGGGGTGACGACCTCGTCGAGGACCGTCGAGACCACGGTGTACCGCACGCCCGGCACGGTGTCCGGCCGCGAGGCCATCAGCCTGTTGAAGTCGGAGCCCACCGCCTGGTCCCGGCAGGCCTGGCAGACCGTGTAGATCAGGTCCGCGACCCCCGGGAAGTACGGCGCCAAGTTCACGATCCCGTCCAGCGTCGTCCCGTGGTTGGAGGGCGCCAGCCCGACCAGTGCGCCGACCTTGGGCCCTCCGCCGAGGAACTTGAGGTAGTAGTTGGGCAGCATGCCGCCCTGCGAGTGCCCGACGATGTCGACCTTGGCGGCGCCGGTCGCGGTCCGCACCAGGTCCACGAACCGGTCGAGTTGGGCCGCCGACTCCGGTACGGGCTTGAGGCCGCCGATCGGCAGCAGCAGGCCGCTGCCGCTGGAGGTGACCCCGGGGACGGTCCCGTAGTCGAGGGCGAAGACGCAGTAGCCGAGGCTCTTCAGCAGCGGGGAGAGCGCCAACCAGTTCTCGTACCGGTTGGCGAAGGTCCCGTGCACCAGGACCACCGGGTCGGGGCGCGCCGCACTCGGGCGGCAGGCCCAGTCGTTGGCGCCGGGCGGCGAGGCCACCGTGTCACCGTCCGGCGGCAGTTCGGCAGCCGAAGCAGCCGAAGCAGCCGTACCAACCGAGTCAGCCGAGACGGCCGACGCGACCGACGCGGCCGACGCCGGCCCGGCGGCACGCGCCGGCGCGGCCGTCGCGCCGACCAGCAGCGCCCCCGCCAGCAGCAGTGCGCCCAGCGCGCCACCGGCCCTGCCGCGAGCCGGAGTCGGGGGGAAGCGGAGAAGTGGGGTTCTCAACCGTTGCCTCCACAGCGGAAGTTTGTTACCAACAGGTAACCCGAGGGATCCATCATGCGGTCGCCCCTCCGGCCCGGCCCTTGGGCGTTCCCCAGACCTGGACGGTGTTCTCTGTGACCGGTCACAACGCACCCCACTGCACACCCCCGCACACCGCCGACCGGGCGCCCGGCTGGCGCGTCCCGGTGATCGGCGGGATCCCGGCCGACCAACGACTCCTCGGCGGCGCACGGGAGCTGGCCGAGGCCGTGGTCGCCGCCCTGCTGGAACGGGTCCCGGTCTACCGCCGGCTGCCGCGCGAGCAGCTCACCGGCGAACTGACCCGGGACATCGAGTGCCGCATCCGTGCACTCGCCCACACCGTGCGGACCGGACTCCCCACCCCTGCCGAGGAGTTCACCGCCGTCCGGGAGTCCGCCGCCCGACGCGCCGAGGAGGGCCTGCCGCTGGACGCGGTCCTGCTCGCCCACCACCTCGGCCTGGAGGTCTGCTGGGAGTTCGCCACCCGGCACGCCCGGGGCGGCGACGCCGCCGCCCTGCTCACCCTCAACCGCCTGCTGCTCGAACAGCTCCGCCAGGCCGCCACCGCCGCCGGGGCGGGCTACCTGGACGGCCGGCACCCCGCCGTCGGCCGACGGGGCCCGGCCCGGCACTCCCTGCTCGGCGCCCTGCTCGCGGGCGCCCCGGCCGAGGAGGCCGCCGACCGCGCCGGGCTCCGATTGCCCACCGGGTACGCCGTGCTCTGCCTGTCCCTCGCCGACCACCCCGACGAGCACTCGCCCGGTGTCGACCGGGGCATCGCCGCCCTCCGCAAGCTCCGCCGCTTCGAGGCCGAACTCGACCACCGCACCAGGCAGTCGGCGCTCTCCGCGCTCACTCCCACCGGCGGCCTGGTGCTCGTCCCGTTCGGGGCGTCACCCGCCCCGGGCGAGGCCGACGCCGAGGAGGCGCCCTGGCCGCTGCTCGCCGCCACCCTCGCCGCGGCCGCCCGGGCGGCCGGTGCGCCTGCCCTGGCCGGCGCCGCCTCGGCCGCCCCTGCCGAGGTGCCCGGTGCGGCCGCGCTCGCCTGCGAAGTCCTGGACGTGGCACGGGCCTTCGGCCGGGCACCGGGGCTCCACCGGCTGGACGACATCCTGCTGGAGTACCAGCTCACCCGGCCCAGCCGGGCCCGCGCCCGGCTCGCCGCGCTGCTCGAACCGCTCGACGACGCCGGGGAGTTGCTCATCACCCTCCAGACCCACCTGGCCGGAGGTCTGAACCGTCGGCACACCGCGAGCGCCCTGCACCTGCACCCGAACACCGTCGACTACCGGCTGCGCCGGATCGCCGCGCTGACCGGCCTGGATCCGGCTCGCCCCGCCGACGTCCCGCGGATCACCGCCGCCATCGCCGCCCGGACGGCCGAACAGGCCTCCCTCACCGGGTAGTTCACCCCGAGGGCCCCGGCCGGCGGAAGGCACCCCGCCCCCGGGGCGCGAAGTCAGTCCCGCTCCCCCGGCAGCCGCAGGTCCCAGCCGACCAGGGCACGCAGCTGCTCCGCGGTCACGCCGTCCGGCACCGGCTGCGGAGCGTCGTGGCGCAGCGGCGGCTGCCAGCCCTGCTCCTCGGTCCAGCGGCGCACCACCTTCGCCGGGGCCCCGGCGACCACGCTGTGGTCGGGCACCTCGCCGCGCACCACGGCGCCCGCCGCGACCACCACGTTGCGGCCGATCCGCGCCCCCGGCAGGATCACCGCCCCGGTACCGATCCAGCTGCCCGCGCCGATCTCCACCGGTTCGTTGCGCGGCCACTGCTTGCCGATCGGCAGCTCGGTGTCCCGGTACTCGTGCGCCTGGTCGCTGATGTACACGCCCGGCCCGGTCCACACGTCGTCGCCGATGACGATCGACTGGTGGCCGACGATGTGGCTGTCCCGGCCGATCACGCAGCCGCCCCCGATCCGCACGATCGGCTCCGGCCCGAGGTCGAGCCCGGGCAGGAACCCGGCGCTGACGGTGACCCGCTCGCCGATGATCGAGAACGGCCCGATGGTGATCCACCGCTCGTTGAACACCGCACCGAGCGGGAAGCTGAGCGTCGTGCCGTCCCCCAGCTCGCCGAACCGGTACGGACCGGGGTTGCGGTTGGTGACCGCGCCGGTCCGCTGCACCCAGCGCCACCCCCGGTGGACGAGGCGTCCGGCGGCACGGCGACCACCGGTCCGGACGGCTGAGACGAGGGAACGGTTTATCGGCATGCGCTCACGTTACCGACCCGTAGCATCCGCCCGTCCACCGGGAGCCGCTCGAAGGAACGTCCGAAACCCGCGGTCGGCGGCGGGCCACGGTGGAAGACTCCGTCCCATGGAGACCACCGAGCACATCGACGCCCTGCGCCGCGAGGGCACCCGACTCGCCGAGGCCGCGGCCCGCACCGGCCTGTCCGCCCCCGTACCGACCTGCCCGGGGTGGCGGCTGGCGGACCTGCTGCGGCACGTCGGGTCCGTCCACCGCTGGGCCGCCGCCTTCCCCTCCCGGGGCCTGCGGGCACCGCTGGACGGCGCCGACGCGGAGGCCGCCATCGGGCCGAAGCCCTCCGACGCCGGCCTGCTCGACTGGTACCGCGAGGGCCACGGCGCCCTGGTGGACGTGCTCAGCTCGGCACCCGCCGACGTGCAGTGCTGGACCTTCCTGCCCGCGCCCAGCCCGCTGGCGTTCTGGGCCCGGCGCCAGGCCCACGAGACCGCCGTCCACCGCCACGACGCGGACGCGGCGGCCGGCGCGCCCGGCCCGGTCGTGGACACCGCGCTCGCCCTCGACGGCATCGACGAGCTGCTGCGCGGCCTCATGGCCGGCAGCCGGTCCAAGCTGCGCAGCGACCGGCCGCGCACCCTCCGGGTCCGGGCCACCGACGGCGCCGGCTCCTGGCACCTGACCATCACCCGGGAGCCGCCGGCCGTCACCGCCGGCGAGGGCCCCGAGCCGGCCGACCTGACCCTCTCCGGCCCCGCCGAGGAGCTCTACCTGCTGCTGTGGAACCGGCTACCCGCCGGGCCGGCCGGGAAGGTCCGGGCGGTCGGCGACGAGGGCCTGCTCGACCTCTGGCGGGCCGCCGCGATCTGATCTCGCGACGGCCGTTCCCCAGGCGATCGCGACTGCTTGTACCCCGGGCGCGGCGCAGCGCAGGCCGGCCCGGGGCCAGCCGTCAGCGCACCCAGCGCGCGGGCCGCTTCTCCAGGAAGGAGCGCATCCCCTCCTGCGCCTCCGCCGACCCGAAGAGCCGCGCCGACAGCTCCACCAGCTCGTCCGCGTCCCGCTCGAAGGAGCGCACGACCTCGGCGTTGGCCAGTCGCTTCGATTCCGCCAGGCCCTGCGGGGAGCCCAGGCGCAGCGCGTCCAGCAGGCCCTTCAGCACCACGCCGGTGGACTCGGCGGAGTCGGCGGCGCTGGTGACCAGCCCGATCCGAGCGGCCTCGGCGGCGTCGAAGACCTCGCCGGTGAGGTAGTAGCGGGAGGCCGCCCGCGGGTCCAGCTTCGGGCGCAGCGGCAGCGAGATGACGGCGGGCGCGAGACCGAGCCGCACCTCGGTGAAGGCGAAGGTCGAGGCCGGTCCGGCGACGGCGAGGTCCGCCGCACCGATGAGTCCGAGGCCGCCGGCCCGGGCGTGCCCGTCGACGACGGCGATCACCGGCTTGGCGCAGTCCACGATCGCCCGCTGGAGCTCGACCAGCCCGCGCGGGCCCACCGTCGGGTCCGCGCCGGTCGCCTCGGAGAGGTCCGCGCCCGCGCAGAACACCTTGCCGGTGTGCCCGAGCACGACCGCGCGGACCTCCGGGTCGGCCGCGGCCGACGCCAGTCCGGCGTGCAGCTCGGCCATCAGCCGGGTGGAGAGCGCGTTGCGGTTGTGCGGCGAGTCGAGGGTGAGCGTGGTGACGGCGTCGGCGGTGCTGACGCGGACGAGGGGCTCTGCGCTGGTCATCGGCGGTCCTGCTTTCCGGCTGAGGGTGGGTCGGACTGCGGGTGCGGCCCGGGAGGTCCCCGGACGACGCCCGGACGACTCTGGCACGCCCACCCGCCCCTCGGCCAGAGCGAACCGGAGCGGGCCCCGGACCGGGTCGTGGCCGAACCCGAAACCGAAACCGAAGCCACACCAAGGCCGACCAGGGCCGCACCCAAGGCCGAACCCGGGGCCGCCCCCGAGGCCGAGGCCGAGCCGGGCTTGCAGACCCGACGGATCATGGATCAGGATCCGTCCCATGACCACCTCTCACCTCACCCACATCACCGAGCCGCCCGGAGTCGCGCCCGGCACCGGCTACACCCAGGTCGTCACCGCAAGCGGCCGACTGGTCCAGGTGTCCGGCCAGGTCGCCCTCGACGAGAACCGGGACCTGGTCGGCGCGGGGGACCCGAAGGCCCAGGCCCGGCAGGTCTTCGAGAACCTGCGTCGCTGCCTGGCCGCCGCCGGGGCCGGCTTCGGGGACGTCGTGAAGTTCACCTACTTCGTGACCGACATCGCCGACCTCCCCGTCATCCGCGAGATCCGCGACGAGTACCTGGGCGATGTTCCGCCGCCCGCCTCCTCCGCCGTGCAGGTGGCCGCGCTGTTCCGGCCCGACGTGCTGATCGAGATCGAGGCGCTGGCGGTCGTCCGGGAGTAGCACGCACACGCGGGAGCGGCGGGGAGCAGCAGCGGGAAGCAGCGCAGAGCAGCGGGGAGCAGCGGGGAGCAGCGGGGAACACCGGGAACAACTCCCCAGTGGTACAGACCTGTTGACGCATTGGTCCAGTCCTCCTACAGTTCCCATGCCTTGCCTCCCCACGGCACAGGCATCGATCGCACACGGATCAACCAAGGTTCTACGTCCCCCTGTTCAACCCCCACAGCCACAGGGAGAACCATGTCCGCTCGATCCCGGGCCGGGCGCCCGCGCGTGCGCAGCAGACTGCTGGCGCTGCTCTCCGCCCTGCTCCTCCCCCTCGCCGCGCTCACCGCGCTGGCCGCCCCGGCGAACGCCGCCGGGAAGCTCACCGCCACCTTCACCACGGCCGACAACGGCTCCTGGTGGCAGGGCACCTACATCGTCCACAACGACAACGCGACCGCGGTGAGCGGCTGGACCCTGGAGTTCGACCTCCCGACCGGCGTCACCATCGGCAACAGCTACAACGGGACCGCGACCGTCAACGGCCGGCACGTCACCGCCACCGCGGCGTTCTACAACTCCACCGTCAACGCCCACGCCACCACCGAGCCGTACAGCTTCTGGTTCGTCGGCAACGGCCCGGTCTCCACGCCGCTCAACTGCCGCATCAACGGCGACAAGTGCGACGGCACCGCGGACGTCCCGCCGTCCGCGCCGGGCACCCCGACCGTCACCGAGTCCACCGCGCACACGCTGGCGCTGAGCTGGCCGGCCGCCACCGGCGGGGACTTCCCGGTCGTCGGCTACGACGTGCTGAGCGGCGCCACCGTACTCGCCTCCAGCCCGTCCACCAGCGCGCTGGTCACCGGCCTCACCCCGGCCACCTCGTACACCCTGACCGTCCGCGCCAAGGACAGCCGCGGCAACACCGGCCCGCTCAGCGCGGGCGTCACCGCGTCCACCTTCGACCCGTCCACCGACACCTCGCCGCCCACCGCGCCGAGCGGCCTGCGGGCCACGGCGGTCGGTTCGACCGACGTGACGCTCGCCTGGAACGCCGCCACCGACAACGTCCGGGTCGCCGCGTACGACGTCTACCAGGGCGGCGCCCTGGTAGCCACGGTCACCGGCAGCACGCTCGGCACGACCGTCGGCAGCCTCTCGCCGTCCACCGCCTACACCTTCACCGTGAAGGCCCGGGACGCCGCCGACAACGCCTCGCCCGCCTCCGCCCCGCTCCCGGTGACCACCGCGGACCTGGTCGGCGCCGGGAAGTACGCGCGGGTCGGCTACTTCGTCCAGTGGGGCATCTACGGCCGCCAGTACTTCGTCAAGAACCTGGACACCTCGGGCGCCGCCGCCAAGCTGGACGTCATCAACTACGCCTTCGAGAACATCGATCCGGTCAACCTGACCTGCCAGGCGGGCGTCACCAAGGGCACCACCGGCAACCCGGAGGACCCGGACCAGGGCACCGGTGCCGGTGACGCCGACGCGGACTACGGCCGGGCGATGAGCGCCGACCAGTCGGTGGACGGGGTGGCCGACGACGGCTGGGGCAAACTCCGCGGCAACCTCAACCAGTTGAAGAAGCTCAAGGCCAAGTACCCGAAGCTGAAGGTGGTCGTGTCGCTCGGCGGCTGGACCTACTCCAAGTACTTCTCGGACGTCGCCGCCACCGACGCGTCCCGCCAGAAGTTCGTCAAGTCCTGCGTCGACACCTGGATCAAGGGCAACCTGCCCGCCTACAACGGCGCCGGCGGCGACGGCGTGGCGGCCGGGATCTTCGACGGCTTCGACATCGACTGGGAGTGGCCCGGCTCCGGCGACGGCCACCCCGGCAACCACTGGAGCGCCGCCGACAAGGGCAACCTGACCCTGCTGCTGGCCGAGTTCCGCAAGCAGTTGGACGCCCTGGGCGGCTCCCACAAGCTGCTCACCGCCTTCACCCCGGCCGACCCGGCGAAGGTCGCCGCCGGCTGGGACCTCTCGAAGATCTTCACCTCTCTGGACATCGCCAACGTCCAGGGCTACGACTTCCACGGCTCGGGCAGCGACAACTCCTGGGAGCCGAACCGCACCGGCCACGCCTCCAACCTCTACCAGGACGCGAACGACCCCTACCCCACCCACTTCAGCATCGACACGGCCGTCCAGACGTACCTGGGCGCCGGGGTCAACCCGCGCAAGCTGACCATCGGCTTCCCGTTCTACGGACGCGGCTGGCAGAGCGTCGCGGACGGCGGCGCGAACGGCGCCTGGCAGTCTGCGAACGGCGCCGCACCGGGCCAGTTCAGCGACGAGGCCGGCACCCGCGGGTACCACAACCTGATCACCAGCCTCTCCGGGCTCACGGTCTACCACGACCCCAAGTCCGTTGCGACGTGGGGCTACACGGGCGCCGGCGGGCAGTGGTGGTCCTTCGACGACGCCTGGTCGATCTCGCAGAAGACCGCCTACCTCAAGTCGAAGAACCTGCTCGGCGGCATGATCTGGGAGATGTCCGGCGACACCCCGTCCGGCACCCTGATGACCGCACTGGACACCGGGCTCAAGTAGCACCGGGCGACACCCGGGCACCCGGCCGGCCCCCGGACGACACCGGGGCCGGCGCCCCTCCCGCACCGGGAGGGGCGCCGGCCCCGCACCGCGCCGAACGCGCCACGCGCCGGAGCAGCTACCGCGACACCATCGCCGTCAGCCGCCGCGCGGCCCGGTTCTGCCGCAGCACCTGGGCGAAGGAGGTCCGCCCCTGGGTGGTCCCGGCGAAGGCCCGCCAGGCCGCCGGCACCAGGCTGACCGCCGCGTGGAACAGGTACGGCCGCCGCTCGAAGGCGCCCAGCAGCTGCTTGCCCGCGCGCATCTCCACGCCGAGCCCGGCCTTGACCGCGAACGCGTAGTTCAGCGCCTCGCGCCGCACCGCCGTCGCGTCGCCCGCCTCGGCGACCTTCACCGCCCACTCGCCGGCCAGCCGTCCGGAGCGCAGCGCGTACGAGATGCCCTCGCGGGTCCACGGCTCCAGCAGCCCGGCCGCGTCCCCGGCGACCAGCACCCGGCCGCGGGAGAGCGGCGAGTCCTCGGCCCGGCAGCGGGTCAGGTGCCCCGACTCGACCCGGGGGGCGAACCCGGACAGGCCCAGCCGGCGGATGTAGTCGGCGAGGTACTGCTTGGTCCGCTCGCCGTCGCCGCGCGCCGAGATGACGCCGACGGTCAGGCTGCTGGTCTCGGTCTTCGGGAACACCCAGCCGTAACTGCCGGGCAGCGGGCCCCAGTCGAGGTGGATCCGGCCCGCCCAGTCGGCGGCGACCTGCGCCGGCACCGGGATCTCCGCCTCCAGGCCGAGGTCGATCTGGTCGAAGGTGACGCCGACGTGCCGGCCGATCCGGCTCGCGCTGCCGTCCGCGCCGACCACGGCCCGGGCCTCGAAGGTCCGCCCGTCGGCGGCCGTCACCAGGGCCGTGCGGTGCTCGCCGCCGCGCTGCTCGACGCCGGTGACGGCCACTCCGGTGACCAGCACCGCCCCGGCCTGCTTGGCCGCCTGCACCAGGCGCAGGTCGAACTCGTCCCGGTTGACCAGGCCGAACAGCATCCGCTTGGAGCGCCGGGTGCGGGTGAACCGGCCGTCGTAGGCGAAGGTGACGGCGTGCACCCGGTCCTGCAGCGGCAGCCGGAAACCCGGCGGCAGGCTGTCCCGGGAGGGGCCGATGATGCCGCCGCCGCAGGTCTTGTAGCGGGGGTGCTCGGCCTTGTCGAGCAGCAGCACCCGGCGGCCCTGGGCCGCCGCGGCGTGCGCGGCCGAGGAGCCGGCCGGTCCGGCGCCGACCACCACGACGTCCCAGACGCCGTCCGGCGGCGCGGCCGCGTCGTCGATCGGACCGCCCTCGACCGTGCTGTCGAGCGGGCTACGGGAATCGGAGCTTCCGGAGTCAGTCACGACGAGCAATCCTATGCGTCCGGCCCGGCCGGACGAGCGCGCCGCCCCCGGTCCGCGGCACACCCCCGGAACCCTCCGTTCCGTTCAGCCTATGATCGGCGGTACCGCAGCCCGCCTCCTCCGCCCGCCACCCGAGGGCGGACCGTCACCCCGGAGCCCCGATGTCACAGCCCCTGGCCGACGCCGTCCGGTCCCTGATGGACCGTGCCCGCACCGACCTCGCCGAGCTGGTCGCCTTCCCGTCGGTCGCCGACCCGCGCCAGTTCCCGGTCGAGGAGTGCGAGAAGGCCGCCCGCTGGGTCGCCGACGCCTTCGCCGCCGAGGGGCTGACCGGCATCCGGCTGCTGGACACCCCGGACGGCACCCGGTCCGTCTACGGCGAGCTGCCCGGACCCGAGGGCGCGCCGACCGTCCTGCTCTACTCGCACTACGACGTCCAGCCCCCGCTGGACGAGGCCGCCTGGCTGAGCCCCGCCTTCGAGCTGACCGAGCGCGACGGCCGCTGGTACGGGCGCGGCGCGGCCGACTGCAAGGGCAACATCCTGATGCACCTGACGGCGCTGCGGGCGCTGCGCCAGGTCCACGGCGACGCCTACCCGGTCAGCCTGAAGATCATCGTCGAGGGCTCCGAGGAGCAGGGCACCGGCGGCCTGGAGCGCTACGCCGAGGCCCACCCCGAGCTGCTCGCCGCCGACGCCATCGTCATCGGCGACACCGGCAACTTCGCCCCCGGCCTGCCCACCGTGACCACCTCGCTGCGCGGCATGACGATCGTCGAGGCCACCGTCACCACGCTGGCCGGCAACCTGCACTCCGGGGCCTTCGGCGGCGCCGCCCCGGACGCGCTCCAGTCGCTGGTCCGGATGCTGGCCTCGCTGCACGACGAGAACGGCGACGTCGCGGTGGCCGGTCTGGCCGCCGACCAGACCTGGAGCGGCGTGCAGTACCCGGAGGAGCAGTTCCGCGCCGACGCCAAGGTGCTCGACGGCGTCGCCCTGACCGGCACCGGCACCATCGCGGACCGCCTCTGGGCCCGCCCGGCCGTCACCGTCCTCGGCATCGACGCCCCGCCGGTGGTCGGCGCCACCTCCTCCGTCCAGGCCACCGCCCGGGCCCTGATCAGCCTGCGCGTCGCGCCGGGCACCGACGCGGCCGCCGCCCAGGACGCCCTGGTCGCCCACCTGGAGGCCCGGGTCCCGCTCGGCGCCCGGCTCACCGTCGAGCGCCAGGGCAACGGCTCGCCGTTCCGCGCCGACACCAGCGGCCCGGCGTACGAGGCGATGGGCGAGGCGATGGCCGAGGCCTTCGGCACCGCGATGGTCTCCTCCGGCGAGGGCGGCTCGATCCCCCTCTGCAACACGCTGCGCACGCTCTACCCGCACGCCGAGATCGTGCTGATCGGCGTCGAGGACCCGACCACCCAGATCCACGCCGTCAACGAGAGCGTCGACCCGCGGGAGCTGGAGAAGATGGCCCTCACCGAGGCGCTGTTCCTGCGCCGCTACGCGGAGCTGCGCTCCGCCTGACGGACCGTCGCCACGGCGTCCCGACGGGTCTCCCGGCGGGCGTCCGGCCGCCCGCCGCGCAACCGGCGGGCGGCCGCCAGCACCACCGCGTACCCGACCGCACCCGCCGCGAGCCCGGCCCCGGCGCCGAAGCAGACCTCCGGCACCGGGTTCCGCCGCAACGGGCTCAGCCGGTGCAGCACCCCGGCGGCCGTCGCCGCGCCCAGCACCGCGACGGCCGCCCGCCGGGCCCGGGGCGCCAGCCGCACGGCCGGCCGCACCGGCTGCGCCGCCCGCACCGCGCGCGCCGCCCAGCCGCCCAGGAGCGCCAGGGCGAGCGCCGAGCTGCCGTACTGCACCACCTCGTACAGCGGGACCCCGACCACCGGCCGGTCCAGTACGGGCAGCAGCCGCGTCCCCAGCCGGCCACCGTGGGTGAAGGCGTCCCAGCCGACGTGGGTGGCCGCGCCGAGCGCCGCCGAGGCCGCGAACCAGGCGGCCCCGGCGAGCGTCCCACCGGCCGCCCGACCGGGCGCCGCGGCGCCCGTACCGGCGCCCGCGGCCCCGCGCGCGCCGCCGGACCGCCGGGCGGTCAGGGCCTCGGCGCCGCCCGCCCAGCGCTCGGGCAGCAGCGCCACCACCGGGGCGCGCAGCAGCCCGTGCCAGCCGCCCACCAGCGCACCGGCGATCGCCACGTCCAGCGTCGGCACCGCCCACCAGCGGTGCGTCAGCCCGCCGTGGCCGTACACCCCGGGCAGCAGGGACTCGGCGAAGAACGGCACGTCCGGCGCCATCGAGCCGGCGACCAGCGCCGACGCCACCAGCGGCCCGCGCGCCCCGGCGGCACGCAGCAGGGGCAGGACGGCGGCGGGGTGGCTCAGGGTGAACGGCATGCCCCCATCCTCCTCCGCGGACAGCGGCGCGGCGCACCGCGCCCCGGCCCGGGCCCCGCCGACGGGCGCTACGCCGCGTCCGCCGTACTCGCCAGCCCGACGGCCACCCGGCTCCCCGCCTCCAGGTACCGCAGCTCGCCGCTGCGCCGCGCGTCCAGCGCCGCCGCCAGCCGCCGGTAGCGCCCCGGGGGCAGCAGCTCCCCGGCCTCGTCCAGGGTGACGAAGCGACAGCCGCGCAGTTCCTCCTGCTGGAGCAGCAGGTTCTGCCGGCCCTCCGCGTCCAGCAGGCCGCCGTCGTACACCAGCCGCAGTCCGCCGCGGCGCGGGCCGGTGCGCGGCTCCCAGTCGACGGCGAGCAGGCGCAGCACGGACGGGTCCAGGCGCAGGCCCAGCTCCTCGGCGGTCTCGCGCAGGGCGGCGTCGGTGGGGGCCTCGCCGCGTTCGACGACGCCGCCGGGGAAGTCCCAGTCGGGCTTGTAGACCGGGTCGACCAGCAGGACCCGGTCCTCCTCGTCGAAGAAGAGGACGGCGGAGGCCACGGTGTCCCCGGTCGGGTCCGGGCTCTGCACGATCGGGCAGCGGGCGGCGCCGACCCGGACGAGTTCGGCGATCCGGTGCGCGGTCTCCCGGGGGGTGAGCTCGCCGGTGTCGATCATCCGGGCGTCCCCGACCAGCCAGCGGCGGGCGGCGCGGTAGCGGGGCAGGTGTTCGAGGCACCAGGTGCGGACCCGCTCGCTGCCCTCCGGATCGCCCGGGCACTCCTCGCGGCGGGCAATCCGGTCGCGCAGGATCGTTTCTTCAGGGTCCAGGACGACGTGGTGCACCGTGATCCCGTGCGAGGCCAGGCCGCCGAAGATCTCGTCCCGGTAGTCCTCCCGCAGCAGCGTCATCGGGACCACCAGCGGGCCCCCGACCTCGCCGAGCAGCGCCGCCGCCGTCTCGGGGACTAGCCGGCGCCAGGCCGCCAGGTCCTGGAAGTCGGACACCGTCGCCAGCCGGTCGGCCGGGAGCATCCGGCGCAGGCCGAAGCCCACCAGCTCGGGATCGAAGAGCACGCTCCCGGGCAGCAGTTCCACCAGCTCGCGGCAGGCGCTCGTCTTGCCCGCCCCGAATGTGCCATTGACCCAGACGATCACAACGTCCCCTGCCCTCGACTTCCCCCGGTACCGTTCGCACCGGGCAGCGCCCCCGTTGGTCGAACCAGCGCCACCCGTGGTGGTACCCGCGCCGCACCGCTCCCCATGCCTCCCCGACGCGCCCGCCCGCGCGCCCCGGCCCTGCCCCGTGACAGCGGCATGTGCCCAGGTCAGCCACCCGCCTACGGAAATATGCAGATCGGTCTACTTCGCGACGGCACCTCCGCACCACCGCGGGGACACCGGGCGCCCGGTGGGTCGACCTGCCGTGCACGCCCCGCTCGCACGCTTTGCGCGCCCCCTCTTGTACGCCCCTGCGCCCCCTCCGCGCGCCCCCGGTCCGGATCGAACCCACCCTGCGCCCGACCGCCTCCGCCCGCCTCCTTGCGCCGTCCACGCCCCGCCGCGTACAGAGGAACGATGAAGCTGCTCCCCGCCGGCCGGGTCGTCGTCATCGGCTCGGTCAACACCGACCGCATCCTCCGCTGCCCCGTGCTCCCCTCCCCCGGCGAGACCGTCCTCGCCACCGCCGCCACCCGGGGCTTCGGCGGCAAGGGCGCCAACCAGGCGGTGGCGGCAGCCCGGATGGGGGCAGCGACGCACCTGGTCGCCAAGGTCGGGCGGGACGCGGAGGGCGAGGCGGCCTGTGCCGACCTGAGGGGCGCTCAGGTCGAGACGGGCGCCGTGCTCACCCACCCGGACGCACCCACCGGCCAGGCGGTCGTCATGGTCGACCCGGCCGGTGAGAACAGCATCGTCGTCCTGCCCGGCGCCAATGCCCGGCTCACCCCGCAGGAGGTCACGGCCGCACTCGCCCGGCTCCGGCTGCTCCCCGTCGACGTGGTCCTGACCAGCAACGAGGTCCCGGCGGAGTGCATCCGGGCGACCGCCGCCGCGCTGCCCGCCGCCGGCCCCTCGGGCGGCACCCGCTGGCTCCACAACACCGCCCCCGCGGGCCCCCTCCCGGAGCCGGGAGCGACCGGACGCCGCCCGCTGGTCGTCGCGAACGCCGTCGAGGCCCGCCAGCTCACCGGCGCCGCCGACGTCCACGAGGCCGCCCTGGCGCTGGCCGCGCGCGGCGAGGGCGCCGTGGTCACCCTCGGCGGCGCGGGCGCGCTGGTCGTCGTGGACGGACCACCGGTCCGGCTGCCCGCCCCGGCCGTCCGGGTGGTCGACACCACCGGCGCCGGCGACGTCTTCTGCGGCGCCCTCGCCGCCGCACTGGCCGGCGGCGCCGGGCTGCCGGACGCGGCCGCCACCGCCGTCGCCGCCGGGGCGTTCGCCGTCACCGGCCTCGGCGCCCGCGGCGCGCTGCCCCGCCCGGCCGACCTCTGACCCGGCGTCGGAGCACCCGGCCCGCCCGGCAGGCCGAACGCCCCCCGGCACGCGGAACACCCGTCGGGGTGCCGGGCCGGCCCGGCACCCCGACGGGCGCAGGACGGCCTGCTACGGGCGGCCCATGAACGTCGGGTAGTAGCCGCTGCTGATCCCCGAGACCCGGACGTTGGTGCCGGGGCGCGCGGCCTCGACGTACCGGTTGTCACCCAGGTAGATCGCCACGTGCTGGATGCCCCGGGCCGTCCCGTCCGGCGCCCAGAACAGCAGGTCGCCGCGGCGCAGCTGGCTCGCCCTGATCGGCGTCGTCGCGGCGAACTGGTCGTTCGCCACCCGCGGCAGCTGGATCCCGCCGCGTCGGAAGGACTGCTGCACCAGGCCCGAGCAGTCGTAGCCGTCCGGCCCGTTGCCGCCGTGGCGGAAGGGCACGCCCAGCTGGGCGAGCGCGAACTGCACGGCGGTCTCGACGTCCCGGTCCTCGGCGACGGAGTCGTCGGAGTAACCCGGGCCCGCCTGGTCCGAGGAGGAGCCGCGCCCGGTGCGGTCGAGGTAGACGTCGTAGTGGGAGGTCCAGCGCCATTCGCCCTTGCTGTTGCGGAACCAGTAGCGCGAGCCGTCCCAGCCCTCGGTGATCCCCCCTGAGGACCTGGTGGCCTTGGCCGCGGAGGGCGAGCCCCCGCCGGTCCGGGCCGCGTACACGCCGTAGTGCGAGGTCCAGCGCCACTGCCCCTGGCTGTTCTTGAACCAGTACCGGGAGCCGTCCCACCCGGCGTGCGCCGGGGCGGGCTCGGCGGCCGCGGGGCTGACGCCGGTGCCCAGGCCGATCACGCCGGCGCCGGTCGCGATCACGGCCACCATGCCTATCCCCCGACGGAGCCGCGCGGTGCGGGACGGGCGGGCGGGTCGGACGGCGGCAGCGTCCTGCTGCCCGGTCGGTTCGGCGGCGGCCTCCGGCGCGCCGGTGTTGACGGTGGTCATCGTGCTGACTTCCTTCACTGCTGCGGACCGCTGCGGACTGCAACGGATGCTGTGGCCGGCCAGGACTGGCCGTGCTTGGCGGCGGAGCCCCCGTCCGGCACGCCGCGGCTTCCGGTCCTGCGACCGGAAGCCGCGGCGTGTCGTGCGGGTATTCGGTTCTGCCTGCGTGTCACGTTATGCACGCGTCCGCTCACCGCGCGCAGTGGAGTGCGCCAATGGAAGGGTCACGGGCGGTGAGCGCCGACGGCGCATCAGGGTGAACGCCCGTCACCCGAGGGGGCGTCCGGAGCCCGTTCCTCAGCGGCCGCCGGCCTCCGCCAGCAGCTGCTTCTTCAGCACCTTCCCCAGGGCGTTCCTGGGCAGTTCGGGCACCAGGACGACCCGGCGCGGCCGCTTGTGCACCGAGAGCCGCTCCGCCACGAAGGCCGTCAGCTGGTCCCCCGTCACGGCGCCGTCCGCGATGACGTACGCGACGATCGCCTGTCCGAGGTCCTCGTCCGGCACCCCGACCACGGCCGCGTCGGCGACGGACGGGTGGTCGCGCAGCGCCGCCTCCACCTCGCCGGCGCCGATCCGGTAGCCGCCGCTCTTGATCAGGTCCACCGAGGCGCGGCCGACGATCCGGTGGAAGCCGTCCGCCCCGATCACCGCCACGTCGCCGGTGCGGAACCAGCCGTCCGCCGTCCACGCCTCGGCGTCCGCGTCCGGCCGGTTGAGGTAGCCGCTGAACAGCGTCGGGCCGCAGACCTGGAGCTCGCCGACGCTCTCCCCGTCGGCGGGCACCGGCGCGCCGTCCTCGCCGACCAGCCGGGTGCTGACCCCGTCCACCGGCAGCCCGACGCTGCCGGGGCGCCGCTCGCCGTCCGCCCGGGTGCTGACGGTGATCAGCGACTCGGTCATCCCGTACCGCTCGATCGGGGCGTGCCCGGTGAGCGCCGCCAGCTTCCCGAACACCGGGACGGGCAGCGGCGCGCTGCCGGAGACCAGCAGCCGGGCCGGGGCGAGCCGGGCCGCCGCCTGCGGGTCCGCCGCCAGGCGGGACCAGACCGTGGGCACCCCGAAGTACAGGGTGCCGCCCGCGGTCGCGTACCCCTCCGGGGTGGGCCGCCCGGTGTGCACCAGCCGGCTGCCGGTGCGCAGGGCGCCGAGCACCCCGAGCAGCAGCCCGTGCACGTGGAACAGCGGCAGGCCGTGCACCAGGGTGTCCCCGGCGGTCCACTGCCAGGCGGCGGCGAGGGCGTCCAGGTCGGCGGCGACCGCCTCGCGCCGGATCACCACGCCCTTGGGCGCGCCGGTGGTGCCCGAGGTGTAGAGCACGAAGCCGGTCGCCCCGGCGGCCGGTTCGGCGTGGGTGGTGGCGGAGCGCCGCGCCGGGTCGACCGGCAGCCCCGGCACCGAGGTGTCCGGCGGAAGGACCTCCCCGACGGCGTGCGCGAGCAGCGCCGCGCCCGAGTCGCGCAGGATGTGCTCGCGCTCCTTGGGCCCCGAGTCGGGCGGCAGCGGCACCACCGGGACGCCCGCCAGCAGGCCGCCCACCACGGCGGTGACGGTCTCGACGGTGGGCCGGGCGAGCACGGCGAGCGCCGGGGCGCCGGCCACCCGGTCGGCGACGGCGGTCGCCGCGCCCAGCAGCTCCTCCCGGGAGAGCGTGCGCCCGTCGATCCGCAGCGCGTCCGCCCCGTCGCCGAAACCGCCCTGAAGTGCCGTCAGCAGTGCCATGCCACCGTCCTCGCCTCGTTCCGTGCCACCGCGCCGCGCCCGTGCGCCGCGCGCTCGCCCCGCGCGTCCGCCTCCGCGGCACGCCTCGGCGCCGACTCTACGGGCCGCCGTCCCGCCCGCCGCGCCCCGGGGAGGGCGCGCGGGAACGCCGGAAGGCGTGGCACCGAGTACCACTCGGCGCCACGCCCTCCACTGTCGTCCCGGCCCGGACCAGGCTTGGCTCAGGCCGGCTCGGGTTGGCTCAGGCTTGGCTCAGGCCTTGCGGGCCTTCACCTCGGCGGTGAGCTGCGGCAGCACCTGGAAGAGGTCGCCCACCACGCCGTAGTCGACCAGCTCGAAGATCGGGGCCTCCGCATCCTTGTTGACGGCCACGATGGTCTTCGAGGTCTGCATGCCGGCCCGGTGCTGGATGGCGCCCGAGATGCCCGCCGCGATGTAGAGCTGCGGGGACACCTGCTTGCCGGTCTGGCCGACCTGGCTGCTGTGCGGGTACCAGCCGGCGTCCACGGCGGCGCGCGAGGCGCCGACGGCCGCGCCGAGCGCGTCCGCGAGCTCCTCGACCACGCCGAAGCCCTCGGCGGCACCGACCCCGCGGCCGCCGGAGACCACGATCGCGGCCTCGGTCAGCTCGGGACGGCCCGAGGAGACGCGCGGGGTGCGCGAGGTCACCCTCGCGGCGTTGCCGGTGAACTCCACGGCCACGTTCTCCACCGCGCCGGCGGCCGGGGCGGCCTCCGGGGCGACGGCGTTCGGCTTGACGGTGATGACCGGCGCGCCCTTGGTGACCTTGGACTTCACCTGGAAGGACGCGGCGAACACCGACTGGGTGGCGACCGGGCCGCCGTCGCCGGCCTCCAGGTCGACGGCGTCGGTGATGATGCCGGAGCCGATCCGCAGCGCGACCCGGGCGGCGACCTCCTTGCCCTCGCCCGAGGACGTCACCAGCACCGCGGCCACGTCGTTGGCCTTGGCGATCTGCGCCAGCGCGTCCACCTTCGGGACGACCAGCCGGTCGGCGAACTCGGCGCCGTCCGCGACGTACACCTTCGCCGCGCCGTACTCGCCGGCCTTCGCCGCGATGCCGGCCGCCGCCTCACCGGCGCCGAGGACGACGGCGGACGGCTCGCCGATGCGGCGGGCCAGGGTCAGCAGCTCCAGGGCCGGCTTGCGGACCGCACCGTCGGCGTGGTCCACCAGAACCAGGATCTCAGCCATGATTCGTTGCTCCTGATCGATCGTTGGGTGCGCGAACGGGGTGGGACTAGATGAACTTCTGGTCGGCGAGGAAGCCCGCGAGCGCCTTGCCGCCCTCGCCCTCGTCCTTGACGACCGTGCCCGCGGTCCGCGCCGGACGCGCCGCCACCGACTCCACCGCCGTCCACGAACCCGCCAGACCGACCTCGTCCGCCCCGATCCCCAGGTCGTCCAGGTCCAGCGACTGCACCGGCTTCTTCTTCGCCGCCATGATCCCCTTGAACGACGGGTACCGGGCCTCACCCGACTGGTCCGTCACCGACACCACCGCCGGCAGCTCCGCCTCGACCAGCTCCGTCGCCGCGTCACCGTCCCGACGGCCCCGCACCACACCGCCCTCGACCGACACCTCCGACAGCAGCGTCACCTGCGGCACCCCCAGACGCTCCGCCAGCAGCGCCGGCAGCACCCCCATCGTCCCGTCCGTCGACGCCATACCACCGATCACCAGGTCGAACCCGGTCCGCTCCAGCGCCTTCGCCAGCACCGCCGACGTCCCGATCACATCCGAACCGTGGATGTCCTCGTCGTTCACGTGCACGGCCTTGTCCGCACCCATCGACAGCGCCTTGCGCAACGCGTCCTTCGCGTCGTCCGGCCCCACCGTCAGCACCGTCACCTCGGCACCCTCGTTCGCCTCCGCGATCCGCAGCGCCTGCTCCACGCCGTACTCGTCCAGCTCCGACAGGAGGCCGTCCACACCCTCCCGGTCGGTGGTGTGGTCGTCCGAGAAACGACGGTCCCCCGTCGCGTCCGGCACGTACTTCACACAGACAACGATCCTCAAGCTCACGGCCTTGTCTCCTGTACTGGTCTCGTCCGGCGGCTGCGGCGGTGCAAGCGGGCGCGAACACGGCACGCACCCGCTCCGGGCAGCGGATTCCCGTGCCGGTCCGGAACTTCCTGGCAGCATACTCGCCGGTAGTGCAGTGGTCACTACTGGCCAGTAGCTTATGCCGTGCGGCCGCTCCCGCCGCCCGTGCCCATCCTGCCCCAGCGCGGGGTCTCCTCCACCCGACGGGGCGGAACACCCGCCGCCGGATTGCTCACACCACGTGCCCGAGCGCGGCGATCACGTCCACCCTGCGCGGCTGCCCCGCCGCCCGGCGCACCACCCGGCCCTCGCCGTCCAGCACCAGGACGGTCGGCGTCCGCCGGACGTCCAGCCGGCGGACCAGCTCCAACCGCTCCTCGGCGTCCACCTCGACGTGCCCGACGCCCTCGACCATCCCGGCCACCTCGGACAGCACCCGCCGGGTGGCCCGGCAGGGCTGGCAGAACGCCGTCGAGAACTGCACCAGCGTCGCCCGCGCCCCCAGCGGCCCGCCCAGCTCCGCCTCCGACAGCCGTACGGCCTCCGCCCGGTCCTCGGTGCCCACCCTCGTCCTCCCGTCGACCCCGGCCCCCGACGGGCCGGAACCGGCCACCGTCGGGGCGCCACGACGCACTCCGCCACCCGGGCCGTCCCTCCAGTCTGCGGCAGCGTCCGCGGCGCCGGAAACCCGGTCGACCGCCAACGCTCGGCCACGTACGATCGGCCGATGGACTCCGCCCGACGCCCGACGCCGCCGGTCCGCTGCCGCGTCACCGACCCGGCCAGGACCGCCGTCCGCCGACGGCCCTGACGGGGGCACCGCCGCCCCGCCGCAGCCCACAGCCGCCGCCCGCCGCGACCCCCCGGAGCCCCGTTGCAGACCGATCCCCGCGGCCCCCGCTTCGCCGCAGCACTCACCGCGGCCGTCCTGGCCGTCGTCCTGCGCACCGGAAGCCTCCCCCTGCTGGCCGGCCAGACCCTCGTCTGCGCCCTCGGCGCGTTCGGCGGCCTGCGCCTGGCCCCGTACGTCCGGCTGTTCCAAGAGCTCCTGCTCCCCCGGCTCGCCCCGCCCGACGCGACCGCCGACGAGCGGAGGCTCCGCTTCGACCAGGGCGTCGTGCTGGTGTTCGCCGCGGTCGGCACGCTCGGCTACGGCACCGACGTCACGTGGCTCGGCATCCTGGGCGCCTCGACCGCCCTCACCGCCGCGTTCGTCAACGCGGCGTTCGGCTACTGCGTGGGCTGCGAGCTCTACCCCCTGGTCCGGCGCGCCCAGGGCCGACTCACCGCGGGCGTCTGAGGCGGGCGGGCGAAAAGTTCCCGCCTGAATTCATCACGGAGATCACATCGCCAATATTCACTTGACCGCACGCCTCAGGTGACAGCAGGCACTCGTTCGGGGGATCATCTCCCTGAATCACCCGTGACCGCCGCGGAGTGTCGTACTCCGGTCGGCACCGCCCGCGCAACGGAGCGGGTACCCGCCGAACCGGGCTCCGGCCCGTGGAAGTCAGGACTGACCGTGGCAGAGTTCGTGTACCCGCCGGTGATCGGCGCCGCACTCACCGCCTTCCGCGCGCTCGACGTGCGGATCAAGATCGTGGGCGCCGAACACATCCCCGCCAGGGGGGGAGCGGTACTGGTCAGCAACCACATCAGCTACCTGGACTTCCTGTTCGCGGGCCTCGGCGCGTACCGCGGCGGGAAGCGCAAGACCCGCTTCATGGCCAAGGACGACGTCTTCAAGCACCGGATCTCCGGCCCGCTGATGCGCGGCATGAAGCACATCCCGGTGGACCGCACCGACGGACAGCCCGCGTACGAGGCCGCCGTGCGCGCCCTCAAGGCCGGCGAGGTCGTCGGGGTGTTCCCCGAAGCGACCATCAGCCGCTCCTTCATGCTCAAGAAGTTCAAGACCGGCGCCGCCCGGATGGCCGCCGACTCCGGTACCCCGCTGCTGCCCGTCGTGCTCTGGGGCACCCAGCAGCTGTGGACCAAGGGCCGGCCGAAGACCCTCACCAAGCGGCACGTCCCGGTGACCATCATGATCGGCGAACCGATTCACCTCGGACCGAACGACAAGCCCGTGATGGTGACCCGGCGGCTGCGCGCGGCCATGAGCGAGATGCTCGACCAGGCCCAGCGCGAGTACCCCGGCAAGCCCTCCGGCCCGGACGACACCTGGTGGCTGCCCGCCCAGCTCGGCGGCACCGCGCCCACCCTGGAGGTCGCCGAGGCCGAGGACGAGGCGGAGGCCCTGGCCAAGGCCGAGCGCCGCGCCGCCCGGGGCTGACCCCGGCCCCCTCCTGCTCCCCCCTCTTCCCCGTCCTCTCTGCTCCGCCTACTCCGTGCGGCCGAGCGCGCACGGTCCGTCGCGTGTCGCCGGACCGCCGGTGCCCCCGGTCTGACACAGTGACAGCTCCTTCCAGGGGCCTTCGTCCTGAATCCGCGGCGGGGGTCACGTCGGAGCGGTCGAGAGGCTCGGAGGCGGAGATGGCACGGATCACCACCGGTACAGGGCAGTCACCCACGGGCAGGGCCCGCACCCGCGCGAGGGCCGGTGCGGGCCTGCTGCTCCTGGGCACCCTGCTCACCGGCTGCGGGGCCGAACCCGGCGAGATCCCGCTCTCGGAGATCCGGCCCGAGGCCCCGAGCGCCGCGCCCGAGACACCCGCCTCGACTCCCGGCGTGGTCGGCGCGGCCGTCGGTACCCCCGCGGCCACCGTGCACAACGGGCTGATCGTCAGCCGCGCCTACATCGACGCCTCCCACTCCAGCACCGCGATCGTCACCCTCGTCCCCGACGGCACCGGCCAGCACCAGGTCACCCGACCGCCGGCCGGCGCCCTCGACGACCGCCCGGACTGGTCCCCCGACGGCACCACCATCGCCTTCGACCGCACCGACCCCCAGAGCGGCAGCGCCCGGCTCTGGACCGTCCCCACCGCCGGCGGCCCCGAGCACCAGATCAACCAGCTCTGCGAGAGCGGCACCGCCGACTGCGCCAACGAGGACGAACGCGCCCCCGCCTACTCCCCGGACGGCAAACAGGTGGCCTTCAGCCGCTCCTGGGGTGCCCTGGACCCGTCCGGCAGCCGTCAGATCCAGTACTCCGACCTCTACCTGATGAGCCCCGAGGGCACCGACGTCCAGCGACTCACCTTCCTCACCAACGACAAGCCCTACTCCGGGGCGGTCAGCAACCCCAGCTGGTCCCCCGACGGCAAGCAGCTCACCTTCGACTACCGCACCAGCGCCACCGGGCAGCCGGCCAACAGCCGCGCCATCTACGTCGTCAGCGCGGACGGCACCGGGCTGCGCCAGCTCACGCCCTGGGAACTGCGCGCCGGCGACCGCGCGGACTGGTCCCCCGACGGCACCCAGATCGTCTTCACCACCTACCCGGCCGGCCCCGAGAACGCCCCCGGCGGCGGCATCTACACCGTCCACCCCGACGGCAGCGCCATCGGCGCCCTCACCCCCGCACCCTCGGACGTCTTCTACGGCCCGGCGGCCTTCTCCCCCGACGGGCAGTCCATCGTCTTCACCCGGGCGCCCGCGGGCGCGGGCGCCGACCTCTACAGCATGCGGCCGGACGGTACGGGCGTCGCCCGCCTCACCAACAGCGCGGACAAGTCGCTCAGCCGGCCGGCCTGGGGAACGGCGGAGGCCGCGGCGGCGCCCGCCGACCAGGTCCAGGCGACGGACCGGCCCTCGGACCAGGCGTCGGGCCAGGCCTCGCAGGCTCCCCAAGCGCCCCAGACACCCCAGGCGTCTCAGGTGCCGCAGCCCGACGCCCAGCAGCCGGCCCAGGCCCAGGGGCAGGCTCCCACCGAGAAGCCTCAGCCGGGGACGGAATCCGAGTCCGACTCCGGGTCCGGTGCCGGTTCCGAGGCGGACGAATAGGTCTCTCCCGGAGTCCCGGAAACGCGAAGAACCCCCGGCCAGGTCTCCCCGGCCGGGGGTTCTTCACAAGAATTGTTCGGCGGCGTCCTACTCTCCCACAGGGTCCCCCCTGCAGTACCATCGGCGCTGTAAGGCTTAGCTTCCGGGTTCGGAATGTAACCG
>NZ_JBISAI010000029.1:0-74096 GCF_044391605.1 Kitasatospora sp. NPDC018619
GGGGGCGCCGGCCCGCGGGCGTCCCCCCGGGGCGGCCCCCCGGGGGGGGGGGGGGGGTGGGGGGGGGGGGGGGGGGGGGGGGGGCCCCCCCCCCCCCCTCGACAGGTGGTCCCGGGTGTGCCGGGCGCGACCCGGCACGACGGCCGCCGGCCACCAGCGACCAGGCACCGGCGACCAGGCATCAGGCATCAGGCACCAGCACTAGGCACCAGGCACCACCGGCCGGCCGGCCGCCGCCCTACTGCGGCCAGGCGGCGTCGATGTCGGCGGCGGTCTTCTGGATCGACTGCCCCTCGGCGAACCAGGCCGTCAGCGACTTCCACTCCTGCCCGGACCCCACGGCCGCCGGCATCAGGTCGGAGCCGTCGAAGCGGAAGGTCGCCGACGGGTCGGTCAGCGCCTCGGCCGACAGCTTGTCGATCGGGTCGGTGTAGAGGCTCTTGTCCACGCCCTGGTTGGCCGAGACCCAGCCGCTCGCGGTCCTCACCCGGCTGCTCGCCCAGTCCGAGCTGGACAGGTAGTTCTGCACCGCCTGCACCTCGGGCCGGCCGGAGAACGCCGCCAGGAACTCGCCGCCGCCCTCGACCGGGCTGGCGACGGACGGGTTCACCGCGGGCAGCCGGAAGGCGAAGACGTCCCCGTCCGGGCCGACCTTGGTGCCCTTGGGCCACTGCGCCTCGTAGAAGGAGGCCTGCTGGAGCATCAGGCACTTGCCGCTCAGGATCGGCGTGCCCGCGTCCTGGAAGGTCGTGGTGGCGATCGACTTCACGTCACCGAAGCCCGCGTTGACCCACGCCGGGTTCTGCATCCAGTCCGCGACCGTCTTCATCGCGGCGGTGATCTTCTGGTCGGAGAACTTCACCTGGTGGCCGACCCACTGGTCGTACACCTCGCCGCCGTACGAGCCGAGCACCACCTCCTCCAGCCAGTCGGTGGCCGGCCAGCCGGTGGCCGTGCCCGAGGCGATGCCGCCGCACCACGGCTTGGCACCGCCCGCCTTGGCGATCCGGTCGCTGAGCGCCATCAGGTCGGCCCAGGTCTTGGGCACCTCGTAGCCGGCCGCCGTGAAGGCCTTCGGCGAGTACCAGACCAGCGACTTCATGTTGGCGCTCATCGGGGCCGCGTAGAAGGTGCCGTTGACCGAGCCGTAGGTCTTCCAGATCGGGCTCCACCTGTCCTGGTTGGCGACGGTCTGGGCGGGCGGCTTCACCACCTTGCCGCTCTTCACCATCTGCGCCAGCAGGCCCGGCTGCGGGATGATCGCGAAGTCCGGGGCATTGCCGCCGGAGACCCGCACCGGCAGCTGGGACTCGAAGTCGTTCGAGCCCTCGTAGCTGATCCTGATGCCGGTGCACTTGCTGAACTCGGCCCAGGACTTCTCCAGGTTGTCCGACTCCGGGCTCAGGATCGAGGCGAACATCGTCACGGTGGTGCCCGAGTGGCCGGCGTACGGCTGGTACCGGGCGCAGTCACCGGGCAGCGGGGCGGCCGATCCGCCGCCACCGCCACCCGAACCACCGGAGCTGTTGGAGCAGGCCGCGGTCAGCGCCAGTGCCGCCACCAGGACGGGCACGGCGGTCAGGCGTCGGCGGTGGCTCTCGCACGGTGCGGTCGGGTTGGGGGTCAATGCGGTTCTCCTCGCCAGGGCGTGCTGCCGACGGTGGACTGAACGACATTGCGCTGTACCGGAGATGGGACCGCTGGGAGCAGCGGGACGGGCGGCCGAACTGATCGAAGACGTTAACGCAGCCGTCGGCCCGCGCCAAGGTGCGCGACTGCCCCCGACCGGAAACCCGGCCGGGGCGGTCGTGCGCGGAGTGAGGTCAGAACAGCCGGACCGGCAGCTCCAACAGGCTGTTCACCACCAGCGAGGGGCTCGGCCGCAGCTCCGCGTCCGGCACCGCGAGCGACAGCCCCGGGAAACGCTCGAACAGCGCGGGCAGCGCGACCCCGGCCTCCAGCCGGGCCAGCGGGGAGCCCGGGCAGACGTGCGGGCCGTGGCCGAAGGAGAGGTGGCGGGCCGGGTCCCGGGTGATGTCGAAGACCTCGGCCGTCACCCCGTGCTGCAGCGGGTCGCGGCCGATCGCGTTGTACGAGACCAGCACCGCCTCGCCGGCCGGGATCACCACCTCGCCGACCGGGACCGGCTCGGCGGCGAACCGGAAGAGGAAGTTGCTGGTCGGCGGCGTCCAGCGGAGCGACTCCTCCACCACCGCGTCCCAGGACACCCGGCCCGAGCGCACCAGCTCCAGCTGGTCCGGGTGGGCCAGCAGGGCCCGCACCGCGTTGCCGATCAGGTTCACCGTGGTCTCGTGGCCGGCCGCGATGATCACCCTCAGGGTGGCCGCCGCCTCCTCGTCGGTCAGCGCCCCGCCCTCGGTGTCGGCCGCCAGCAGCGCGCTCGCCAGGTCGTCGCCGGGTGCCGAACGGCGCTGCGCCACCAGGCCGTTGACGAAGGCGTTCAGCCCGGCGACGGTCGCCTGGATGCCCTCCGGATCCGGCTTGGTGCCGAAGAACCGCTCGTACAGGTCGCGCAGCAGGCCGTGGTCCGACTCCGGCACGCCCAGCAGCGAGCAGATCACCGTCATCGGCAGCGGGAAGGCGAAGGCCGTCTTGAGGTCCACCACCGGCTCGCCGGCCGCCAGCGCGTCCAGCAGCGCGTGGGTGGTCTCCTCGACGCGCGGGCGCATCAGCTCCACCCGGCGCGGGGTGAAGGCCTGCGCGACCAGCGCCCGCAGCCGGCGGTGCTCGGCGCCGTCGGTGGTCACCATGCTCGGGCCGGGCACCGCCAGGCCGATCAGCGGCCAGGTCGTCGGGACCTCGCCGCGCTGGTAGGCCGCCCAGTGCGCGGGGTCCTTCACCAGCCGGGCGTCCGTGAGCAGGTCGCGCGCGGCGGCGTGCTGCGTGACCGCCCACGCGGCGACCCCGCCGGGCAGCTCGACCGGCACCGCCGGGCCGGCGGCCCGCAGCAGCGCGCCCTCGGCCGCGTTGTCGCGGGCCAGCGGGTCGAGGACGATTCGGGCCGGGGCAGCGGTCATCGACAACTCTCCTTCGAACGGCGGGTGGTGGTGGGTCAGGCGGGCTGGCCGGGGGTGAACGAGACCGGCAGCGCCACCAGCCCGCGCACCCAGGCCGAGGGCCGCCACACCAGCGCGTGCTCGGCCACCGCCAGCCGGAGGTCCGGCAGCCGGTCGAGCAGCACCTCGATCGCGGTGGTGGCGATCACCTCCGCCGCCTCCTGCGCCGGGAACGGGCAGCCGTGCTCGCCGTACGAGTAGCTCATGTGCGCCCGGTTGCCCTCCGCCGGGCGGCCGTCCGGCTGCCGGACCGCCGGATCGGCGTTGGCCCCGGCGAAGCCGAGCAGGAGCATGTCCCCCTCCGCGATGCGCTGACCGCCCAGCTGGGTGTCGCGCACCGCCCAGCGCCCGGCGAAGATCTGGGTCGGGGTGTCCTCCCAGAGCGCCTCGTTCAGCGCCTGGCTGATGCTGCGCCGGCCGCCCGCCAGCGAGGCGGCGAAGCGCTCGTCGGTGAGCATCAGCCGCAGCGCGTTGGAGATCCAGTACGAGCTGGGCTGGTGGCCGGCGATCAGCAGCACCCGCAGGTCGCGCATCACCTCGTCGTGGGTCAGCCCGGCCGGGTGCGCCAGCATCCGCGAGGCGATGTCCGCGCCAGGGTGCTCGGCCTTCTCCTCGACCAGCGCGTGCATCAGCTCCAGCAGCCGCTGGGCGCCGGCCGGCGCGTCCGGCCCGCCGTCCAGCATGGCCAGCAGCGCCGTGATCAGCTGCGGCGCCTGCTCCTCGTCCAGGCCGAGCACCCGGCACAGCACCAGCAGCGGCATCCGGTGCGCGTACTCGGCGACCAGGTCGGCCTCGCCGCGCCCGGCGAACCCGTCGATCAGCCGGTCGGCGATCTCCTCGGCGTGCTTGCGCAGCTCGTACGGGTCGGTCCCGGCCAGCGCGTCGGTGACCGCGCGCGAGCGCCGTACGTGCTCCTCGCCCTCGGCGTAGAGGATCGAGGGGACGGGCGCCATCATCGGCTTCAGCGGCCAGTCGGGGGGCAGCGTCGCCCAGGCGTGCCAGCGGCTGGAGTCGCGGCCGAACAGCTGCGGCCGGCCGGTCACCTGCTGGAGCTCGCGGTAGCCGATGACCAGCCAGGCGGGCACGCCGCCGGCCAGCTCGACCGGGGCGACCGGGCCGTGCGCGGCGCGCAGCTCGCGGTAGAGCTGGGACGGGTCGGTCTGGAAGCGCGGCCCGTACAACGGCGTGGCGCCGGCGTGCGCCGGGCAGCCCGGCGGCGGGGTGGCGGCGGGCTCGGTCACGGGGTGCTCTCCTCGTAGATCGCGTCGGATGCTCCGGCGAGGGCGGCCAGGTGGTGGACCAGGGCGATCAGCACCTGCTTGCAGGACTCGCGGTCGCGCGCGTCGCAGTCCACCAGCGGCACCTCGGCCGGCAGGTCCAGGGCCTCGCGGACCTGCTCCAGGGTGTGGCTCGGCTCACCGAAGTTGTTGCGGGCCACGATGAACGGGGTGCCGTGGTGCTCCAGCCGGTCGATGGCGTACCAGGACTCCTCCAGCCGCCGGGTGTCCACCAGGACGACGGCGCCCAGCGCACCGCTGAACAGCCGGTCCCACAGGAACCAGAAGCGCTCCTGCCCGGGCGCGCCGAACAGGTACAGCACCTGGCGCTCGGACAGGGTGATCCGGCCGAAGTCGAAGGCGACGGTGGTGGAGCGCTTGCCCCAGGCGCCGGCCGGGTCGATGCCCTCGCCCGCCTTGGTCATCACCTCCTCGGTGTTCAGCGGGCGGATCTCGCTGACCGAACCGACCAGGGTGGTCTTGCCCACCCCGAAGCCGCCGACCACGACGATCTTCAGCGCGTTGTCGGCGGTCGCCCGCAGCGGGGTGCGCGGGCCGGCCGGCCGGACGGCGGCAGCGGCGCCCGCGGCCCGGGCGTCAGAGCTGTCGGAGGCCATGCAGCACCTGCTTCAGCGTGTCGAGGTCGGGCAGCCGGGTCTTGTTGGGCGCGAACCGCGGGTGGCGGGCGGTGACCGCCCCGGACTCCAGCAGGTCGCCGAGCAGGATCTTCACCACCGAGACGGGCAGCGCGAGCTCCGCCGCCACCTCCACCACGGCGGTCGGGGCCTCGCACATCCGCAGGATCCGGGCGTGCTCCGACTGCATCCCGGGCACCGGCTGCCGCTCGGCGACGATCAGGGTCACCAGGTCGAAGGCGTTCTCCGGAGCCCGGCTGCGTCCCCGGGTGATGGTGTAGAGGCGGTCCGGGTCCTCGTCGCGCCCCGGCAGCACCGGCCCCGCGTTCATATCGTCGCGCTCCCCTGCCCGGCCCCGCCTTCCGCCCCCCGGGCGGGCGCGCTGAGGTGGACCCCGATCTGCTCGATCAGGCCGTGCATGTTGTGGCCGACGACGCCGACGTCCGCCTCGTCGTCCGTGACCACCGCGAGGTGCGCGCCCTCGCCCGCCGCCACGATGCACAGGATGCCGCCGTGGAACTCGGTCATCGACTGGCGCACGCCGCCGCTGCCGTCGCCGAACTCGATCGAGGCGCCGTGCGCCAGGCTCTGCAGGCCGGAGGCGATGGCGGCCAGCTGGTCGGCCTGGTCGGTGCTCAGCCCGGCGGTGTGGCAGAGCTTGAGGCCGTCGGCGGACAGGACCAGGGCGTGCCGGGTGCCGGGGGTCGCCGCCAGCAGGTTCTCCAACAGCCAGTCGAGGTCGCGGTCGGTGGCACTGCTCATCAGGTGTCCTTCTCGGTGACGGGGGAAGCGTCGGGCATGGTGTCGGGGGCCGGGCCCGGCGCCCCGGCGAAGGTCGTGGCCGGCGCTCCTGCGGGGCCCGTGGCAGGCGCCCCGGCGGAGGGCTGCTCGGCCTCGGCCGGACGGGCGGCGGCCCGGCGGAACGCGCCGAACCGGGCGGCCGCACGCGCCGCGTCGGTGCCGGCGGGCTTCGCGGGCCGCTCCGCCGCGGGGGCGGCGGTGGCCAGCGTCTGTCCGCGGCGGCGCTGCGGCAGGCCGCTGTCGGTCATCCGGGCGGGTACGGCAGGTACGGCAGGTGCGGCGGGCAGGGCCGGCGGTGCGGTGGCGGTCCGGGTGCCACCCGCCGCGGGCGTCCCGACGGGCGTCCCGACGGGCGCCCCGACGGGGGTCCGCTGCACCGCGGGCGCCGGGGGCAGCGAGGCGGGCGCCGGGCGCGCCGAGGCGAGCGCGGGACGCGCGCCCTCCGCGGGTGCCGCCTGGGCCGGGACGGACGCCTGGAGGGGTGCCGGGGCGGTGGCCGGGGCCGGGTGGGTCACCAGCTGCTGCGGGATCAGCACGACCACGCCGGTGCCGCCGCGCGCCGACGGCCGGAAGGAGACCTGCAACCCGTGCTTGCGCGCCAGCACGCCGACCACCGCGAGCCCCAGCCGGGTGCCGGCCGAGAGCGTGGTGAGGTCCAGCGGCTCGGCGGAGACCGCCCGCTCGGCCCGGCGCAGCCAGCTGTCGCTCAGGCCCAGCCCGCTGTCCTCGACGGTGACCGCCAGCCCGGCGGGCACCTCCTCGACATAGACGTGCACCTCGGCCGGCGGGGCGGAGAAGTTGGTGGCGTTGTCCAGCAGTTCGGCCAGCGCGTGCATCACGCCCTCCGCCGCGTACCCGGCGACGGCCGCGGTGCTGGCGTTGTGCAGCCGCACCCGCTGGTAGGCGCCGATCCGGCCGAGGGCGCCGCGCAGCACCGACTCCACCGCGATCGGCTTGGCCCAGCGGCGGCCGGAGCGGGCACCGGTGAGCACCGCGATGCTGTCGGCCATCCGGCCCGCCTGGGCGGTCGAGTGGTCCAGGCTCAGCAGGTCGCCGAGCACCTCCTCGTCGTGCCGGTGCTGCATCTCGCGCAGCTCGGCGTGCATGCTCGTGGCCAGCGCCTGGACCCGCCCGGCCGCGGTCGCGCACACCGCCAGCGCGGCGGCCCTCAGCCGCTCGCCGCGGCCGATCTCCTCGCCGACGGCGCGCAGCAGCGCGTACTGGGGGTGCTTGCGGTGGGCGGCCAGCGCGCTGTCCACGGCCGCGCCCGCGCGCAGCTTCGCCACCACCTCGGGCAGCACGCCCTCGGTGATCCGGTGCAACTCGGCGCGTTCGGCCCCGGCCCGGGCCCGCTCGGCCTCCGCGGCGGCCCGCTCGGCGTCGAGCTCGGTCCGCAGCCGGGCCAGCTCGGCGTGCGCGGCGGTGACGTCCGCCTCGGCACGGGCCTGCTCGGCGCGGGCGGCGTCCCGCTCGGCGAGCGCGGCGGCGGCCCGGTCGGCGGCGGCCGTCTGGGCCTGCCGGGCCGTGCCCGCGACGACCAGCGCGGCCCGGGTCTCCTCGTGCTGCGCAGCCAGCTCCTCGGCCAGCCCGCGGGAGCGCTCGGCGCCGGTGGCCGCGAGGCCGACGGCGATCAGCCAGAGCACCGTGACGGCCCCCACCGCGAGGGCGGTGAGCGGCTGGTGCGAGCCGAGCGCCCGGGTGACGCCGACCGGCGCGGCGACCAGCGCCAGCAGGACGGCGGCCGCGGCCAGGGCGACGGTGCGCGGCGCGGGCCGTCGGCCCGATCGGCCGTCGGGGCTGGGGGCTTCTCTCATCGGTGCGGTCCTCGGCAACGTCGGCGGGCGGCGGCGCGGGCGGCGGGTCGGCGACGGTTGCGGCCGCCGACAGCTGGTCGGGCGCATACGGACCGCCCGGGACGTGTCAAAACGTCTCCGGGCGGCTGATCGGTTCACGCTTTCGGCCGATCATATCGATTCAGACATTGCCCTCAAGCGGCCAGTTGACGGACCATCTCCTTCCTCCACGCCACCCCCGTCCCGGAGCGACACCCCCGACGCCCACCCGAACCCCCGGTTCACACCCCGCGGGCCGCCGGGCCTGCGCCCGCCGAGCCGAAGCGGCGCTCCAGCACCTGCTCGAAGGTCCCCCGGCCCACCGCCCGGTCCGGCGTCAGGTTGCCGCCCTCCCGCAGCGCGCGGCCGGCCGCGCCCGGCAGGCGCAGCGGCAGCAGCACCCGGCGCCGGCCCGCCGCCCGCAGGTAGGCCTCGGCCAGCTCCCGGTACGGGCGCACCTGCGGGCCGCCCACCTCCGGGGCGAAGCCGGCGGGCTCCGCCCCCGCCAGGTCCGCGACCGCCTCCGCCACCTCCCGCACGTCCACCGGCTGGACCGCCGCCCCGCTCAGCACCGGGAAGAGCGGCAGCCTCACGGAGGCGTCGAAGAACCGCAGCAGCAGGTCGTGGAACTGCGTCGCCCGGAGCACCGTCCAGCCCAGCCCCGACTCCCGCACCACCCGCTCGCAGGCGAGCTTCGTCCGGTAGTACCCGATCGGCACCCGGTCGATCCCGACGATCGACACGTACACCAGGTGCCGCACCCCGGCCTCCCGGGCCCGCGCCACCAGCGTCCCGACCGCCTCCAGGTCCGCCTTCCGCTGCGTGGTCGCGCAGTCCACCACCACGTCGACGCCGGCCAGCGCCTCGGCCGTCCCGGCCCCGCTCACCAGGTCCCCGACCACCCACGCGACCCCGTCGCCCCCGCTCCGCACCCGCCGGCTCAGCCCCCGCACCGCCACCCCGCGCGCCACCAGCAGCCGCGCCACCTCCCGCCCGAGCGTCCCCGTCGCCCCGGTCACCAGCACCGTTCCCGTCACCACAGCACTCCCTCTCGGCAGAACCCGTCACCCCCACCGACCGGACACCACCCCCGAACGTGACATCGGCATCCCCGGGGACGCGAAGAAGCGGGGCGAGGACCGGGAAGGTCCTCGCCCCGCTTCAGGGGGTCACCACGGGGCCGCCGGGCCGGGCGGCGTCAGCTGCAGCCGCTGGTGGAGCCGCAGCCCTCGCACAGGTAGCAGCTGCCGGCGCGGCGCATCTTGGTGCCGCAGGAGAAGCAGAGCGGCGCGTCGGCGTTGAGGCCGAGCTGGATCTCCATCAGCTCCGTGGAGTTGTGGGCCTGCTTCGGGGCGGCCTTGGGCGCCTCGGCGGCCGGGGACGGCGCCGGGACGGTGGCCGGCCTGGCGGCGACCGGGGCGGACTGGGCGAGCGACTCGGTGTCGATCTCCTCGGCCTCCAGCGGCTCGTACGAGCCCGTCTCCAGGTGGCGCTGGCGCTCCTCGACGGAGTGGATGCCGAGCGCCGAGCGGGTCTCGAACGGCAGGAAGTCGAGCGCCAGGCGGCGGAAGATGTAGTCCACGATCGACTGCGCCATCCGCACGTCCGGGTCGTCGGTCAGGCCGGCCGGCTCGAAGCGCATGTTGGTGAACTTCGAGACGTAGGTCTCCAGCGGCACGCCGTACTGGAGGCCGACCGAGACGGCGATGGAGAAGGCGTCCATCATGCCCGCGAGGGTCGAGCCCTGCTTGGACATCTTCAGGAAGACCTCGCCCAGACCGTCGTCCGGGTAGGAGTTGGCCGTCATGTAGCCCTCGGCGCCACCGACCGTGAAGGAGGTCGTGATGCCCGGACGGCCCTTGGGCAGGCGCTTGCGGACCGGGCGGTACTCGACGACCTTCTCGACCGCGGCGGGGGCCTCGGCCTGCTCGGCCTTCTCCTCGGTGTCCTTCTTCTTGGCCGAGAGCGGCTGGCCGACCTTGCAGTTGTCGCGGTAGATGGCGAGCGCCTTGACGCCCATCTTCCACGCCTCGAAGTAGATCTCCTCGATCTCCTCGACCGTGGCGCTCTCGGGCATGTTCACCGTCTTGGAGATGGCGCCCGAGATCCACGGCTGGATCGCGGCCATCATCCGCACGTGGCCCATGGCCGAGATGACCCGCTCGCCCATCGCGCAGTCGAACACCTCGTAGTGCTCGGGCTTCAGGCCCGGGGCGTCCACCACGTTGCCGTGCTCGGCGATGTGGGCGACGATCGCCTCGACCTGCTCGTCCTGGTAGCCGAGGCGCTTGAGGGCGCGCGGGACGGTGCCGTTGACGATCTGCATCGAGCCGCCGCCGACGAGCTTCTTGAACTTGACCAGGGCCAGGTCGGGCTCGACGCCGGTGGTGTCGCAGTCCATCATCAGGCCGATGGTGCCGGTCGGGGCGAGCACCGAGGCCTGGGCGTTGCGGAAACCGTTCTGCGCACCGATCCGCAGCACGTCCTGCCAGGTCTTGTTCGCGGCCAGCCAGACCGGGGCGTCCAGGTCGTCGTACGAGACGGCGTCCAGGGAGGCGTCGGCGTGCTGCTTCATGACCCGCTGGTGCGGGGCCGCGTTGCGGGCGTAACCGTCGTACGGGCCGACCACGCCGGCGAGTTCGGCGCCGCGGCGGTAGGCGGTGCCGGTCATCAGCGAGGTGATGGCGCCGGCCAGGGCGCGGCCGCCGGCGCTGTCGTACGCGTGGCCGGTGGCCATCAGCAGCGCGCCGAGGTTGGCGTAGCCGATGCCGAGCTGGCGGTAGGCGCGGGTGGTCTCGCCGATCTTCTCGGTGGGGAAGTCGGCGAAGCAGATCGAGATGTCCATCGCGGTGATGACCAGCTCGACGACCTTGGCGAAGCGCTCGGCGTCGAAGGAGTCGTCCTCGCGCAGGAACTTCATCAGGTTCAGCGAGGCGAGGTTGCAGCTGGAGTTGTCCAGGTGCATGTACTCCGAGCACGGGTTGGACGCGTTGATGCGGCCGGACTCCGGGCAGGTGTGCCAGTGGTTGATCGTCGAGTCGTACTGGATGCCGGGGTCGGCGCAGGCCCAGGCGGCCTCGGCCATCTTGCGGAAGAGCTTCTTCGCGTCGACGGTCTCGATGACCTCGCCGGTCATCCGGGCGCGCAGGCCGAATTCGGTGCCGTTCTCGACGGCGGTCATGAATTCGTCGTTCACGCGGACCGAGTTGTTGGCGTTCTGGTACTGGACGGAGGTGATGTCGTCCCCGCCGAGGTCCATGTCGAAGCCCGCGTCGCGCAGGGCGCGGATCTTCTCCTCCTCCTTCACCTTGGTCTCGATGAAGGCCTCGACGTCCGGGTGGTCCACGTCGAGCACGACCATCTTGGCCGCGCGGCGGGTGGCGCCGCCGGACTTGATGGTGCCGGCCGAGGCGTCGGCGCCGCGCATGAAGGAGACCGGGCCGGAGGCGTTGCCACCGGAGGAGAGCAGTTCCTTGGAGGAGCGGATCCGGGAGAGGTTGAGGCCGGCGCCGGAGCCGCCCTTGAAGATCATGCCCTCTTCCTTGTACCAGTCGAGGATCGACTCCATGGAGTCGTCGACGGCCAGGATGAAGCAGGCGCTGACCTGCTGGGGCTGCTTGGTGCCGACGTTGAACCAGACCGGCGAGTTGAAGCTGAACACCTGGTGGAGGAGGGCGTGGGTCAGCTCGTGCTCGAAGATCTCGGCGTCGTCCTTGGACGCGAAGTAGCCGTGCTTCTCGCCGGCGGCGCGGTAGGTCAGCACCACGCGGTCGATGATCTGCTTCAGGCTCCACTCGCGCTGCGGGGTGCCGACGGCGCCGCGGAAGTACTTGGACGTGACGATGTTGACGGCGTTGACCGACCAGAAGTCCGGGAACTCGACGCCGCGCTGCTCGAAGTTGATCGAGCCGTCGCGCCAGTTGGTCATGACGACGTCGCGCCGCTCCCAGCGGACCGCGTCGTACGGGTGCACGCCAGGAGTGGTGTGGATGCGCTCCATCCGCAGACCGCCCTTCGGGCCCTTGGCACCCTTGGCCGCGGCCTTCTCGGACTTCGACCCGCGTGCGGAACCGCTCGTGGTGTCTGTCACTTCTCGCTCCTCCTCCTGGGCAAACGCCCGAAGCGCCCTGAAAAGTCCGGGCACTGCTGGTTCGTTCTTCCGGTGTGCGGGCAGGCGGAGACCTCGCCTGCTTGCGCACGGTTTGTAGTGTTCCGTGCCCCGGTTTCGGGCACGCGTGGGCCCCGCGGGGCCTGGGTGGTGCGGATCGGGGCCCGCGGGGGCCCGGGGCGCCTCCTAGGGCGCGGCGGCCGCGACGGACACGCAGGTGCCGTCCGCCTCGGCGGTGCGGGGCCGTTCCGCGCGGAGTTCCGCGATGGCGGCCTCGAAGTCCTCCAGCCCGTCGTACGCCTGGTACACGGAGGCGAAGCGCAGGTAGGCGACCACGTCGAGCTCCTTGAGCGGGCCGAGTATGGCCAGCCCCACGTCGTGGGTGGTCAGCTCGGCGTTGCCGCTGGCGCGCACGCACTCCTCGACCCGCTGGCCGAGCTGGGCCAGCGCGTCCTCGGTGACCGGGCGGCCCTGGCAGGCCTTGCGGACGCCGGTGATGACCTTCTGCCGGGAGAACGGCTCGGTGACGCCGCTGCGCTTGATGACCATCAGCGCGGCCGTCTCCACCGTGGTGAAGCGGCGGCCGCAGTCCGGGCACTGCCTGCGGCGGCGGATGCAGCTGCCGTCCTCGGTGGTCCGGCTGTCGACAACGCGGCTGTCGGAGTGCCGGCAGAAGGGGCAGTGCACCTCGGGATCCCTCCCTGGCAGAACGTTCGGACCTGTCGAGTCTATGCGATGCGCCCCCGGCCTCGGCAAGCTGATCATGCGCGGCGACCACTAGTACTGGGCACGGAGAGGACTGTAGCCACTACATCTAGGACTCTGGGGGAGGTGAGCACCGTGGCGTGTCGGCGTCGCGACGGCGCCGATTAGACTGCCGGGGTCGAGTTCCGCTCGAACATTTACTCGATGTACAACAAAGCCTTGATCGAGTCAGTCAACTCCCGAATAATTCACTCGAACGTGTGTTTGGCGCAACCTTTCGATAGGAGGCGCGTTGGGCTGGAAAAGGGAGAGGACAGCCGTCGAGAGGGGCCGCCGTGAACACGATCGAAAGCAACACCATCCCGGTGCAGGAACACTCCCAGTTCAAGGTGGGGCAGCGCACCACGAATCAGCAGGGTGTGGACATCAGCATGGACCGTAGCGAAGACCACCGCCTCTCCGGCACGGCCCTTTCCGGGGCACCCCGCGTGCCCGACCAGCCGATCGAACACTCCGCCGCCATGGACGACTCCCACCCCTCCCCCGCCCGCGCGATGCCCGGCCGCCCCCCCGGCATCCGGACGGACGAGGCGGGCCTCACCGAGCGCCAGCGCCGGGTGATCGAGGTCATCCGGGATTCCGTCCAGCGCCGCGGGTACCCGCCGTCCATGCGCGAGATCGGCCAGGCCGTCGGCCTGTCCAGCACCTCCTCGGTCGCCCACCAGCTGATGGCGCTGGAGCGCAAGGGCTTCCTGCGCCGCGATCCGCACCGCCCGCGCGCCTACGAGGTCCGCGGTGTCGAGGTGGCCCGTCCGAACACCGCCGAGACGGCCGGCCGTCCCTCCACCTCCTACGTCCCGCTGGTCGGCCGGATCGCCGCCGGCGGGCCGATCCTGGCCGAGCAGACGGTCGAGGACGTCTTCCCGCTGCCCCGCCAGCTGGTCGGCGAGGGCGAGCTCTTCGCGCTCACCGTGCGGGGCGACTCGATGATCGAGGCCGCCATCTGCGACGGCGACTGGGTCACCGTGCGCCGCCAGCCGGTCGCCGAGAACGGCGACATCGTGGCCGCGATGATCGACGGCGAGGCCACCGTCAAGCGGCTCAAGCGCGAGGACGGCCGGATCTGGCTGATGCCGCACAACCCGGCGTACGAGCCGATCAACGGCGACAACGCGACCATCCTCGGCAAGGTCGTCGCGGTCCTGCGCCGCCTCTGACGGCCGCGCGGCGACGCCTCCGACGGCCGGCCGCACCGCCGCCTCCGACGCCCGCGCACGCCGCCGCACACCTCCGGCGGCCACCCGTACTGCCCACCGACGGCCACCCCCACCGCACACCGGAGAGGGGCTCCACCGCGACCGCGGGGAGCCCCTCCGACGTACTGGGGGCGCCGGGGCCCGCCCGGGGCCCCGGCGGGCCCTCAGCCCCGCTTCACCACCGGCCGCACCGGCGCCGCCGAGGCGTCGATCGCCGCCAGCGAGCGGCGCACCTGGTTGCGGTCCGTGGTGTACCAGAACTCCGGCATCGAGGACCGGAAGAAGCCCCCGTACCGCTTGGTCTCCACCCGCGGGTCCAGCACCGCGACCACGCCCCGGTCGTCGGCCGCACGCACCAGCCGGCCCGCGCCCTGCGCCATCAGCAGCGCCGCGTGCGTCGCCGCCACGGCCATGAAGCCGTTCCCGCCGCGCTGCTCGACGTCCTTCTGGCGGGCGCTCATCAGCGGGTCGTCCGGCCGGGGGAACGGGATCCGGTCCATCACGACCAGCTGGCAGGCCGATCCGGGCACGTCCACGCCCTGCCAGAGCGAGAGCGTGCCGAACAGGCAGGTCGACGCGTCCGAGGCGAACTCCCGGATCAGCTCGCCCAGGGTGTCCTCGCCCTGGAGCAGGATCCGGTGGTCCAGCCGCTCGCGCATCGCCTCGGCGGCCGTCTGGGCGCCGCGCATCGAGGAGAACAGGCCCAGCGTCCGCCCGCCGGCCGCGCCGATCAGCTCGGCCAACTCGTCCAGCATGTCCGGCCGTTCGGGATCGCGCCCCGGGTCGGCCAGGTGCCTGGCGACGTACAGGATGCCCTGCTTGGGGTACTTGAACGGCGAGCCGACGTCGATCCCCCGCCAGTGCGGCACCGCGTCCTCGCCGAAGCCCGCCTCGGCGTCCGGGTTGTCCCCGGGGGTGCGGACGTCCGGCAGCCGCGCCTCGGAGGGCAGGCCGACCGAGGCGGCGACGCCGTTGAAGTCCCCGCCGAGCTTGAGCGTGGCCGAGGTGAGGACGACCGAGCGCTCCTTGTACAGCCCCTCGCGCAGCAGCCCGGAGACGCTCAGCGGGGCGACCCGCAGCGAGGCGGTGCCCAGCCCGTAGCGGTCGCTGCGCTCGATCCAGACCACGTCGTACTCGGAGTCCTCCAGCAGCCGCTCGGCCGTCTCGTGCAGCGTCTCGGCCGAGGCCATCGCCTGCTTGCGGACGGCGTCCTCGTCGCTGAGCCCCTTGTCCCGCGTCTCCCCCAGCGAGGTGATCACCTGCCGGGCGGCGTCCCGGATCGCGGTGACCGCGTACGCCAGGTACTCCGGCAGCTCCTCGACACGGCCGGGCTGGGCCGTCTCCATCAGGCCGTGGTAGTTCTCGGCGGCGGCCTGGAGCGCGTCCACCGCCTTCTCGTTGGCCAGCCGCGCGGCCCGCTTGACCGCCCGGTTGACGGCGCCGACGGTCAGCTCGGCGGTGGCCGCGCCGGTGACCCGGTTGACCAGCTCGTGCGCCTCGTCCACGATCAGCAGCCCGTGCTCGGGCAGCACCGGCGCGCCCTCGATCGCGTCGATCGCGAGCATCGCGTGGTTGGTGACCACGACGTCCGCCAGCTTGGCCCGCTCGCGCGCCTTCTCCGCGAAGCACTCCTGCCCGTACGGGCAGCGGCTGGCGCCCAGGCACTCCTTGGAGGTGACCGACAGCTGGGCCCAGGCCCTGTCGGAGACGCCGGGGCTGAGGTCGTCGCGGTCCCCGGTGTCGGTCTCGTCGGCCCAGTCGCGCAGCCGCAGCACGTCCTGCCCGAGCTTGCCGGTGGGCCCGCCGAGGGCGTCCACCGCGTCGAACAGGCCCTCGCCCTCGTCGCTCGGGGTGCCCTCGTTGGCCCGGTGCAGGCACAGGTAGTTCGAGCGGCCCTTGAGCATCGCGAACAGCGGGCGGCGGCGCAGCACCGGGTGCAGCGCCTCGACGGTGCGCGGCAAGTCCCGCTCCACCAGCTGGCGTTGCAGCGCCAGGGTGGCGGTGGCGACCACCACGTGGTCGCCGTGGGCGAGCGCGGGGACCAGGTAGGCGAGGGACTTCCCGGTGCCGGTGCCGGCCTGGACGAGCAGGTGCTCGGCGTGGTCGACGGCGTCGGCGACGGCCTCGGCCATCCGGACCTGGCCGGGGCGCTCCACGCCGCCGACGGCCGTCACCGCGGCGTGCAGCAGCTCGGGGATCCGCGAGCGCGGGACGGCGACGGCTTCCGCGGCGTCGTCGCCGGGGTCCGCCGCCGCCCGGGGCTCGGAGTCGTGGGATTCGGAGTCGTTCGTCATGACCCTCCCAGCCTACGGGGCGGGGGTGACAATCCGGTCCCGCTGCCCGGGCGTCCGCACGTCCACGGCGACCAGCGCGTTCGGCACCGTCCCGTACCGGGCGGCGTGCGGGCGGTGCGGGCGGTCCTGGTAGCCGTCCAGCAGCAGCCGGTTGCGGTTGAGGCAGAGCCGGTCGATCCGGGGGCGGAACAGGTCGAACAGCTCGAAGCGCTCGGCCAGCTCGGGGAAGCGGTCCTGGTAGCGCAGCACCTCGGCGCGCAGCAGGGCCCAGAACTCGGTCTCGGGCAGTCCGGTCTGCGCCTCCAGCAGCGGGGCGAGGTAGCGGAACACGCCGATGAACAGCCCGGAGTGGATGAACTGGCAGAGCCCCTGGGGGCTCTCCCGCAGCAGCACCTCGGCGACCTCGGCGGGCAGGCCGTGCAGCTCCGGCAGGCTGTGGGCGCTGAGGTTGACGTCGTCCACGAAGTCCTTGACCGCGAGCCGGGCCGGCGCCTCGCCGGCGTCGAAGACCACGATGGCGTTCTCGCCGTGCGGGGAGAAGACCAGCCCGTAGCGGTAGAGGAAGTGCAGCAGCGGCGGCATCATCGCGGCGAACAGCCGGGCGGTCCAGTCCCCGGGGAGGAGGCCGGAGCGGTCGATCAGCTCGGCGGCGAGCGCCCGCCCGTCGGAGCCGCTCTGGAGCAGCGAGGCCAGCGTGCGGGCCCGCTCGCCGCCGTCCAGGAAGGGGCCGAGCGGCTGGCGCCAGATCGCGCCGAGCAGCTCCTTGTACTGGTACGGCGCCTCGGGCAGCTCGCGGTAGAGCGGGTGGTCGACGGTGACGGAGGCGATCTCGCCGAGCAGGATCACCCGGCACTCGTCGCGCAGGTACGGGTCGGCGTCGCGCAGCCCGAGCAGCCAGGCGGTGACGGTCGGCGCGGCCAGCGTGCGCTCGACCGGCAGGCCGCGCCAGACCAGCGTGTTGAGGATGGACAGTGGCAGCTTGACGGTGCAGCGCTCGGGGTGGGCGGTGTTGAAGAAGGAGCGGATCGACTGCTGGGGCAGCCGTGGGTCGCCGTCCGAGGGCAGCGGGACGATCTCGCCGGAGGCGATCCACGGGGCGAACAGCGTCAGGACCGTCTCGTCCCACTGCCAGGGGTGGACGGGCAGCAGCAGGTAGTCCCCGGCGTCCGGGCCGAGCGCGGCGCGCAGCGCGTCCACGTCGTCCAGCTCGCGGGCGTACAGCTGCTCGGGCCGTTCCAGGCCGGGCACGCCGCGGTACTCGGCGAGCCGGCGGTGCACCGCGATCCAGGGCAGCGGGCGCGGGCTGCGGGCCTCGGGGGCCCAGCGGGCGGCGTCGGCGGCGGAGAAGCCGATCCGGCCCTTGTTGGGGACGATCCAGGGGTGGCCGGTCTGCCGGCCCTCCAGGGCGGCGTGGTCGAGGTCGGCGAGTTCGGCGGCGGTCAGCGCGGTGGCGAGCTGGCGGGCGTCGGCGGTGAGGGTGGCGCAGAGCTCGCGGATCAGGTGGCCGGTGGTCTCGCCGCGCAGGCCGAGGGCCTGCCGGGCGTACGGGAGGAAGCGCAGCGGGTCCAGGCCGTCCGGGCGGGAGCAGCGCACGGACTCCGGGTCGACCTGCCAGCTGTCGTAGGCGCCGCGCCGGGCGGTGAAGCGGTACTCGGCCTCGGGCAGCTCCAGCCGGTACTCGCCGGGCGCGTCGCCGGGGACGGGCCGGAGCAGTTCCTCGTAGGCGAACTCGCCCAGCATCTTGGCCAGCAGGGCGCGGCCGGCCCGCTGCCAGTGCCCGGTGGTGAGGTGCGGGGGCAGGTGGAGCGGCGGTTCAGCGGCCGACGGTTGCGGCACGGGTCAACTCCTGGGGGCGGGGGACGGCGGTGGTCCGGTCGACGGGGGTCCGGTCGAAGGACGCGGGGGCGGGGACGGGCGGCGCGAAGCCGGTCCAGGCGGTGCGGTCGGGCAGCCGGTGGACGGTGCGGCCGGTGACGGCGTTGAGGATCACGGCGGCCCGGTGGGCGCCGAGCCCGAGGTCGGGGGTGCCGACGCCGTGGGTGTGCAGCTCGGCGTTCTGGACGTACAGCCCGCCGGTGAGCTCCGGGCGGGTGGCGACCCGGTGGTCCAGGTCGACCCGGTAGCGCCCGGCCTCGTCCCAGTCGATCAGCTCGGCGAGCGGTTCGAGGGCGGCCGGGCGGGCCGCCCGGTAGCCGGTGGCGAGCACCACGGCGTCGGTGCGCAGCAGGTGCTCGGTGCCGGAGTCGGTGTGCCGGCAGTGCAGTTCGAGGCCGCCGCAGGGGCCCTGGCGGGCCTCGGTGACGGCGGTGCCGGGGGTGATCTCGACCGGGGCGGTGTCGATCGGGCGGCCGATGGTGCGCTCGTAGAGGTGGTCGTGGATCTCGGCGAGGGTCTCCGTGCTGGCGGCCTTGTGCAGCTGCCACTGGGCGTCGACCAGCGCGTCCCGGACGGCTGCGGGCAGGCCGTGGAAGTAGCGGGTGTAGTCGGGGGTGAAGTGCTCCAGGCCGAGCTTGGAGTACTCCATGGGGGCGAGCGCCCTGGTCCGGGTGAGCCAGCGCAGCCGGACGTCGTCCCCCTCGTGGCGGCGGAGCAGGTCGAGGAAGACCTCGGCGCCGGACTGCCCGCTGCCGACCACGGTGATGTCCCGGGCGCCGGCCAGGTCGGCGCGGCGGTCCAGGTAGTCGGCGGAGTGGAAGGCCCGCGGGTGGCCGGCCAGCGCGGCGAAGGCCTCGGGGAGCACCGGCCTGGTGCCGACCCCGAGGGCGAGGTTGCGGGCCCTGGCCTCGGAGCGCCGGCCGGTGGCGGTGTCGGTCAGTTCGACGCGGTACCAGGGCGCGTCCCAGCGCAGCGCGGTGACCTCGGTGCCGAAGCGGCAGTTGGCGAGCCGTTCGGCGGCCCAGCGGCAGTAGTGGTCGTACTCGCGGCGCGGCAGCTGGAAGCGCTCGGCGAAGTAGAACGGGAACAGCCGGTCCTGGTCGCGCAGGTAGTTGAGGAAGGACCACGGGCTGGTGGGGTCGACCAGGGAGACCAGGTCGGCGAGGAACGGCACCTGCATCCGGGCGCCGTCGACCAGCATCCCGGGGTGCCAGCGGAACTCGGGGCGCTGGTCGCAGAAGAGCGTGCGCAGGCCGGGGACGGGCTCGGCGAGTGCGGCGAGCGAGAGGTTGAACGGGCCGATGCCGACGCCGAGCAGGTCGTACGCGGGGGGTGTCGAGGTGTCCACGGGGGTGTCCTAGGCGGGGAGTCGGGTCGGCGCGGCGGGCCGGTCGGCCCGGTCGCGGACCATCAGGGCGGCGCGCTTGCCGGGCAGGTCGAGTTCGGCGGCGGCCCGGAATCCGGCCCGTTCGAAGGCCCGGACGGACCGCCGGTTGCGGACGTCCGGCTCGGCCAGCACCCGTTCGCAGCGCGGGTTCCGGCGAAGAATCAATTCTGCGAGGGCGGCGAGGAGGACGGCGCCCAGGCCCCGGCCGCGGCTGGCGGCCGGGCCGAGCAGCAGGTGCACGCCGGTGTCGTACGGCCGGGCCGGGTAGTGCGCGGCGAGCGGGTCGAGGTCGGCGCGGTAGACCTCCCAGTAGCTCATCGGCTCGCCGTCCAGCAGGCCGAGGCAGGGCAGGCTGCGGCCGTCGCCCTCCAGCTGGGCCCGCAGGTGCCGTGCGGTGACCTCGGGCGGCCCGGCGAGCTCCCAGAAGGCGTCGACCTCGGGGTCGTTCATCCATCCGGCGAGCAGCGCCAGGTCGGCGGGCATCCGGACCGGGGCGAGCCGGAACTCGCCGGCCGGGGTGGGGACGGCGCCCCACCCGGGCAGGTCGCGGGTCATCAGGCGCCCGCCACCGGGTTGGGGATGTCCACGTAGACGGACTGGCTGGCGACCGGGCCGACCAGCTCGTCCATGCCGTTGACCCGGGTGAGCAGGTTGGCCTTGCAGGGCAGCGTGGGCGCGTCCAGCATCAGCGCGGGCAGCGCCGAGCCGGTGGCGGTGGCCCGCGCTCCGGCCAGGAACCGGCGCAGCGCGGCCAGCAGCACCGATTCGTCGGCGAGCCGCTGGGAGCCGAAGGCGCCGATCAGGCCGAGCACGTGGTTGATGCCCAGGTAGTAGGCGAAGTGGTGGTCGATCACGTCGTCCGGCAGGAAGGTGTCGCTGTCGGCGCCGAGGCCGGGCAGCCGGGCGGCCAGCCGCTCGGCGGCGCTCTCCCGGTAGTAGTAGCCCTGGTTGTCGCGGTAGCGGCCGCCGCACGGCCAGCCCTCGGCGTCCAGCAGCACGAGGCTGTTCTGCTGGTGGGCCTCCAGGGCGATGCCGCCCCGGCCGTCCAGCCAGAGGATGGGCAGCACGACCGCGTCCAGGTAGCGCAGGAACCATTCGGCGGCCACCGTCGGCAGCGGGCGGTCGCAGCGGGCGGCCAGGGCCCGCACGGTGTCGCCGAGCCGGGAGGGCACGGTGTCGCCGGTGCCCAGCGGCTGTTCGGCGACGAGGCCGGCCACGCACAGCGCCCGGTCGGTGGGCGCGAAGGGCTGGGCGCGCAGCACGGTGTCCAGGCCGCCCGGGTCGCCGAGGCCGGGGTGGTCGACGCCGATCCAGGCCGGGTCGCGGACGATGTCGAAGCCGGGGTGGGCGGCCCGCCACTCGGCGGCCAGCCCGCTCTCCAGCAGCCGGTGCATCTCCAGGCCGCGGTGCAGTTCCTTGCGGAGGTTCTCCCGGCGGGAGTTGGTGATCCGCAGGCCGAGCGAGAGCTTGAGCATCCACGGGGTGCCGGGCCGGTAGACGGTGCGCACCGAGGAGGTCGGGTACCAGGGCTCGCCGGCCGGGCCGAGGTCGTGCAGCAGCCCGTCGGCGAGCAGGGCGGCGACGGCCGGGCGGTGGGCGAGTTCGCGCGCCTGCCAGGGGTGCAGCGGGAGGGCGGCGGTGCCGGGCGGCAGCGCCGGGCCGCCGTCGAGCAGTCCGGCGGTGAGCTGCTCGGCGCTCTCGGCGACGGCGGAGCCCGCCGCGAGCAGTTCGCGGTCCACGGCGTACCAGTGCAGTTGGAAGGAGCCGTGCAGTTCGGGCGAGTAGGCGGCGCTCTGGGCCGGGCCGAGGCCGTCGCGGCTCTTCGGCGTGGGGTGCAGCGGGTGGCCGAGCAGCAGGGACTGCTCGGCGGCGAGGAAGTGCGAGCGCTCGGGGCCGCCGGGCACGGCCCCGGTGCGGCGGTGGGCGAGGATCTCGGCGGTGCGCACGACCGAGTCGGCGACCCGGCCGGCCAGGTCGGCGACCTGTCCGGGGTCGGGCCGTTCGGCGGCCGCGGCGGCGAGCAGGGCGGCGGCGGTGACGGCGTCCACCGGGGCCTCGCCGCCGTCCCCCGCCGCGGCGGCCCCGCCGGCGGCGAGGGTGGCGGGCCCGAAGCGGTGCCAGCCGCCGGGCGACCAGTAGCGGACCGGCGCGGTGAGCCGGGCGGCCCCGCCGAGGACGGTGATCCGCAGTCGGCCGTCCGGCCCGGGCCGGGCTCCGGTCTCCCGCGTCCAGCAGCGCAGCAGGGCCTCCAGCCCGGCCTGTTCGGCGGCGACGGCCGGGTCGGGGTGCAGCAGCAGGTCGTGCCGGTGGGCCCGGTCCGCGGCGGGCGGCGGTACGGGCGGGGCTCCGGTGAGGGCGGCGGTGCTCAAGGCTGCTCCTTGGGGCGCGTGGGGGTGCGGACGCGCACTGCGGTGGAGGGGATCGGCGGGTACTCGCACCGTCGCGTCAGGTAAGGGTTACCTATCCATGACGGGTGATCACAAGGAGCGCTCACTCGTCCGGGTGAGAATCGGTGATTGTCCACCTCCGGGGCCCGATGCCCTGCTGAGCGGCTGGACCGGCCGGGCCCGGATCACGGATCGGTGACCTCCGGCCCGCACCGCAACCCCGGGGGCGGGCTCCGCCGTCCTCCCCGGCGATGGAAGACTCCAGGGCGGCGGACCGCCGCAGCGCGGACCGGCCGATGACGCACCACCTCGGCGCCAGAGCGCCGACCGCGACACCACCGGGCGCCCCGGCAGCACCCGGCACCGACCGACCGAGCACAGGGGGAAGCGCACCGATGCCCACGATCCACCGGCCAGCCCTGGCCGCCGCCCTGGCCGCGGGAACCCTGTTCGCCGTGAGCGCCTGCGGGCCGGACGGTCCGGCGGGCGGCACGAGCACCGCCGCGCCCCCGCCGGCCTCGGCGGCGTCCCCGGCTGCGGGCTCGGCCGCGGGCTCGGGCGCGGGCTCGGGCGGCCTGATCGGCGGGATCACCCTCCCGTCCGGGCTGCCGACCGGCCTGCTGGAGGGACTGCCCCGGAGCTGGGACGACCTGAAGAAGTGGAAGTTCGAGGACTGGGACAAGTGGGCGTCCAAGCACGTCTTCAACAACCCTGTGGTGAAGGACTTCTGGGACCCGGACACGATGGGCGACTCCAAGCCCGCCGACCCGGCCCCACCCGCCGCCAAGCCCGCGCCCGCCACGCCCGCGCCGTCCACCGACGACGGCGTGACCGACCCGGAGCCCCCGGCCGTCAAGGCCGTGACGGTGCCCCGCCCGTACACCGGGCAGCCCTCGGGCAAGGTCTTCTTCTCCGCCCAGGGCGGCCGCGGCAACTGCTCGGCGACGGTGATCGCCGACCCCCAGCACCCGGGCCGGAGCAACCTGGTCTGGACGGCCGGGCACTGCGTGCACGAGGGCAAGGGCGGGACCTTCTACAAGGACCTGGTCTTCGTGCCGGCCTACAACAACTCGGGTGCCTCCAGCGGCGGCAGGCGCGCCCCGCTGTCCGAGCTGGCCCCGCTCGGCACCTGGTGGGCCGAGCGGGTCACCACCTCGCCGCAGTGGATGGTCGAGGGCGGCGCCAGCGGGGACGCCGCCAACCAGTACGACTTCGCGGTGATGCGGGTGCGCAACCAGAACGACACCGGCAAGTCCCTGGAGGAGACGGTCGGTTCGGCCGTCCCGGTCTGGTTCGACGCCCCGCGCGACCAGCTGAGGGTCTCGGCCGTCGGCTACCCGCTGGGCAAGCCCTTCGACGGGCAGGAGCTGTACAGGTGCGACGGCGGCAAGCCGACCAGGCTCTCCTTCGACGCCAAGCGCCCGACGATGCTGACCATCGGCTGCGACATGACCCAGGGCGCCAGCGGCGGCGGCTGGTTCGCCACCATGCCGGACGGCCGGACGGCCCTGGTCAGCAACACCTCGATCGGCACCCAGGAGCACACCTCGCTGAGCGGCCCGTACCTGGAGGCGGTCGCCCGGCAGGCGCTGGACTGGATCTCCAAGAAGTAGCCGCCCCCGCCGAGGAGGGCACCGGACCACCAGCACGGCAGGGGGAGACGAGCCGGCATGCCAGGAACCACCAGCCCGCGGCGGCGGGCCGCGACGGGCACCGCCGCGCTGCTCGCCGCGCTCGCGCTGGGCGCGGCCGGGTGCGGGCCGGACGGCCCGGCCCGGCCCGCCACCGCCCCGCTCGCCCTGCCCAGGACGGCGCCCGCCGGCCCGGGGGACCTGAGCGGCTGGAAGGTGGAGGACTGGGCGCGCTACGTCGAGGACAGCGCCTTCGCCGACGTCGCGGCACCCGGCGCCTGGACGCCGGCCCGGATGGACGCCGCCAGGCCCCGGCCGACCCCCGAGTACGCGCTGACCGGCCCCGCCGCGGACGGCGTCGAGCGGGACGCCCCGCCCGCGGCCGTCCCCGCCGAGGCCCTGCCGCACCCGTACGGCCCGGCCGGCACGGTGGTCGGCCGGCTCTTCATGACCACCCCGCAGGGTGACGCGGCCTGCTCCGCCACGGTGGTCTCCGACCCGGTCAACCCCGGCCGCAGCAACCTCGTCTACACCGCCGCGCACTGCCTGCACGACGGCAGGGGCGGCGGCTGGCTGAAGAACCTGGTCTTCGTGCCCGGCTACAACCGGGACGGCCGGGTGGTCCACGGCAGGCCGAACGCCGACCAGCAGGCCGCCCCGTACGGCCGGTGGGCGGCGGTGCGCGCACTGGTCTCGCCGACCTGGCTCCAGGAGGGCGGCGTCGGCGCCCGCCACCAGTACGACTACGGCGTCCTGCGGGTGCGCGGCGAGGACGGCTCCGGCCGCTCCCTGGAGGAGGCGGTCGGCGGTTCGGTGCCGGTCTGGTTCAACGCCCCGCGCGAGCGGATCACCGCGGCGGCCGCCTACGGCTACCCGGCCGAGCGCCCGTTCGACGGCACGGAGCTCGCCCACTGCGACTCCCGGGTCGCGCCCGGGCGGCTGTCCTTCGACCGGACCCGCCCGCCGCTGTACGTGATCGGCTGCACCCTGACGGCGGGCGCCTCCGGCGGCGGCTGGTTCGTCACCCGGGACGGCAAGCCCAACCTGGTCAGCGTCGGCGCGCTCGGCAACCGCGGCCCGGCGGGCTACCAGGCCGGGCCCTCGCTCCAGGAGCAGGCGAAGCAGGCCTTCGACTACTTCGCCAAGAACGTCCGGTAGCCCCGCCCACGAACGGCCGGCAGCCGTGCGCACGAACGGCCGGCAGCCCCGCGCGGGCACGCGGAAGGGCCCCGGGACGGTCGCGTCCGTCCCGGGGCCCTCGCGCGCGCTCCGCCGTCAGCCCTGGAGGGCCACCGCGAAGTACTCCAGCTCGGCGGCCAGCTCGGCCGGCACCTTGGCGTGCAGCAGGGTGCCCTCGCCGGTGTGCTCGGTGGAGAGCAGCTCGCCCTCGGCGTGCACCCGGGAGACCAGCGCGCCCTGGGTGTAGGGCACCAGGGCCCGCACCTCGACCGCCGGGCGCGGCAGCTCGTCGTCGATCAGCCGCAGCAGTTCCTCGATGCCGGCCCCGCTGCGGGCCGACACCACGATGGCGTGCGGCTCGCGGCGCAGCAGGCGCTGGAGCACGTGCGGATCGGCGGCGTCCGCCTTGTTGATCACCACGATCTCCGGCACGTTCTGCGCGTCGACCGAGACGATGACCTCGCGGACGGCGGCCAGCTGCGTCTCCGGCTCGGGGTGCGAGCCGTCCACCACGTGCAGGATGAGGTCCGCGTCGGCGACCTCCTCCATGGTCGAGCGGAAGGCCTCGACCAGGTGGTGCGGCAGGTGCCGGACGAAGCCGACGGTGTCCGCCAGGGTGTAGAGCCGCCCGCTCGGGGTCTCGGCCCGGCGCACGGTCGGGTCCAGGGTGGCGAACAGCGCGTTCTCCACCAGGACGCCCGCCCCGGTGAGCCGGTTGAGCAGGGAGGACTTGCCGGCGTTGGTGTACCCGGCGATGGCCACGGACGGCACCTGGTGGCGCCTGCGCTCCTGGCGCTTGGTGTCGCGGCCCTTCTTCATGTCGGCGATCTCCTTGCGGAGCTTCGCCATCTTCTCGCGGATCCGGCGCCGGTCGGTCTCGATCTTGGTCTCACCGGGACCGCGGGTGGCCATGCCGCCGCCCGAGGAGCCGGAGCCACCGCCACCCATCTGCCGGGACAGCGACTGGCCCCACCCGCGCAGCCGCGGCAGCATGTACTGCATCTGGGCGAGCGAGACCTGCGCCTTGCCCTCCCGCGACTTGGCGTGCTGGGCGAAGATGTCCAGGATCAGGGCCGTCCGGTCGACGACCTTGACCTTGACCACGTCCTCCAGGTGGATCAGCTGGCCCGGGGTGAGCTCACCGTCGCAGACCACGGTGTCGGCGCCGGTCGCGGCGACGATGTCGCGCAGCTCCTTGGCCTTGCCGGAGCCGATGTAGGTGGCCGCGTCGGGCTTGTCGCGGCGCTGGATGACGCCGTCCAGCACCTGGGAGCCGGCCGTCTCGGCGAGGGCTGCGAGCTCGGCCATCGAGTTCTCCGCCTCCTCCAGGGTGCCGTCCGTCCAGACGCCGACGAGCACCACGCGCTCCAGGCGCAGCTGGCGGTACTCGACCTCGGTGACGTCCTCGAGTTCGGTGGAGAGGCCGGCGACCCGGCGCAGGGCGGCTCGCTCGCTGCGGTCGTACTGGTCGCCGTCGTAGTGGTGGCCGAGGTCCTCGTCGATGGCCGCGAGGTCCTCGTCCATGAGGGCTTCCGCCCGCAGACCGTCGAGGCGGCGCGGAGCGTCGGCGTGGTCGCGGGTGTCGAACGTGGAGGTCATTCTGTCCTTTGGCTCGCTGGTAAGGGTGGCCTCGGGGGCCGCCGCGGCGGTCCCGTACGGAGTCTGCCCAGCTGCCGCCCCGGTTACCGTCCGGGCGGGGTGAGCTACCCCTCAGGTCCGCGGCTGCCGCCCGGGCTCTGTGCCCGACAACGCCGTGGACCGGCCGTGAATTCCCCATGATGGTCGCACGCCCGGCGCGGGGCGGTCATCCCCATTTCCGGGGAAGGGCCCCGGGAAGGTCCCCGGAAGGGCCCCGGGCGGCTACGCCCCCTGCGGCGCGTGCGGCCGGCTCACGTCGTACACCCCGGAGACCTTGAGCATCGCCCGCATCAGCCCCGGCAGCGCGGCCGGCTCGGGCAGCTCGACGGTGTAGGTGTGCCGGACCCTGGACTCCTGCGGCGGTTCGACCTCGGCCGAGACGATGCTGACCCCCGCGCCGGAGATCGCGGCGGTGAGGTCGGCCAGCAACCTCGGCCGGTTCAGCGCCTCGGCCCGCAGGGTCGCCCGGTGCCCGGAGGCCGGTCCGCCCTCCGAGCGCCAGCGGACCTCCAGCGCGGCCCGCCCGTCCGCGCGCATCCGCTCCCCCGCCGGGCAGCCGGTGCGGTGCACCGCGACCGCCGTGCCACCGCGGATCGGGTACCCGGCCACCTCGTCCGGCGGCACCGGGGTGCAGCAGCGGGCCAGCCGGACGGGCGCGCCGGGCCGGCCGGCCACCGCGACCGGGGCGGCCCGGCGCTCGGCGGCCGGGGGCCCGGGCGGGGCGGGCTGGCCGCCGGCCGGGCCGGTGCGGACCGCCGGCTGCCGGGCCGGGGGGTCGGCCAGCCAGCGCTCGATGGCCAGCCGGGCGGCGGGGGTGCGGGCGTGCGCGAGCCACTCGGGGGCGGGGCCGGAGGGCGGCCCGCCGCCGGCCGGGAGGCTCTCGGTGAGCACCTCGATCCGGTCGCCGTCCTCCAGCACCGTGGACAGCGCGGTGAGCCGCCCGTTGACCCGCACGCCGATACATCGGTGGCCGGTCTCCTCGCCGAGCAGGTAGGCCGCGTCCACACAGGTGGCGCCGGCCCTCAGCTGAAGCGTTTCGCCGCCCTCGGTCACCACGGTGATCTCGCGGTCGCCGGCCAGGTCGGCGGTGAGCGCGGACCAGAAGGCGTCCGGGTCGGGCGTCTCCTGCTGCCACTCCAGCAGCCGGCTGAGCCAGCCCGGGCGGGCCGGGTCGGTGCGGTCCAGCTCGTCGGCGTCCGGCGCGGCGCCCGCCGGGGACGGGTCCCCGAGCGCGACCACCCCGGTCTCGGCCACCTCGTGCATCCGCCGGGTGCGGACCAGCACCTCGACCACCGCGCCGCCGCTGAGCGCCACGGCGGTGTGCAGCGACTGGTAGAGGTTGAACTTGGGCGCGGCCACGAAGTCCTTGAACTCGCCGGGCAGCGGCGTCCAGCAGGTGTGCAGCTCGCCGAGCACGGCGTAGCAGTCGGCGTTCTCCTCGACCACCACCAGCAGCCGCCCGAAGTCGGCCGGCCGCAGCCCCTGCGGCCGCCCGTCCGGCCCGGGCAGGGCGGCCCGCCTCAGCAGCACCCGGTGCAGCGAGACGCAGTGCCGCGGCCGGACGGTCACCTCCGCACCGATCCCGGCCTCGGCCAGCTGGCGGGCCAGCTGCCGGGCGAAGGGCTCCAGCACGGTGTCCGGCCCGGCCTCGTGGCCGGCCATCAGGGCGCGGGTCCGGGCGTGCTCCTCGGGGTGCAGGGTGGCGAAGACGATGTCCTCCAGCTCCGCCTTGAGCACCTGGATGCCGAGCCGTTCGGCCAGCGGGATCAGCACGTCCCGGGTGACCTTGGCGATCCGCACCTGGCTGGCCGGCTTCATGTGCCGGATGGTGCGCATGTTGTGCAGCCGGTCGGCCAGCTTGATCACCATCACCCGGACGTCGTCCCCGGTGGCGACCAGCATCTTGCGGAAGGTCTCGGCCTCCGCGGCGGCCCCGAAGTCGACCTTCTCCAGCTTCGTCACCCCGTCGACCAGGTAGGCGACTTCGGGGCCGAACCCGGCGCCCACCTGCTCCAGCGTCAACTCGGTGTCCTCGACGGTGTCGTGGAGCAGCGAGGCGACGAGGGTCGTCGTCCCGGCGCCGAGTTGGGCCAGGATCATGGTGACGGCCAGCGGGTGGGTGATGTACGGCTCCCCGCTCTTGCGCTTCTGGCCGCGGTGGCTGGCCTCGGCCAGCCGGTACGCCCGGGCGAGCAGGTTGAGGTCGCCCTGCGGGTGGTGCCGGCGGTGGACCCGGACGAGCGGCTCCAGGGCGTCCGGCACGGGCGGGCGGCCGGTGGCGAGCAGTGCGGCCCGGCCGGCCCGGCCGAGCGCGGCCCGGCCGAGCTCGCCCAGGGGCCTCCTGGCCCCGGCCTGCCGTACGGTCATCGGCTGCCCCGTCAGGGGCTGCCCGGCTTGTCGCAACCCCTCCAGGGGCTGTCCGGCTTCGATGGTCATCGGCACCTCCGGCAGCGGTCGCCGGGCGACGCCCCGTCCGAGGGGGTGATCCGGCCACCCCTCCCCATGGGGTGATCGACCCGGTGGTCCATGCTACCGAGCAGAGCACGTTCCGCGACGCCCTGATTCCCGTCCGCGACCGGTATCACCCGATCGGGGGGATTCGTCGCCGTACGAATTGGGCAAACCGGCCCCGGGGCTCAGCGCACCGACTCCCACCAGCGCCCGTCCAGCCTTCCCTCGGCCACGATCACCGCCGGCCCGGTCATCTCGACCCGGCCGTCCGGGTGCTCGGTGACGACCAGTCGGCCGCCCAGCACGTCCACGGTGTACGAGACCGCCTCGCCGGTGACCGCCGGGTCGGCGCCGTCCCGGCGGATGGCCGCCACCGCCACCGCGCAGGCACCGGTGCCGCAGGAGCGGGTCTCGCCCGAGCCGCGCTCGTGCACCCGCATCGCGACGTGCCGCGGCCCGCGGTCCACCACGAACTCGACGTTGACGCCCTCCGGGTAGGCGTCCGCGGGGCTGGTGAGCGGCGCGTCGGCCAGGTCCCCGGCGTGGTCCAGGCTCTCCACGAAGGCCACCGCGTGCGGGTTGCCCATGTTGACGTTCAGGGCCGGCCAGCGCCGCTCGCCGACCGCGACCTCGATGCCGTCCGGCCCGGGCAGCCGGGCCCGGCCCATCCCGACCGTGACGTCGCCGGGCGTGCCGTCCCCGGCGGCCGCGGCGACCTTCGCGGTGAGCACCCCGGAGCGGGTGGCGACGGCCAGTTCGCCCGGCTCGGCCAGGCCCGCCTCGACCAGGAAGCGGGCGAAGACCCGCAGGCCGTTGCCGCACATCTCGGCCAGGCTGCCGTCCGAGTTGCGGTAGTCCATGAACCACTCGGCACGGTCGGCCATCCCCGCGGCGGCCGGGTCGGCGGCGGCGCGCACCACGCGCAGCAGCCCGTCCCCGCCGAGGCCGGCCCGGCGGTCGCACAGCGCGGCGACGGTCTCGGGACGGATCTCCAGCGCGCCGTCCGGGTCCGGGACGATGACGAAGTCGTTCTGGGTGCCGTGCCCCTTGAAGAAGGGGATGCCGCCCTGCGGGGAAGTGGATGCGCTCACCCCACCGATGGTACTGAGCCGCCGGGAGGCGCTCGGCGCAGGTACGCGACCCACCGGGAGGCGCTCAGCGCAGGTACGCGACCCGCCAGACCGCGAGCGTGCAGGCGGCCACCGCGATCAGGGTGTACACCGCGATCGCCTTCCAGCCGGCCCGCTGCCCGGAGCCCCGGCGCGGCAGCCCCGGCCACTTGTAGCCGGCGTGCCGGGCGGCCATCGCGCCCCAGCCCATCGAGGCGGCGGTGAGCAGCAGCCCGAGCATCCCGACCATGGTGGCGCGCGACCCGGCGGAGCCGAAGGCGAGCGGGAAGGCGAACATCAGCGAGCCGAGGGTGCCGAGCAGGGCGATCGGCAGCGTCTGCCACCAGCGCAGCCGGCGCAGCGGGCGGATCTCCCGCTCGTGCACCGCGGCGTCCGGCGGGGTGCGGGTGTCCAGGGCGGGCACCGCGGCCGCGTACGAGGTGGGCGCCTCCAGGCCGGTCAGCACCGGCAGGTCGCCCATCGTCGACTCGTCGAACTCCTCGGCCGGTGCGGTGACGCCGCCGCCCTGGCCGGAATCGGGGCCGGTACCCGTCGACACACGGCCTCCCCTGACAGTTCGACACGAGCGGACTCGCGGCCGGGCACGGCCGGCCGCGATCGGCCGACCCCTACGGCATCGATGATGGCATGTCCAGAGTGGCGTTCCGGGCCTGACCGGGGTCGACGGGTGATCCGTGGCCATCACGTGATCGGGCCGTGACCGCCGGTTCGTCCTGCACGGCCACCTGCGCGCGCAGGTGCACCGCCGGATTGGCCGGAAACCCTTCCTACGCGGCCGGAACTCCCTGACGGCCGATCAGTTCCAGGGACCGTTCCAGCAGCTCGACGGGGTCCGTGCCGGCCGGCCGGGAGAGCCAGACGATCCGGTCGTCGCGGCGGAACCACGACTCCTGGCGGCGGGCGAAGCGCTTGGTGGCGCGGACGGTCTCGGCCCGGGCCTCGTCCTCGGTGCAGCCGCCGGCGAAGTGGTCGAGCACCTGCTGGTAGCCGAGCGCCCGGGAGGCCGTGCGGCCCTCCCGCAGCCCGGCCCGCTCCAGCTGCCGTACCTCGTCCAGCAGCCCGGCCTCCCACATCCGGTCGACCCGCAGCGCGATCCGCTCGTCCAGTTCGGGGCGCGGCACGGCGACGCCGATCTGCACCGCCTCGTAGACGGCGGTGTTGCCGGGCAGGTTGGCGGTGAACGGCTGCCCGGTGATCTCGATGACCTCCAGGGCGCGGACGATCCGCCGCCCGTTGCCGGTCAGGATCGCCTCGGCGGCCGGCGGGTCCAGCTCGGCCAGCCGCCGGTGCAGCGCGTACGGGCCGGACCGCTCCAGCTCCGCCTCCAGCCGGGCCCGCACCGCCGGGTCGGTGCCCGGGAACTCCATCTCGTCGATCGCCGCCCGGACGTACAGCCCGGAGCCGCCGACCAGGACGGGCGTGCGGCCGGCGGCGAGCAGCCGGTCGATCTCGGCCCGGGCCAGCCGCTGGTACTCGGCGACGCTGGCGGCCTCGGTGACGTCCCAGACGTCCAGCAGGTGGTGCGGCACTCCCCCGCGTTCGGCCTCGGTGAGCTTGGCGGTGCCGATGTCCATGCCCCGGTACAGCTGCATCGAGTCGGTGTTGATCACCTCGCCGCCGAGGCTGCGGGCGATGGCGACGGCCAGGTCGGACTTGCCGGCGGCGGTCGCGCCGACGATCGAGACGACACGCGGGGTACGGGAGCTGCTCACCGCTCCAGTCTCGCAAAACCGTCGCGGAGCCGCGGACCGGGCTGCCACCCGCCCGCGACTGCGCGACGATATGACTGTTTCCCGGAGATTTTCCGGCCGTTTCCCCGGTTGGGTCCGGTTTGCGAACGCTTTGCCGGGCCCGGTCGTTGTCCGGGCAACAGCGGATGAAGGAGATCGCCATGGGTCTGATGGACAACCTCAAGGGCAAGGCCGAGGAGCTCAAGGACAAGGCCAGCGAGTTCGCGGGCAAGCACAGCGACCAGATCGAGAAGGCCGTGGACAAGGCCGGCGGCGCGATCGACAAGGCGACCAAGGGCAAGTACAGCGACCGGATCGAGCAGGGCGCGGGCAAGGCCAAGGGCGCCGTCGGCGACTTCGCCCACAAGCCGGAGCCGGGCGACGAGGCACGGCCCCCGCAGTCCTGAGCGGGCTCAGCTCCAGGAGGCGACGAGGTAGCCGACCCCGTACGGCGCGTCCTCGTAGTCCAGCCGCCCGGTGAGGCCGGCGCCCTGCGCGGCGCCGGCCAGCACCTGCCAGGGCGCCCGGCCCTCGGCCCGGAGCGCGGCGGCCAGGGCCGGGTCCAGCGCGGCCAGGGCGGGCAGGTCGGCGGTGCGCAGGGCGGCGGCCACGGCGGCGTCGAAGCCCTCGGCCCGCTCGTCCAGGTAGCCGGGGGCCTTCACCGAGCGGCAGGCGCTGCCGTCGCCGAGCACCAGCAGGGCGACCCGGTCGGCGAGGCCGGCCAGGCCCTGCCCGAGGCCGAGCATCCGGTCGGCGGGGGCGTCGGCGGGCACCGCGCAGGCGTGCGTCGGCAGCGTCACCCCGGCGCGTTCCAGCAGCCAGGCGCCGACGGTCAGCGAGGGCGCCAGCTCCGGCCCCTCGACCCGGTCCCCGGGCAGCTTGGCGACCAGCGGCACCCCGTAGCGGTGGAAGGAGCCGGCCCCGCCCTCGGTCCACACCTCGGCCGCCGGCCCGGTGCCGACCGCCACGACCAGCTGCGGCCCGGCCGCGACCAGCGCAGCGAGCGCCGTGTCGCAGGCCGCGCGCAGGCCGTCCAGCTCGGGCGCGGCCCCGGCGGCGACCTCGGGGACGAGCAGCGGCGGACAGGGGCACACGGCGGCGGCTACCAGCATGCGGATCACTCTAGCCAAACGCGGCGGCGGCCCGGCGGGGGCCGGAGCCCCGCCGGGCCGCCGTCACGAGCGGCGGGGTCAGTCCCCGCAGCAGGCCCCGCCCGCCGGCGCGGCGAGCGGCAGCTCGGCCGGGGCGCCGATCTTCGGCAGGCCGAGCAGCACGCCGGCCGGCTTGGCGGCGGGCTTCGCCTGGCGCTTCTCCCAGGCGTCACCGGCCCGGGTGCGGCGCACCGCGAGCGCCGGGCCCTCGGCGAGCAGGTGGTGCGGGGCGGCGTAGGTGATCTCGACGGTCACCGTGTCGCCCGGGCGCACCGGCTCGTCCGGCTTGGTGAAGTGCACCAGCCGGTTGTCGGGGGCGCGCCCGGAGAGCCGCTGCGTCCGGTCGTCCTTCTTGCCCTCGCCCTCGGCCACCAGGATCTCCAGCGTGCGGCCGACCTGCTTCTTGTTCTCCTCCCAGGAGATCTCCTCCTGGAGGGCGATCAGCCGGTCGTAGCGGGCCTGCACGACCTCCTTCGGCACCTGGTCGGCCATGTCCGCCGCCGGGGTGCCGGGGCGCTTGGAGTACTGGAAGGTGAAGGCGTTGGTGAAGCGGGCCTCGCGGACGACGTGCATCGTCTCCTCGAAGTCCTCCTCGGTCTCGCCGGGGAAGCCCACGATGATGTCGGTGGAGATCGCGGCGTCCGGCATCGCCTCGCGGACCTTCCGGATGATCCCGAGGAAACGCTCCTGCCGGTAGGAGCGGCGCATCGCCTTGAGGATGCGGTCCGAGCCGGACTGCAGCGGCATGTGCAGCTGGTGCATCACGTTCGGGGTCTCGGCCATCGCGGCGATCACGTCGTCGGTGAAGTCGCGCGGGTGCGGGGAGGTGAAGCGGATCCGCTCCAGGCCCTCGATCTGTCCGGCGGCGCGCAGCAGCTTGGAGAAGGCCTCGCGGTCGCCCAGGTCGGAGCCGTAGGCGTTGACGTTCTGGCCGAGCAGCGTCACCTCGATGACGCCCTCCTCCACCAGCGCCTCGATCTCGGCGAGGACGTCGCCGGGGCGGCGGTCCTCCTCCTTGCCGCGCAGCGCGGGGACGATGCAGAAGGTGCAGGTGTTGTTGCAGCCGACGGAGATGGCGACCCAGGCGGCGTACGCGGACTCGCGGCGGGTCGGCAGGGTGGAGGGGAATGTCTCCAGCGACTCCAGGATCTCGACCTGGGCCTTCTTCTCGACCGCGGCCCGCTCCAGCAGCGCCGGCAGGTGGCCGATGTTGTGGGTGCCGAAGACCACGTCGACCCACGGGGCGCGCCGGACGATGGTCTCGCGGTCCTTCTGGGCCAGGCAGCCGCCGACGGCGATCTGCATGCCCTTGTGGCGGGTCTTGACCGGCGCGAGCTGGCCGAGGTTGCCGTACAGCTTGTTGTCGGCGTTCTCGCGCACCGCGCAGGTGTTGAACACCACCAGGTCCGGGTCGCCCTCGGGCCCGGCCTTGACGTAGCCCGCGTCCTCCAGCAGGCCGGACAGCCGCTCGGAGTCGTGGACGTTCATCTGGCAGCCGTGCGTGACGACCTTGTAGCTCTTCAATCCGCTCTCACCGCTCACCAGACCAGGGTACGGGCAGCGGCGAAGGGCTTTTCCCCGAGCTTACACCACCCGTTCCACTCCCGTTCGGCCGGAGCGCCTGGCAGTATCCCTGCATGGCCCCCACCACCCCGTCCCGTCTCGGCGCCGCCGTGCGCACCGCGGCCCGCAGCCCGCTGTGGCGGACGGTGCTGGTGCTGGTCCTGCTGGTCGCCGGGTTCGGCGGCTGGTGGCTGTCGGCGGGCCGCTCGCCCGGGTACCCGCGCGGCGAGGTCCGCTTCGCCACCGGGGTGCAGCGCGGCGTCTACGACCGGTACGGGCAGCTGCTCCAGGCCCACGTCTCCCGGGCGATGCCGGGGGTGCGGCTGGCCCTGGAGAACTCCGAGGGCTCGGTCGACAACCTCTCCCGGGTGATCGACGGCCGGGACACCTTCGCGATAGCCACCGCCGACGCGGTCGCGGACTACCAGCGCCCCGGCAAGGAGAAGCTGCGGGCGATCGCCCGGCTGTACGACGACTACCTGCAACTGATCGTCCCGGCCTCCTCCCCGGTGCGCCGCACCGCCGACCTCAAGGGCCTGCGGGTCGGCGTCGGGCTGCCGCAGTCCGGGGTGAACCTGGTGACCAAGCGGCTGCTGGCCACCGCCGGGCTGGACCCGGACCGCGACATCGTCCCTGTCCCGACCGGGGTCGGCGAGGCCGCCGACGCCCTGCGCGAGGGCCGGCTGGACGCCTTCTTCTGGTCCGGCGGCCTGCCCACCAGCGCGCTCACCGACCTCTCCGAGCACGTCCCGATCCGCCTGGTGCCGCTGGGCGACCTCGCCGAGGCGCTGCACAAGGCCGAGGGCGGCGGCACCGACGCCTACCGGGCGGCCACCATGCCCAAGGGCACCTACCCGAACGCCGAGCCCAGGGACGCCGTCGCCACGGTGGCCGTGCCCAACCTGCTGATCACCCGGGACGACGCGGACCCGGGCCTGGTCGAGGGCATGACCCGCGCGGTGATCGACAGCCGGGACCAGATCGGCGCCCAGGTGCACGCGGCCCAGCTGGTCGACCTGCGCACCGCCGTCTACACCGACCCGCTGCCGCTGCACACCGGCGCGGCCCGCTACTACCGCTCGGTGAAGCCGTAGCCGTGCCGTGGCCGTTCGGTGCGGCCGTGGCCGCTCCGTGAAGCCGTAGCCGTTCGGTGCGGCCGTGGCCGCTCGGCCCGGGCGGCCGCGGAAGACGCCGCGGCGCCCTACCGCTCCGGCCGCGGCACCGTCAGCGTCACCGCGAGCCCGGTCGGGCTGACCGGCGCGAAGCCGAGCGTGCCGCCGCCGGCCGCCAGCAGGGTGCGGGCGATGGACAGCCCGAGCCCCGACCCCTCCACGTTCTGCTGCCGCGGGCTGCGCCAGAACCGGTCCCCGGCCCGGGACAGCTCGTCCTCGGTGAGGCCCGGCCCGGCGTCGGTGACGGTCACCGCGACCTCGTCGCGGCGCACCGCGACCCGCAGCCGCACCTCGCTGCCGGCCGGGCTGAACTTGAGCGCGTTGTCCACCACGGCGTCCAGGGCCGAGCCGAAGCCGATCGGGTCGGCCATCCCGATCGCCAGCGCCGGCCCGTCCCAGCGCAGCCCGATCCCGCGCTGCCCGGCCACCGGCCGCCAGGCGTCGACCCGCGCCAGGGTGAGCTCGACGAGGTCGGTCCGCTGCGGTTCCGGACGGGCGTGCTCGGCGGTGGCCAGCCCGAGCAGGTCGTCCAGCACCCGGGCCAGCCTGGCGCCCTCCTCCCGGACGCCGCTGAGCTCCTCCTCGTGGCCCTCGGGCAGCTCCAGGCCGAGCAGCTCGACCCGCAGCAGCAGCGCCGACAGCGGGTTGCGCAGCTGGTGCGAGGCGTCCGCGACGAAGGCCTTCTGCTGGTCCATGGCGAGCACCACGTGGTCCGCCATCTCGTTGAACGAGCGGGCCAGCCGCTGGAGCTCGGGCGGCCCGCCGCCGGGGGCGACCCGGGCCGCCATCCGACCGGTGGCGATGTCGTGGGTGGCCCGGTCCAGGGTGCGCACCGGGCGCAGCACCCACTCGGTGAGGCGGACGGCGAGCAGCACGGCGACGATCATCGCGGCGGCCTCGCCGGCGACGATCACCAGCCACTTGTGCAGCACCCGGGTGCGCAGCGCCTCGGTCGGGGACTCGCTCAGCACCACGGCGACCACGTCGCCGTCGCGCACCACCGGGGTGGCCACGGTGATCGTGCGGTCCGGCGTCCACGGCCAGACCTGCGGCGGGTTGTGGCTGCGCCGCCCGTCCAGCGCCTCCTGGAAGGCCTGGGCGCCCCAGCCGCCGGCGGGCACCCGCCAGTCCTGCGGGGCGGCGGCGATCGCCTGGCCGTCGCGCTGGAAGATGCCCAGCCGCACCCCGTACAGGTCGTGGTAGCGGCGGACCTCGGCGAGGATCGCGCGCTGCCGGCTGAGGTCGCCCTGGGCGGGCTCCGGCTCGCCCTTGCGGGCGGAGTCGGCGGCGCCGGAGGTGGGCAGGTCCTGGGCGAGGCGGGCGGCGTCGTCGAGCCGGTCGACGACCACCTTGGTCTGCTCGGCCGCCGCGACCGCCGCCGCGAGCGGCAGCCCCAGGGCGGCCAGGACGCAGAGCATGAGGGCGATCAGGATGCCGAGCAGGCGGGTGCGCACGTGCCGTCAGCGCTCCGCGGCGGACGCCGGACTGTCGGGGATCAGCCGGTAGCCGACCCCGCGCACGGCCTCGACCAGGCCGGGCAGCGCCAGCTTGTTGCGCAGCGAGCCGATGTGCACCTCCAGGGTGCGCCCGTTGCCCTCCCAGCCGCTGCGCCAGACCTCGCTGAAGATCTGCTCGCGGCGGTAGACCACGCCCGGGCTCTGGGCGAGCAGCGCGAGCAGGTCGAACTCCTTGCGGGTGAGCGGCACGTCGCGGCCGTCCACGCTGACCCGGCGGCGCTCCCGGTCGATCCGGATGCCGCGGGACTCCAGCGGGCCGCGCTGCTGCGGCACGGTGTCGGCCGCGGGCCCGGGTGCCGCGGCGGGGGCGGCGCCGCGGCGGGCCACGGCGTGGATGCGGGCGAGCAGCTCGCCCATGTCGTAGGGCTTGGTGACGTAGTCGTCGGCGCCCAGGTTGAGGCCGTGGATCCGGGAGCGAACGTCGGCGCGGGCGGTGACCATGATCACCGGGACGCCGCTGCCGGCCCTGATCCGGCTGCACACCTCGAAGCCGTCGCGGTCGGGCAGCCCGAGGTCGAGCAGCACCACGCGGTACGGCTCGTGGCCGTCCGGCACCAGCGCGTCCAGCGCCTCGTGCCCGCTGCGGGCGTGCCGGACCTGGAAGCCGTGCCGGCCCAGCACCGCGACCAGCGCGGCGGCCACGCGTTCGTCGTCCTCGACGAGCAGCAGTCGCATCCTGTTCTCCTCCTTCCCCCACGTGATCACCGGTGATCGCCGGCCCGATCGGTCCGGCCCGGTCCTGCGCAGTATGGGCCAGGGAACGGCCCGGCGCCAGGTTCGACCGTGCACCGGGCCCGTGGGGGCGGGAAGCACCGGCGCGGATTCCCGCTGTGACATGCCCCGTGGGTGCCCGCGCGAACAGCGCGTGGGCGCCGTGTGGCCGTTTCGTGATCCTCAAGTTCCGCTCAGATCGGCTGACGGGGTGCGGTCACGGCTCCTAAGGTCGGCCCACCGGGGGCCGCGGCTCCGCCGGCTGCGGCCCCCGGATTCGTACCACCATTGCCTCCCAAGGGAGTTGAGACTTCTCGGGCAGGCACTATTCGACGACAGAGGGAGCAGGCGCGATGACCGAGAGCCCGGTCGAGGACTCCACCCCCGCAGCCGCCCCGCTGGTCGCGCTGAGCAAGGTCAACAAGCACTACGGCGCGCTGCACGTGCTCCAGGACATCGACCTCAGGATCGCCCAGGGCGAGGTGGTCGTGCTGATCGGCCCGTCCGGCTCGGGCAAGTCGACGCTCTGCCGGACGATCAACCGGCTGGAGGCGATCGACTCCGGCACGATCACGATCGACGGCCGACCGCTGCCCGCGGAGGGCCGGGAGCTGGCCCGGCTGCGGGCCGAGGTCGGCATGGTGTTCCAGAGCTTCAACCTCTTCGCGCACAAGACCGTGCTGGAGAACGTGGTCATCGGCCAGGTGAAGGTGCGCAAGGTGCCCCGCCCGCAGGCCGAGAAGACCGCCCGGGAGCTGCTGGAGCGGGTCGGCGTCGGCGCGCAGGCGGACAAGTACCCGGCCCAGCTCTCCGGCGGCCAGCAGCAGCGCGTGGCGATCGCCCGGGCGCTGGCGATGAAGCCCAAGGTGATGCTCTTCGACGAGCCGACCTCGGCGCTCGACCCGGAGATGGTCAACGAGGTGCTGGAGGTCATGCGCCAACTGGCCGCGGACGGCATGACGATGGTCGTGGTCACCCACGAGATGGGCTTCGCCCGCTCCGCCGCCAACCGGGTGCTGTTCATGGCCGACGGGAAGATCGTCGAGCAGAACACCCCGGACGCCTTCTTCACCGCCCCGCGCTCCGACCGCGCCAAGGACTTCCTCTCGAAGATCCTCCACCACTGACGCTTCGAGACCCACCGGGCCGCCCCGGCACCGGCGCCGGCCGGCCCCGCCCGTGCACGCCTTCCAGACTCCGAGCCCGGTTGCCGCCGCGGCCCACCCCCAGGAGAACCCGCATGAGGACGTCCCGCACCCTCGCCGTCGCGCTCTGTGCCGTCGCGCTCACCGCCACCGCCGCCTGCGGCAAGGACGGCACCCCCGGCGCCACCGCCGCGAACAGCGGCACCGCCGCCCCGAAGCTGCCGAGCTACACCGTCAAGACGGACGTCAAGATCGACTCCCCGGTCCTGGCCGAGGCCAGGAAGCGCGGCCAGCTGATCATCGGCGCCAAGGCCGACCAGCCGAACCTCGGCTGGGAGGACGTCGCCAGCGGCGACCGCAGCGGCTTCGACATCGAGATCGCCAAGATGATCGCCGCCGACCTCGGCTTCACCCCGCAGCAGATCAAGTGGCAGACCCTGGTCTCCTCGCAGCGCGAGCCCGCCATCGCCAAGGGCCAGATCGACTTCTACGTCGGCACCTACAGCATCAACGACGAGCGCAAGAAGTCCGTCTCGTTCGCCGGCCCGTACTACATCGCCGGCCAGGACCTGCTGGTCAAGGCCGACAACACGACGATCACCGGCGCGGAGAGCACCACCGGCAAGAACGTCTGCACCGCCACCGGCTCGACCTCGATCAAGAACATCCAGCAGTACAACCCGAAGGTGACCCAGTTCGACACCTACTCGGCCTGCGTCGAGAAGCTGCTGTCCGGCGAGGTCGACGCGGTCACCACCGACGACGCGATCCTCAAGGGCTACGCCTCCAAGTACGCCCCCAAGCTCAAGGTGGTCGGCAAGCCGTTCACCAAGGAGAACTACGGCGTCGGCCTCAACAAGGACGACAAGGCCCTGCGCGACGCCATCAGCGACGCCCTCAAGGCCCACGAGGACAACGGCGACTGGAAGAAGGCCTACGACGCCACCCTGGGCGCCTCCGGCTCCCCGGCGCCAGAGGTCCCGGCCCTCGAGCGCTACTGATCCACCCGCCGTACGTCGGTTTCCCGACCATGACCTGAGAGGAGGGCCGCCGGATGGGGTTCCTGTTCGAGGACGACAACTTCGCGTTGTTCCGCGACGGCTTCCTACAGACGATCGAGGTGAGCGCGCTCAGCGCGCTGCTCGCCCTGCTGCTGGGCACCCTGCTGGCGGCCTTCCGGGTCTCCCCGGTACCGGTCCTGCGCGCCTTCGGCACCACCTGGGTGACGCTCTTCCGCAACACCCCGCTGACCCTGCTGTTCTTCGCCGTCACCTTCGGCCTGCCGCCGCTGGGCGTGCACTTCAGCCACCTGGTGTTCGCGGTGCTGGCGCTCGGCGGGTACACCGCCTCGTTCGTCTGCGAGGTGATCCGCTCCGGCATCAACACCGTGCCGCTCGGCCAGGCGGAGGCGGCCCGCAGCCTCGGCATGACCTTCGGCCAGACCCTCACCCTGGTCGTCCTGCCGCAGGCCGCCCGGACCGTCCTCGGCCCGATGAGCAGCGTGTTCATCGCGCTGCCCAGGAACTCGGCGATCGCCGGCGCGTTCAGCGTCACCGAGCTGTACAGCTCCCAGCAGACCTTCTCCGAGCGCGGCTACTCGATCTTCGCCATCTTCTTCTGGGTGGCCTGCGCCTACCTGCTGATCAGCGCGACGGTCGCCACGTTCTTCCGCTTCCTGGAATCCCGACTGGCGGTGGCCCGATGAGCGAGCGCAGCGAGCGAACAATCACGAGGTGCGCGTGGGCGAAGGCCCCTGCCGAGCGCAGCGAGGTGGGCGCATGAGCGAGCGCAGCGAGCGAACAATCACAAGGTGCGCGTGGGCGAAGGCCCCTGCCGAGCGCAGCGAGGTGGGCGCATGAGCCTTCTCCACCGCCAGGCTTCGGCCAGCGTCCTCTACGACACCCCCGGCCCGCGGGCCCGCGCCCGCTACCGCGCGTTCGGCGTGCTCTCGGTGCTCGGCATCGCCGGCCTCCTCTGGTACGTCGTCAGCGCGCTGAACGACAACGGCCAGTTCGACGCGGGCCTCTGGGACGCCTTCCAGTACACCTACGTCCAGCAGCAGATCGTGGACGGCCTGCTCTCCACCCTGGAGGCCTTCGGGCTCGCGGCGGCCTTCTCACTCACCCTGGGCGCGCTGCTGGCGGCCGGTCAGCTCTCCGACCACCGGCCGGTCCGCTGGTTCTGCACGGCCTTCACCCAGTTCTTCCGGGCGATGCCGCTGCTGATCCTGATCGTGGCGCTCTACTACGCCTTCTTCGCCCAGCAGCCGATGTGGGCGCTGGTGCTCGGCCTCACCCTCTACAACGGGGCGGTCCAGGCCGAGATCATCCGCAGCGGCGTCAACGCCGTCCCGCGCGGTCAGGCCGAGGCGGCGTACGGGCTCGGCATGCGCAAGACCCAGGTGATGACGTCGATCCTGGTGCCGCAGGCCGTCCGCTCGATGCTGCCCTCGATGATCGGCCAACTGGTCGTCACCCTCAAGGACACCTCGCTCGGCTTCGTCATCACCTACCACGAGCTGCTGTTCATCGGTAAGGCGATCGCCAGCCAGCCGATCAACGCCGCGGGCTTCCCCTACATCCCCGTGGTGCTCGTGATCGGGCCGATCTACATCGCGATGTGCCTCCTGTTGACCGCGCTCGCACGTTGGATCGAAGCACGCGGCCGTCGCGGCGCGAACCGGCGCACTTCGGCTTCTGCTTGACGGACACGCAGGTGAACTGTTGCATTGCTCTTCGTGACACCTCCCGGGAGCATCCACGCGGCATATGCGGCAGCGGTAACTGACGCCGGCCGATCGGCCGGTTCGCGCCCGGAGGTTCCCTCATGGACCCGGTGATCGTGGTCGGGGCCGGACCGGTCGGTCTGGCCCTGGCCCTCGCCCTGGCCCGGCACGAGGTGCCCACCATCGTCCTGGACGAGGGCTCCGGCCTCTGCCCCGAGGGCCCGCGCAGCCTCGTGCTCGGCGCCGACACCGCCGCCTTCCTGACCCGGATCGGCTACCCGCGGGCCGTCTCGGACTCCGCGCTGTGGGACTCCTTCGCCATCTGGCGCCGCCGGCAGGAGGTGCTACGGATCGACCTCACCGACTCGCCCACCTTCCACCTGCCCCAGCACCGCCTCCAGCGCGGCCTGCGCGACGCCCTGACCGGCACCCCGCTGATCAGACTGGTGCCGCTCAGCCGGGTCGTCGAGCTCGAACAGGACCGGGACGGCGTCAGCCTGCGCACCATGGGCACCCAGGACGGCACCACCACCTGGTGGCGCGGCAGCCACCTGGTCGGCTGCGACGGCGCGAGATCCACCGTCCGCAGACTCCTGAAGATCCGTTTCCCCGGCCGCCCCGCCGTCGACCGCAACGCCATCGCCACCGTCCGGGTCGACCTGCCCTTCGAGGGTGCCCGGCTGCACCGCGAGCCCCCGTGGCGGGGCGACCGCGAGGCCTCCGCCCGTCCGCTGCCGGACGGCGTCTGGCGGCTCGACTGGCGGCTGCCCCCCGGCCGACCCGCCGCCACCGAGCCGGTCGACCCGCACGCCACCTGGCCCGGCATCGTCACCGGCGACACCCTGCTCACCCGGGTCACCTCCACCCTCACCGGCTGGTGCGGCGAGCTGCCCCGCTTCGAGCTGCTGGCCGCCGCCGACCACACCGCCCAGCAGCGGCTCGCCGCCCGCTTCCGGGTCGGCCGCTGCTTCCTCGCCGGGGACGCCGCCCACCTGCACGGCGCGCTCGGCATGCAGAACCTCACGGACGGGCTGCGCGACGCCGACAACCTCGCCTGGCGGCTCTCCCTCGCCTGGCACCTCCACTCCGGCGGCCCGCAGCCCGGCGGCTCGCTGCTGGACGGCTACGAAGCCGAGCGGCGCGGGGCGGTCGGCGCCCGGCTGCGCGCGGTCGACCAGTCCATGCCGCTGCTGCGCCCGCTGCGCGGCTGGCAGCAGACCAGGCGCTCGCTGCTGGTCGGCGGCTTCCGCAAGCACGCCCCGCTGCTCGCCGACGGCCAGCTCGGCACCGGCCGGTTCGGCGGCGCGCCCGCCTACCCGGCGGCGCCCTCCGGCGTCCCCGCCCGGGTGCCGGTGCAGCGCGGCGCGCGCGGCACCACCTCGCTCACCGAGCTGCTGCCCGCCACCGCCCCGGGCGTGCTCGTCCCGGACCTGCCGGTGCTCGGCGCCGACGGCACCCCCGACCACCTGCACGCCCGGCTCGGCACCACCTTCCTGCTGCTGCTGGTCGCCCCCGGCACCGCCGTCTGGTCCTCCGAGCACTGGCTCGGCGCCGGCCTGATGCCCCGCCTCGCCGAGGTCGCCGCCGCGCTACCCGTCCCGGCCGAGGTGCTGGTCACCGAGGACTACCCGGGCGCCGGCCCGCACACCGTCCTGCTGATCCGCCCGGACGGCCACCTGGTCGGCGCCACCCAGGGCGCCGTGGCCGAGGACCTGCTCGCCCTCGCCGACCGCGCCCGCGGCGGCCCGGCCACGCTCACCCCGGCCGCCGACCCGGCCGACCGGCCCGCGCCCCGCCAGGTGGACTCCCCCAGCCAGGGCGTCTCCTAGGGCGGCACCCGGCGAGAATTGTCAGACACGCCCCAGGGCCGGCTCCGGCAGATGCACACCTAGCCGGCCACCGCCGTGGCCCGGCTCTCGCGGACCACCGTCACCCGGATCCGGCCCGGGTGGGCCAGCTCGGTGGAGACCTGGCGGGCGACCTCACGGGCGATCAGCTCCGCGCCGAGGTCGTCCACCGCCTCCGGACGGACCATCACCCGGACCTCGCGGCCGGCCTGCATCGCGTACACCTCGGCCACGCCCTCGTGCGAGCGCGCGATCTCCTCCAGCCGCGCCAGCCGCCGGACGAACAGCTCCAGCGACTCCTTGCGCGCACCCGGCCGGCCGCCCGAGCAGCCGTCCGCGGCCTGGGTCAGCACGGCCGTCACGGTGCGGGGCTCGACCTCGTTGTGGTGGGCGGCGATCGCGTGCACCACCTCGGAGGACTCGCCGTACCGCCGGGCGAGCTCCGCGCCCGCCGCGGCGTGGCTGCCCTCGGACTCGTGGGTGAGCGCCTTGCCGATGTCGTGCAGCAGCGCCGCGCGCCGCACCGGCTCCGGGTCCGCCCCGAGCTCGGCGGCCATCAGCCCGGCCAGGTGCGCGGACTCCAGGAGGTGCCCGAGCACGTTCTGCCCGTACGACGTCCGGTAGCGCAACGAGCCCAGGGTGCGGACGAGTTCGGGGTGCATCCCGCCGACCCGGGCGTCCAGCAGGGCGTCCTCGCCGGCCCGCACGCAGCTCCGCCCGACCTCCTCGCGGCTGCGCCCGTACAGCTCCTCGATCCGGGCCGGGTGGATCCGGCCGTCCTCGACCAGCTGCGCCAGGGTGAGCCGGGCGGTCTCCCGGCGGACCGGGTCGAAGCAGGAGAGCTGCACCGACCCTGGGGTGTCGTCGACGATCAGGTTCACCCCGGTGACCGCCTCGAAGGCGCGGATGTTGCGGCCCTCGCGGCCGATGATCCGGCCCTTGACGTCCTCGTTCGGCAGCGGCAGGACGGTGACGGCGCTCTGCGCGGTCTGCTCCGTCGCCAGCCGCTGCACGGCCCCGGCGACGATCTCCCGGGCCCGGCGCTCGCCCTCCTCCCGCGCCTCGCGCTCGATCTCCCGGACGGTGACCGCGGCCTCCCGCCGGGCCGACTCCTCGGCCTCCCGCAGGAGTTCGGCGCGGGCCTGCGCGGCGGAGAGCCCGGCGGCCCGCTCCAGCACCGTCGCCCGCCGGGCGAGCAGCGCCTCGGCCTCGCCCAGGGAGCGCTCCAACTCGGCCGATCGCTCGGCGAGTTCGTCCTCCCGGCGGTGCAGCCTGCGCAGCTCCTCGGCGATCTGCTCGGTGTGGCGAGCCAACTCGGCCCGCTGCCGGGCGGTCTGCTCCTCGGCCCACCGGCGGGCCTGCTGGGCCTCGGCGAGGGCACCGCTGCGGGCCGCCCGGAGCCGCCTGACCGCCAGCCCGGCGGCCACCGCGAGCGCCAGGAGGAGCGCGGCCGATCCGGCGACCGACACCAGCGCAGCACTCGGGCCGGTACCCGCCGAGATCCCCATTCCCGCCCACCCCCGTCGCCGCACGGGCCGCCGTCGGAAGGCGCCCCGGGCACTGAAGGCGAGGCTAAGTCGGGGTCACGAAGTGGTCAAGAGTTGACCTGCTTCACTCCAGGACGCCTACAGAACGACCACTACTCCCGACCCGCCGGTTCACTCCACTCCTCTTCCAGGGCACTGCGCACCACCCGGAACGCCAACCCCTCCGAGTAGCCGCGCCGGGCCAGCATCCCGACCAGCCGCCGGGTGCGCACCTGGGTGTCCAGCCCCCGGGTGGACCGCAGCTTGCGCTCGACCAGCGCCCGGGCGGCGTCCGTCTCGTCGTCGTGGTCGAGCCGGGCGACGGCCTGCTCGACGAGGTCGGCGGCGACGCCCTTGGTGCGCAGCTCCTGGGCCAGCGCCCGCCGGGACAGGCCCCGGACGGCGTGCCGGGACTCCACCCAGGCCGCGGCGAAGGCCGCGTCGTCGATCAGCCCGACCTCTTCGAGCCGGGTGAGCACCCCGTCGGCGACCTCGTCCGGGATCTCCCGTTTGCGCAGGGCGTCGGCGAGCTGTTTGCGGGTCTTGGCGGCACCGGTCAGCAGCCGCAGGCAGACGTCCCGCGCGCGGGTCTCCGGATCGGCCGACTCCTCGGCCTGCCGACGGGAGGCACGGCCGGCGCCCTCCTGCTCGGACGGCCCGGTGGCGGGACGGCCCCGCCGCCCGCCGCGGCGGGGGGCCGAGGCGACCGCACCCCCGTGACCGGCCGCCTCACCCCCGCCCCGGCGGCCCGCTCCGGCCGGCGGCGCCGTATCGAACCCGGCCGCTTCCAGCCCGGCCGTATCCGGCCCGGCCGCGTCGAGTTCCTCGGCCGCCAGGGCCGAACGCCGCCGTCGGCGGCCGGTGGGCAGCTCGGAGGCGGAGACCAGGCCGAGCGCCTCGACCGGGGTTTCCGCCGGCTCCGGCCCGGGCGCCGCGCCGCGCACCGCCCGGGCCGGAGCCAGGTCGGACTCCGGCTCGGGGCCGGATGCCCACTGCGAGGTGGACCGGCGGCCGCGCCGGGAGCGCGGGGCCCGGGGCGCGACGGGCGCCGGCTCGGGCTCCTCCGCGACCGCGGCGAACCAGTCCGGCGGCCCGTAGTCGTCGTCCTCCGGGCCGGCCGGGCCGCCGCCCACCGTGTCGTGCTGCGTCAACGGCTCAGGCGTTGGCCGCCGCCGTCTTCTTCGCCGCGGCCGCCTTGGTGGCGGTCGCGGTGATCGGCTTGGCCGCGCCCTCGGCGGCGGCGGGCTCGGCCACGCTCTCGGCCGGCTCCTCCTGCTTCGGGCCGATGCCGAGCTTGCCCTTGATCTTCCGCTCGATCTCGTCGGCGAGCTGCGGGTTGTCCCGCAGGAAGTTGCGGGCGTTCTCCTTGCCCTGGCCGAGCTGGTCGCCCTCGTAGGTGTACCAGGCGCCCGACTTGCGGATGAAGCCGTGCTCCACGCCCATGTCGATCAGGCCGCCCTCGCGGCTGATGCCCACGCCGTAGAGGATGTCGAACTCGGCCTGCTTGAACGGCGCGGCGACCTTGTTCTTGACCACCTTGACGCGGGTGCGGTTGCCGACCGCCTCGGTGCCGTCCTTCAGGGTCTCGATCCGGCGGATGTCCAGACGGACCGAGGCGTAGAACTTCAGCGCCCGGCCACCCGTCGTGGTCTCCGGCGAACCGAACATCACGCCGATCTTCTCGCGCAGCTGGTTGATGAAGATCGCGGTGGTGTTCGACTGGTTCAGCGCACCGGCGATCTTGCGCAGCGCCTGGCTCATCAGCCGGGCCTGCAGACCGACGTGCGAGTCGCCCATCTCGCCCTCGATCTCGGCGCGCGGCACGAGCGCCGCGACCGAGTCGATGATCACCAGGTCGATCGCGCCGGAGCGGATCAGCATGTCGGTGATCTCCAGCGCCTGCTCACCCGTGTCCGGCTGGCTGACCAGCAGGGCGTCGGTGTCCACGCCGAGCTTCTTGGCGTACTCCGGGTCGAGCGCGTGCTCCGCGTCGACGAACGCGACCGTGCCGCCGGCCCTCTGGGCGTTGGCGGCCAGGTGCAGGGTCAGGGTGGTCTTACCGGAGGACTCGGGGCCGTAGATCTCGATCACCCGGCCGCGCGGGATGCCGCCGACACCGAGGGCGACGTCCAGGGCGGTGGACCCGGTGGAGATCACCTCGACCGGCTCGTTGGCCTTCTCGCCGAGGCGCATCACCGAGCCCTTGCCGAACTGCCGCTCGATCTGGGCGAGAGCGGTCTCCAGGGCCTTCTCGCGGTCCGTACCTGCCATGGCTTTTTCCCTCGGGTTCTGTGCTGTGCGCTTCATCGCCCTCGACGCTAGCGCGTCCCACTGACAAACGAGCCCGACCGGGCTCCGCCTGTGGAAAACTCCTCGCCGGAGAGTACAAAGAACATCTGTTCGATTCAAGCGTCGCACGTCCGGGCCCCGCCGCCGCTCCCGAAGCCTCCCGGACGAGGCGCCCCGGCTCACTCCCCGCGGCTCGCCCCGTCCCCGCCGACCATCCGGCGCAGCCGCCGGGCCGCCTCCCGGCGCAGCTCCCGCCGGGCCCGGCGCTGCTCGCCCCGGTCGATCCGCGGATCGGTGGCCACCTCGTACCGGCGCACGTACGTCCCCACGAAGCCCTGGAGCGTCGCCGCCGCCGGGATCGCGATCACCGCGCCGACCGCGCCGAGCAGCGCCGCCCCCGCGATCACCGCGCCGAAGGCCAGCGCCGGGTGCACGTCCACCGTCCGCGCGGTGATCCGCGGCTGCAGCAGGTAGTTCTCGATCTGCTGGTAGACCACCACGAAGCCCAGCACCCACAGCGCGTCCACCGGATCCACCGTCAGCGCCACCAGCACCGGCAGCGCCCCGGCCAGGTACGTCCCGACGGTCGGCACGAACTGCGACATCGCGCCGACCCAGACCGCCAGCGCCGCCGCGTACGGCAGGTCCAGCAGGGCGAACACCACCCAGTGCCCGACGGCGGACGCCACCGCGAGCAGCGCCCGGGAGTAGAGGTAGCCGCCGGTCTTGACGAGCGCGATCTCCCAGGCCCGCAGCACCTCGCCCTGCCTGGCGGGCGGCAGCACGGAGCACACCGCCCGGCGCACCCGCGGCCCCTCGGCGGTGAAGTAGAAGGTGAACAGCCCGACCGTGAAGGCCTGGAAGAGCCCGCCGATCACGGTGGACGAGACACCCCAGACGTTGTCGGCGGCCTGCTGGACGTAGTTCTCGATGGTGCCGGAATCCTTGAGCAAACGATTCTGCAGCTCACCCAGCGAGAGGTCCTGGTGGAAGGTCCGGTTGATCCAGCCGATCAGGCTGTCGACCAGGTGCGGGAGGTCCTCCGCGATCTTCGCCACCTGGTCGACCAGCAGCGTGCCGAGCGCGGCGACGAAGCCCACCGCCGCGACCCCGACCCCCACGAACACCAGGAACGTCCCGACCCCCCGGCGCACCCCGCGCGCCGCCATCCGGTCCACCGCCGGCTCCAGCGCCAGCGACAGGAAGAACGACACCAGCAGCATCACGAACAGGTCGATCAGCTGCCGGAACGCCCAGTCCGCGAGCTGGAAGAGCCCGACCAGGGCCAGGAACAGCACCATCGCCCGCGGCAGCCAGCGCGGCATCCCACCGCTCCACGACCCCGCGCCCGCCGGGGCGTCCTCGACGACGGGGTCCGATTCCTTCTGTTCTGCGCTGTTCGTCACCCGAACAGTCTGGCCCATTCCCGCGGGCGGTCCCTCAGCGCAGCACCCCGGAGACGCCCTGGGTGTCGCAGACCACGCGCCAGACGTCCTTGGCCTCCCAGCCCGCCTCCAGCGCCTGCCGCACCGTCCGCCCGCCCAGCTCGCTCATCACGTGGTCGGTCGCGAACGACTCGGCGTACGCCTCCCCGAAGTGCGCGTGCATCCGTCGCCAGAACTCGGTCAGCCTCATGCCCCCAGTATCCCGGACCGCGCCCGCCACTCGCCGAGCGTCAGCGCGTACTCGACCTCGCCGTGCTCGCTGCCCGCGATCGCCTCCGGGTAGTCCTCGTGGAAGGTGCGGACGTACGACAGCCCGCTCTTCTCCATCACCCGCCGCGAGCCCGCGTTCACCGCCATGGTGTACGCCACCACCCGCTCCACGCCCAGCTCCGCGAACCCCCGCCGGACCAGCGCCCGCGCCCCCTCCGTCGCGTACCCGCGCCCCCAGGCGTCCCGGCGCAGCCGGTACCCCAGCTCGACCTCCGCGCGCTCCCCCTCCCGCGTCGGCCGGAACTCGAACCAGCCGAGGAACGCCCCGCCCGCCCGCTCCTCGGCGGCCCACCAGCCGAGGTCCCCGTAGCGCCGGTAGTGCTCCAGGTACGTCGGCAGCAGCGTGCGCTCGACCCACTCCCGCGCGCTCGGCTTCCCCCCGGTGAGGAACCGCATCACCTCCGGGTCCCCGTCCAGCTCGACCAGCCGGTCGGCGTCCGCCGTGGTGAAGCGCCGCAGCAGCAGCCGCTCGGTCGTCAGGAACACCGCCGCACCCGAATCGCTCATCCCCCGATCCTCACCCCCTGCCCCGGCCCCCGTCACCTGCTTTTCCCGCGTCCCCGGGCCGTCCCGCCACCGCGGCGCCGCGCGCCGGCGCCGCCGTCCTCACCGGGGCAGCACCAGCGTCCCCGCACCGAGGTACTGCCGCTCCGCGTCACCGCCCGGAGCCGCCGCCCCCGCGAGCAGCGCCGCCAGCCCGTCCGCGCCCAGCTCCGGGTGCAGCGCCGCCGCGACGGCCACCGCCCCGGTCACGTGCGCGGCCGCCATCGAGGTCCCGGCGAGCGCCGCGTACCGCCCGTCCGGCCAGTCGGAGACCACCGCCCCCTGCGACCCGCCGTCCGGCTCGCCGCCCGGCGCGGCCAGCGAGACCCGTCCGCGCCCGTGGTTGGAGTAGCCCGCCGGGCGCCCGTCCCGGTTCACCGCGGTGACGGTGACGACGCCGGGCAGCTCCCCGGGCAGCCGCACGCACTCGGTGCCCAGCCGGCGGACCGGCGCCGGCCCGGTGACCCGGTCGTTCGGGCTGCGCTCGTCGGTCCGCGCGGCGCCCAGGTCCTGCCCGTCGTTGCCCGCCGAGGCGACCACCACCGCCCCCTTCCGCCGGGCGTACGCGGCGGCCCGTCCGACGGCGGCGATCAGCACGGCCTGGTCCCCGTCCTCGGGGCAGTTGTACTTCCACGGGTCGGCGAAGTAGCTGTTGTTGACCGCCCTGGCGCCGTGGTCGGCGGCCCAGAGCAGGCCGCAGACGATGTTCTCCGCGTAGTACTGCCCGAGCGGCCCGAGCAGCCGGACGGCGGCGATCCGCACGCCGGGCGCCACCCCGGTGACGCCGTGGCCGTCCCGCGCGGCGCCGACGATCCCGGCGACGTGGGTGCCGTGGCCGCTCTCGACCACCCCGGGGTCGGGCCGCCAGGCGCCGCTGCGGGCGTCGGGCCGGCCGTCCGCGCAGGAGGCGGAGGCCTTCGGGTCGACGGCGGCCCGCAGGTCCGGGTGGGTGTCGTCGACCCCGGAGTCCAGCACCGCGACCAGCACCCCGTGCAGCGCGTCGGCGCCCGGCCGGGCGCCGACGGGCACCGCCGGGGAGTCGCCCGACGGACCGCCGGCGGCACCGATCGCGGCGAGGTTCCAGGCGTCGCCCTCCCCCGGATCGGGCACCGTCACCGTCTCCCCGTCCGCCCGGTCCCCGCCCCGGCCCCGGGCCGTGCCCCTGGTGAAGTCCCCCGCCCCCGCCAGCGCCCGCGGCGGCGCGACCACCGGCGCGGTCCTGGTCGCGCCGACGGCGGCGATCCCGGGCCGGCCCCGCACCCGCTCGGCGAACGGTCCGGTCGCGTACACCAGCACGGCCCCGATCTGCGGGTACTCCTGGACCACCTGCCCGCCCGCCGCCCGGCTCTCCGCTCCGGCCCGGGCCGCCCCGGCCGCGTCCTCGCCCTCGGCCAGCACCAGGTAGCTGAGGTAGGCCCGGCCCGGCCCGGACACGTAGGGGACGGCGCCACCGACCACCAGCGCGGTGAGCAGCACCGCCAGCAGCGCCCGGACGGGCCCGCGGACCCGGCGGCGCCGGGCGGCCCTGCCCGGCGGGTGCGCCTGCGCCATCGCACGGTCTCCGCTCGTCGGTCCGGTGGGTCACGGATGGATCAAGCATCCGAATCCTCACCATATGAGCGGATTGTCATTTCTGCTCCCCGGCGGGCACACGAGCGGGCGCCACGGACGGGCACCACGGACGGGCACCACGGACGAACGCCACGGACGGACGCCACGAGCGGGCGCCACCGAGGGCCCCTCCCGGCCCCGCGATCCGCCCCGTCTGTCAGTCCCACCCGGCACCATGGGGGCATGGCGCCCCAGCACCCGACCCCGCCCGCCGACGACCCCCTGGCCGGCTTCGCCCCGGCCACCCGGGCCTGGTTCACCGGTGCCTTCTCCGCCCCCACCGCCGCCCAGGCCGAGGCCTGGCACGCCATCCGGCAGGACACCGATGTCCTGGTGGTCGCCCCCACCGGCTCCGGCAAGACGCTGGCCGCCTTCCTCTCCGCCCTCGACCGGCTCAGCAGCACCCCGCCCCCCGCCGAGCCCAGGCGCCGCTGCCGGGTCCTCTACGTCTCCCCGCTCAAGGCCCTCGCGGTGGACGTCGAGCGGAACCTGCGCGCCCCGCTGGCCGGCCTGCGCCAGGCCGCCGTCCGGCTCGGCCTGCCCGAGCCGGAGGTCCAGGTCGCCATCCGCTCCGGCGACACCCCGGCCGCCGACCGCCGCCGCTTCGCGAGCCACCCGCCGGACATCCTGATCACCACCCCCGAATCGCTGTTCCTGCTGCTCACCTCCGCCTCCCGGGAGGCCCTGCGCGGCGTGGACACGGTGATCCTGGACGAGGTGCACGCCGTCGCCGGCACCAAGCGCGGCGCCCACCTCGCCCTCAGCCTGGAGCGCCTCGACGCCCTGCTGGACCGCCCGGCCCGCCGCATCGGCCTGTCCGCGACCGTACGGCCGGTCGAGGAGGTGGCCCGCTTCCTCAGCCCCGGGCGCGGGGCCGCCGTCGTCCAGCCCGCCTCCGCCAAGGAGTTCGACCTCTCGGTGGTCGTCCCCGTCCCCGACCTGGACGACCTGCCCGCCGCCCCCGCCACCGGCGGCGCCTCCGACGCCGACCCGCAGCGCCAGGCCTCCATCTGGCCGCACGTCGAGGAGCGGATCGTCGACCTCGTCGAGGCGCACCGCTCGACCATCGTCTTCGCCAACTCCCGCCGCCTGGCCGAGCGGCTGTGCAACCGGCTGAACGAGATCGCCCACGAGCGCGCCACCGGCACCGCCCTGCCCGAGGCGCACGCCCCGGCCCAGCTGATGGGCGGCTCCGGCGCGGCCAAGGGCGTGCCCCCGGTCATCGCCCGGGCGCACCACGGCTCCGTCTCCAAGGAGCAGCGGTCCGTCGTCGAGGAGGAGCTGAAGGCCGGCCGGCTGCCCGCCGTCGTCGCCACCTCCAGCCTGGAGCTGGGCATCGACATGGGCGCCGTCGAGCTGGTCGTCCAGGTCGAGTCCCCGCCCTCGGTCGCCTCCGGCCTCCAGCGGGTCGGCCGGGCCGGCCACCAGGTCGGCGCCGTCTCCACCGGGGTGTTCTTCCCCAAGTACCGGGGGGACCTCGTCCAGTCCGCCGTCGTCACCGAGCGGATGCGGGACGGCCGGATCGAGGCGCTGCGCATCCCGCGCAACCCGCTGGACGTGCTCGCCCAGCAGCTGGTCGCGATGACGGCCCTGGACACCTGGCCGGTGGACGAGCTGCTCGCCGTCGTCCGCCGCGCCGCGCCCTTCGCGACGCTGCCGCAGTCCGCCTTCGACGCCGTGCTCGACATGCTGGCCGGCCGCTACCCCTCGGACGCCTTCGCCGAGCTGCGCCCGCGGCTGGTGTGGGACCGCGTGGCCGGCACGGTGGCCGGCCGCCCCGGCGCCCAGCGGCTGGCCGTCACCTCCGGCGGCACCATCCCCGACCGCGGCCTGTTCGGCGTCTTCATCGCCGGCGCCGACCCGAAGAAGGGCGGCGGCCGGGTCGGCGAGCTCGACGAGGAGATGGTCTACGAGTCCCGCGTCGGCGACGTGTTCACCCTCGGCACCACCTCCTGGCGGATCGAGGAGATCACCCACGACAAGGTGCTGGTCACCCCCGCCCCCGGCATCCCCGGCCGGCTCCCGTTCTGGAAGGGCGACTCCCTCGGCCGCCCGCTCGAACTCGGCCGCGCCCTCGGCGCCTTCACCCGCGAACTCGGCGCCCTGCCGCCCGAGGCCGCCACCGAGCGCCTCAAGCGGGCCGGCCTGGACGACTGGGCGGCCGCCAACCTGCTGGACTACCTGGCCGAACAGCGCGCCGCCTGCGGCCACCTCCCGGACGACCGCACCATCGTGGTCGAGCGCTTCCGGGACGAGCTCGGCGACTGGCGGATCGTCGTCCACTCCCCGTTCGGCGCCCAGGTGCACGCCCCCTGGGCGCTCGCCCTCGGCGCCCGGCTGCGCGAGAAGCACGGCCTGGACCCTCAGGTCATGCACGCCGACGACGGCATCGTGCTGCGCCTGCCCGACGCCGACCTGCTGGCCCCCGACTTCGACTTCGCCGCCCCCGCCGCGCCGACGGGCCGGGACGACGCCCCCGTCGGCGCCGACGCCACCCTGTTCGACCCCGGCGAGGTCGAGCAGCTCGTCACCGACCAGGTCGGCGGCTCCGCCCTGTTCGCCTCCCGCTTCCGCGAGTGCGCCGGCCGCGCCCTGCTGCTCCCCCGCCGCAGCCCCGGCCGCCGCACCCCGCTCTGGCAGCAGCGCCAGCGCGCCGCCCAACTGCTCGAAGTCGCCTCCGAGTACGGCTCGTTCCCGATCGTCCTGGAGGCCGTCCGGGAGTGCCTGCAGGACGTCTTCGACGTCCCCGGCCTGGTCGAGCTGATGGGTGATCTGGAGTCCCGCGCCGTCCGCCTGGTCGAGGTCACCACCACCGAGCCCTCGCCGTTCGCCCGGTCACTGCTGTTCGGCTACGTCGCCCAGTTCCTCTACGAGGGCGACTCCCCGCTCGCCGAGCGCCGCGCCGCCGCGCTGTCCCTCGACTCCCGGCTGCTGTCCGAACTCCTCGGCCAGGCCGAGCTGAGCGAACTGCTCGACCCGCACGTGCTGGCCGAGCTGGAGGCCGAGCTCCAGCGCCTCACCCCGGAGCGCCGGATCAGGGACACCGAGGGCGTCGCCGACGCCCTGCGCCTGCTCGGCCCGCTCTCCGAGGCCGAGTTGGCCCTCCGCGGCGCCGAGCCGCTCTGGGCCCTGGAGCTGGAGGCGGCCCGCCGGGCGATCCCGGTGCGGATCGCCGGCGAGCAGCGCTGGGCCGCGATCGAGGACGCCGGACGGCTGCGCGACGCCCTGGGCACCCCGCTGCCGGTGGGCGTCCCGGAGGCCTTCACCGAGCCGGTCAAGGACCCGCTGGGCGACCTGATCGCCCGTCACGCTCGCACCCACGGCCCGTTCACCGCCGCCGAGGCCGCCGCCCGCTACGGCCTGGGCACCGCCGTGGTCACCGGCACCCTGCACCGGCTGACCGCCGCCGGCCGCCTGGTCCAGGGCCAGTACCGGCCCGCCGAGCAGCACACCGCCCCCGAGTGGTGCGACGCCGAGGTGCTGCGCCGGCTGCGCCGCCGCTCGCTGGCCGCCCTGCGCCAGGAGGTCGAGCCGGTGGCGCCCCGCGCCCTGGCCGCCTTCCTGCCGCAGTGGCAGCACCTGGCCGGCCACCGGCTGCGCGGCCCGGACGGCCTGCTGCGGGTGGTCGAGCAGCTCCAGGGCACCGCCCTGCCCGCCTCCGCGCTGGAGAAGCTGATCCTCCCGGCCCGGCTGAGCGACTACTCCCCCGGCCTGCTGGACGAGCTGACGGCGGCCGGCGAGATCGGCTGGTCCGGGGCGGGCGCCCTGCCCGGCAAGGACGGCTGGATCAGCCTGCACCTGGCCGAGAACGCCCACCTGCTGCGCCCCGAACCCGTCCCGCCCGCCCTCACCCCGGTGCACAGCGCCCTGATGTCCGCGCTGGCGGGCGGCTACGGCCTGTTCTTCCGCCAGCTCGTCCGGCAGCTCCCGGAGGAGACGCCCGAGCCGGAGGTCGTCGAGGCCCTCTGGGACCTCCTCTGGGCCGGTTGGGTCACCAACGACACCCTCGCCCCGCTGCGCGCCCTGCTCGGCTCCGGCCGGACGGCGGGCGCCACCGCCCACCGCGCGCCGCGGTCCACCCCGCGCGGCCGCTACGGGGGCGCCGGCCGGGCGTTCGGCCGGGCCGGCGGGGCGCTGCGCAGCGGCCCGCCGACGGTGGCCGGCCGCTGGTCCCTGCTGCCCGCCCTCGCCGCCGACCCGACGCTCCTGGCCACCGCCCGGGCGCAGAACCTGCTGGACCGGCACGGCCTGCTCACCCGGGGTGCCGTGGCGGCCGAACGGGTGCCGGGCGGGTTCGCCGGGGTCTACCGCGTGCTCGCCGCGATGGAGGAGCGCGGCCGGGCCCGCCGGGGCTACTTCGTCGAGGGCCTGGGCGGCGCCCAGTTCGCCATGGAGGGGGCGGCCGACCGGCTGCGCTCGGTGAACGCCCGGCTGGAGCGGGCGCGCCCCGCCGAGTGGCCGGCCGCCCCGACGGGTGAGCCGCCGCAGGCGCTGGTGCTGGCCGCCGCCGATCCGGCCAACGCCTACGGGGCGGCCCTGCCCTGGCCCGAACCGCCCGTGGCCCCCGGCGGCAAGGAGTCCACGGCCCACCGGCCCGGCCGCAAGGCGGGAGCCCTGGTGGTCCTGGTGGACGGCGAGCCGGCGCTGTACGTGGAGCGCGGCGGCAAGTCCCTGCTGGCCTGGTCGCAGGACGAGGCCACCCTGGCACTGGCGGCCGGGGCGCTCGCGGCCGCCGTGCGGGAGGGCGCGCTCAGCAGCGTCACGGTCGAACGGGCCAACGGCGAGCCCGCCCTGGGCTCGGACCTCGGCCGCGCCCTGGAGGAGGCCGGCTTCCACCCCACTCCGCGCGGCCTGCGCCTGCGGCCCTGACCCGGCCGCCCCGGCGCCGGGAAGCACCGTCCGGGGACGGAAACGCCGGAGGCCGCGGGGTCCACGACCCCGCGGCCTCCGGCCACGTCGAATCACCCGGTCGGCGGCGGCTGCGCCTCCACCGGCCCCGCCGGCCCCACCGGCTCCGCGCGCCGGCGCCGGGCCGGTCCGGTCGCGCTCCAGTCGGCGTGGACCGGAATGAGACCGAGCCCCCAGCCGCCGGCCGCGAGCAGCCCGAGCACCGCACCGTCGGCCAGCTGCCCCCGGACCACCAGGAGCCACCAGGCGAGCCCGGCGGCCGAGGCCGCCAGCACCCACCGCACCGGACGCCGCACCCGCGGGACCAGCCGCGTCCGAGCCCGTATTCGGGCCCTCGGGCGTGTCTGCGCGTCTGTTCGCACGACCGCCCTCCCTTCGCTCGCCCCGGGCAGGGGCGCCCGGGAGTCGAGGCCGGGATCAGGCGGCGACCACGTCCATCGCGGCGGCCTTGGGCGACATCGTCGCCCGGTCGGCGCCGGGGGCGGGCAGCGGAACCGGTTCGAGTACCGGCCTCAGCAGATCACCTTCGGAGAGGGTGGCCATCGCCGCAAGTTCGGCGAGCGACAGTTCGTCGCTGACCTCGCGCATGACCTCGGACATCCGGACGTCGAGTGCGTCGCAGATGGCGGAGAGCAACTCCGAGGAGGCCTCCTTCTGTCCCCGCTCGACCTCGGAGAGGTACCCGAGCGAAACCCTGGCGGCCGCCGACACCTCGCGGAGTGTGCGGCCCTGGCGCTGGCGCTGCCGACGCAGTACATCGCCCAGTAGGCGACGGAGCAGGATCATCGGTGCCTCCCTCCTCGGACTGCGGATCGAGATGTCACGACCCCACCGTACCGCCTTGCCCGCTTCGCGTGCGGGGACCCCGGTCGTGTTCACTCTGGGCTGCAAGGCCGCCCCCCTCCCTGTTCCGGTGTCGCACCCGGGTTCGCGGGCCCCTCGTGGTACCCGTAGCGGCCCACCCGGCCACCGTCACGCAACTCGTTCGCCACCTGGTTTCTGCCCCACCGGGGTGTTGGATGTAACACGATCCTCCAGCTGTCCCGTTCCCGCGCGCCGGATCGGCCGGTCCCGACCCGCTGCGGGCCCTCCCGCCGCGCCCCGCCCCGGCCGGGCGGCCTAGCGTGCGAACCGACCGACCAGCAGTTCCAGCGCGGCCGTCACCGCCCCGTGACGGATTGTGGCACGACCACCCGACAGCAGGGGCGAACTGACCAGAGTTCCCCCCGGGCCGGCGACCGCCAGGTGTACGGTGCCCACCGGGTGCCCGTCCTGCGGTTGCGGCCCGGCCACCCCCGTCGTCGCGAGCCCGTACGTGGCCCCCAGCAACGCGCGCACGCCCTCGGCCATCTGCCGGGCCACCACCGGGTGGACCGGTCCGTGCACGTCCAGCAGTCCCTCGTCCACGCCGAGCACCGAGGCCTTCAGGTCCGTCGCGTACGCCGTGACGGACCCCCGGAAGGTGGTCGCCGCCCCGGGGACGTCCACCAGCGCGGCGGCCAGCAGCCCGCCGGTCAGCGACTCGGCGACGGCCAGCGTGCCGCCCTCGGCCCGCAGCGCGGCGTGCGCCCGCTCGGCCAGTCCACGGGTCCCCGCGGCCGCGTCCCCCACCGCGGCCCGCCCGCCCTCGTCCGGCTCCGACACCCCGACTCCCTCGTTCAGCGGCCGGCCTGTGCGGCGGCGGCCCGTCCCTCGCGGCGCAGGCGCAGCGCCTGGCCGATGTAGTCCAGCGCGGTGCCGACGGTCAGCAGCACCGCAAGCCCCATCAGCACGGCCCGCCCGGTGGCCAGCCAGCCGGTCAGGTCCAGGACGTACATGCCGACCGCCGTGCCCTGGGTCAGCGTCTTGAGCTTGCCGCCGCGGCTGGCCGGGATGACCCCGTAGCGGATCACCCAGAACCGCATCAGCGTGATGCCGAGCTCGCGGGCCAGGATCACCGCGGTGACCCACCAGGGCAGGTCGCCGAGCAGCGAGAGGCCGATCAGCGCCGAGCCCATGATCGCCTTGTCGGCGATCGGGTCGGCGATCTTCCCGAAGTCGGTGACGAGGCCCTTGCGCCGGGCCAGCTCGCCGTCGAACAGGTCGGTGATCATCGCGATCGCGAACGCCGCCCAGGCGACCGAGCGCCACTTGGGGTTGTGCCCGCCGTCGGCGAACAGCAGCGCCACGAAGACGGGCACCAGCAGCACCCGGACCATCGTGAGCACGTTGGCGATGTTCCAGACCCCCGGGGTCGACGGCGCCGCGGCCACCGGTCTGCCCGGGTGGGCCGCGGCCGGGGCGCCTGGCCCCTTGGTCATTCCCCGGCTCCCGGAGCCTGACGGACCCGCACCTGCTCCAGCGCCTCGGCGATCAGGTCGACGCCCTCGCTGGCGACCACCTTGGCCCGCCAGAACTGGCCGATCTCGGGGGCCTCGACGCCGGTGAGGGTGGTCAGGCCGTCGGTCTCCGGGGCCTGGTGGGCGCTGCGGCCCTCGACCACGCCGTCCTCGATCGACTCGATCAGCACCTCGACCTCGGTGCCGATCCGCTGCTCGGCCCGCTGGGCGGTCATCTCCTCGGCCAGTCGGCTGAGCCGGCTCAGCCGGTCGGCGATCACGTCCTCGGGGAGCTTGCCGTCGTAGGTCGCGGCCTCGGTGCCGTCCTCGTCCGAGTAGCCGAAGACGCCGATCGCGTCCAGCCCGGCGTGGGTGATGAAGCGCTCCAGCTCGGCGAAGTCCTCCTCGCTCTCGCCGGGGAAGCCGACGATGAAGTTGGACCGGGCGCCGGCCTGCGGGGCCTTGCCGCGGATGGTGCCCAGCAGCTCCAGGAACTGGTCGGTGGAGCCGAAGCGGCGCATCCGGCGCAGCACGGCGGGCGCCGAGTGCTGGAAGGACAGGTCGAAGTAGGGCACCACGCCGGCCGTCCCGGTCATCGAGTCGACCAGGCCCGGGCGCATCTCGGCCGGCTGGAGGTAGGAGACCCGCACCCGCTCGACGCCCTCGATCGCGGCGATCTCGCCGAGCAGCGTCTCCAGCAGCCGGATGTCGCCGAGGTCCTTGCCGTACGAGGTGTTGTTCTCGCTCACCAGGACGATCTCGCGCACGCCCTGCCCGGCCAGCCACTGCGCCTCGTGCAGCACGTCGGAGGGCCGGCGGGAGATGAAGGAGCCGCGGAAGGCCGGGATGGCGCAGAAGGAGCAGCGGCGGTCGCAGCCGGAGGCGAGCTTGACCGAGGCGACGGGGCTGCTGTCCAGCCGCTTGCGCAGGGTGCGCGGGCCGGAGGCCGGGGCCAGGCCGTCGGGGAGGTCGGCGATCGGCTCGGCGGCGGCCTCGGCGCCGTGGCCGGGCAGGGCGACGGCCTCGGCGGCGGACTGCCGCTCGGCCGGGCTGATCGGGAGCAGCTTGCGGCGGTCGCGCGGGATGTGCGGGGCGTGGTGGCCGCCGGAGAGGATGGTCTGGAGGCGGTCGGAGATGTCCGAGTAGTCGTCGAAGCCGAGGACGCCGTCCGCCTCGGGAAGGGCGTCGGCGAGCTCCTTGCCGTACCGCTCGGCCATGCAGCCGACCGCGACGACGGCCTGGGTGCGGCCGTGCCCCTTGAGGTCGTTGGCCTCCAGCAGGGCGTCCACCGAGTCCTTCTTGGCGGCCTCGACGAAGGCGCAGGTGTTGACCACGGCGACGTCCGCTTCGGCGGCGTCGTCGACGAGCAACCAGCCGTCGGCTTCCAGTCGCCCGGCGAGTTCCTCGGAGTCCACCTCGTTGCGGGCGCATCCGAGCGTGACAAGGGCGACAGTACGGCGTTCAGGCATAGGCCCAAGATTAACGCGCGGGCTCCGGTGCCGTTCGCCCCGGAGGCCGCGCGCCTCGGATCAGCTGATCATCGACGGGCCGTCCGGCCCCTGTGGTCAGCCCGCCTGCGGGTCTCCGGGGGTGTACGTGACGTGCACCACCTGGCCGTCCTTGCCCAGGAGGCCGAGGTCCTTGCCGTTGACGTACGCGTGCACGGCCCCGCCGTTGCCGAGCACCAGCTTGATCTGCCGGGGGTCGGTGAAGGTCTGGTCCTGGCCGTTGCTGATGTTGTTCTGGAACAGCGACTTGCCGTTGCCGTCCATCGCCGAGACCCAGCTGGTGCCCTCGGCGACCAGCTTCACGGTGACCTTGTCGGCCGGGACGGCGGCGATCGCGGCGGCGCTGGGCGCGGGCGCCGGCGGCTGGACGGTGGGCGTGGCGGCGGGGGCCACCGAGCCCGTGCCGGAGCCGCTGGGCAGCGGCGCGCTGGCCGAGCCGGTGGTGTCGTGGCCGCCCTTGCCGCTGACCAGGTTGAAGCCGATCAGCGCGACCACGGCGACGATCGCGGCGACCATGGCGGCCGCCCAGTTGGGCCGGCCGCGGCCGGGCACCTTGATCGGGCCGCTGTCGATCAGCTGGGTGGCCGGGCGCTTGGCGGCGGGCGAGCCGCCGTGCGCGGCGTCGTACCGGGCGACCAGCGCCTCGCCGTCGACGCCGACCGCCCGGGCGATCAGACGGATGTGGCCGCGGGCGTAGAAGTCGCCGCCGCAGCGGGCGAAGTCGTCCTGCTCGATGGCGTGGACGATCGGCACCCGCACCCGGGTGGCGGTACTCACCTGGTCCACCGTGAGCCCCGCGTCGATCCGGGCGGTGGACAGCACCCGGCCGATGCTCGGGGCATCGGCCGCCTGCACCACGTCGTCGGTCGGGTCGACGGACGGCATGGCGTTCTCGCGGTCGGAGGACTTGCCGATGGTCACGGGGCACGCCTTTCGAGCGGATGGCCACCTGCTGGAGAACAGTCTAGGGGCGTGGGCGGATCGTTTCTCAAGCGGAACGGGCCCGAATGCGCGCGCCCGATCCGACCGGGGTCCGGAACTCCGCTGACGAGCCGTCAGCGGAGTCGGGCGGGGGCCTTGTGTTCGTCTTCCGCCGTGGGACGCGGTGAACGCACGTTCGGTTCCCCACGCGCCGCCTACCCTCCACCGAACGAGTGACACCTCGCCCAGGACACGGCCCGGGCCCCGAGCGGCCCGCTCCGTCAGCCCCTGAGGGTGACCAGCACCCCGTCCAGCTCGTCCGGCTTCACCAGCACGTCGCGGGCCTTGGAGCCCTCGCTCGGGCCGACGATCCCGCGCGACTCCATCAGGTCCATCAGCCGGCCGGCCTTGGCGAAGCCGACCCGCAGCTTGCGCTGGAGCATCGAGGTCGAGCCGAACTGGGTGGAGACCACCAGCTCGGCCGCCTGGATCAGCAGGTCCAGGTCGTCGCCGATCTCCTCGTCGATCTCCTTCTTCGGCCCGCCCCCGACCACCACGTCGTCCCGGTAGACGGCGCTCAGCTGGTCCTTGCAGTGCTGGACGACCTTGGCGATCTCCGCCTCGGTGACGAAGGCGCCCTGCATGCGGATCGGCTTGCTCGCGCCCATCGGCAGGAAGAGCGCGTCCCCCTTGCCGATCAGCTTCTCCGCGCCGGGCTGGTCGAGGATGACCCGGGAGTCGGCCATCGCGGAGGTCGCGAAGGCCAGCCGGGACGGCACGTTGGCCTTGATCAGGCCGGTGACCACGTCCACCGAGGGCCGCTGGGTGGCGAGCACCAGGTGGATGCCGGCCGCGCGGGCCAACTGGGTGATCCGGACCACCGAGTCCTCGACGTCGCGCGGCGCGACCATCATCAGGTCGGCCAGCTCGTCGACGATCACCAGCAGGTACGGGTACGGCGCCAGCTCGCGCTCGCTGCCCGGCGGCGGGGTGACCTTGCCGGCCCGCACGGCCGCGTTGAAGTCGTCCACGTGCCGGAAGCCGTACGCCGCGAGGTCGTCGTAGCGCATGTCCATCTCGCGCACCACCCACTGGAGGGCCTCGGCGGCCTTCTTGGGGTTGGTGATGATCGGCGTGATCAGGTGCGGGATGCCCTCGTAGGCGGTCAGCTCGACCCGCTTGGGGTCGACCAGCACCATCCGCACCTCGTCCGGGGTGGCCCGGGCGAGGATCGAGGTGATCAGGCAGTTGATGCAGGACGACTTGCCCGCGCCGGTCGCACCGGCGACCAGGATGTGCGGCATCTTGGCGAGGTTGGCCATCACGGTGTGGCCCTCGACGTCCTTGCCCATGCCGACGACCATCGGGTGGCTGTCCTCGGCGGCCGCGCGCGAGCGCAGCAGGTCGCCGAGGTTGACCATCTCGCGGTCCCGGTTGGGGATCTCGATGCCGACGGCGGACTTGCCCGGGATCGGGCTGATGATCCGCACGTCCGGGCTGGCCACCGCGTACGCGATGTTCTTGGCGAGCGCGGTGATCCGCTCCACCTTGACGGCGGGGCCGAGCTCGACCTCGTAGCGGGTCACCGTCGGGCCCCGGGTGAAGCCGGTGACCTTGGCGTCCACCTTGAACTCGGCGAAGGTGCTGGTGAGCTGGGCGACCACCTCGTCGTTGAGGGCGCTGCGGGCCTTGGCGGGGCCGCCGCGCTCCAGCAGGTCGAGCGAGGGCAGCGCGTAGGTGACGCCCTCGCCGAGCTGGAGCTGCTCCATCCGCACCGGCGCCGGGCCGTGCTCCTCGGGCGCGCCCGCGCCGGCCCCTCGGGCGGCCGGGACGGCGGGCTCCTCGGGCGGGGCGGTGCGGTCCTGCACCTGGTGCATCATGTCCGCCACCGCGGAGGAGGCGGGCACGCCGTAGACCAGCGCGCCGTCCAGGTCGGCGGCCGCGCCGGCGGCGAGGTCACGGGTGGCGTACGGGTCCAGCGGCTCCTTGTCCAGGGAGATCCGCTCGGCGTCCTCCGGCTCCTCGGGCTGCCGGCGCCGACGGCGGCGGCGCCGGGCGGCCACCTCGTCCGTGGGGTCGTCGCCGACGGTTTCCACGGTGAACGGCAGCGCGTCGGGGTCGGCGTCCTCCGGCGGCTCGGTGGACAGCTCGCGCTCCGGCGTGCGCCCCCAGGGCACGTCCTCCGGCCCGGGCTCGACCACGCCGAGCCGTATGCCGACGCCCCGCACCCGCTCGCCGATCCGGTTGATCGGCGTGGCGGTGACCACCAGCAGGCCGAAGAAGGCCAGCAGCAGGAGCAGCGGCACGGCGAGCGCCGGTCCGGCGGCGGCCATCATCGGCGTGGACACGGCCCAGCCGACGATCCCGCCGGCCGCCCTGATCCGGGAGGCGCCGCTGCCCATCATGGGCGCGCCGCAGCCGATGTGGACCAGTCCGAGGACGCCGACCAGCAGCGCGGTCAGCCCGATCATGATCCGGCCGTTGGCCTCCGGCAGCTCCGGGTGGCGCCAGAGCCGGATCGCCATCGCGGCGAACAGGAACGGCACCAGGACGTCGAGCCGGCCGAACAGCCCGGACACCACGGCGGTGGCCCCCTCGCCCAGCCAGCCCTGCGGGCTGAACCAGGTGCCGGCCGCGGTCACCAGCGCGAGCGCGAACAGCAGCAGGCCCACGCCGTCCTTGCGGTGGTCCGGGTGGAGGTTCTTGGCGCCGTCGCCGAAGCCCCGGAAGACCGCCGCGAGCGGGCTGCCCAGGGCGTTGAGCGCGCCCATCAGCACCGACCTGGAGGGCTTCGGCGGGGGCGCGGCCGACCTGGCCGCCGCCTTCTTGGCGGGAGCCGCCTTCTTGGCGGGCGGCTTGCCCGGGGCCTTCGCCGCGGCCTTCTTGGACGGTCCCGGACTCGACTTACGTGCTGCGTTCCCGGGCGTACGAGTGGCCATGGGTCAGCAGCCTACCGGGGCGGGCGACCCCAGCACATGTGCTCGACCCCGGGCGGTCGGACGTGTCGCCGACACACCGTCACCCTGACCGGGCTTCACCCGCCCGCAGCAACAGGACCACCCGAACGGGTGAGCCCCGGCGCGGAGGTCAGGAGCTGCCCGGGCGCATCGCGTCCAGCGCCCGGCGCAGCCCCGCGAGCTTGCGCTCCAGGTGCGCGGCGGTGGCGGCCACCCCGGCGTCCTCGCCCCCGTCCAGCTGCTTGGCGAGCGCCTCCGCCTGCTCCTCGACGGCCGCCAGCCGGGCGGACAGCTCGCCCAGCAGCGCCCCGCCGAGGGTCTGCTCGCCGCCGCCCTCCTCCAGTTGCAGGCGCAGCAGCGCGGCCTGCTCCTTCAGCTGGCAGTTCTTGGCGTACAGGTCGACGAAGACGGAGACCTTGGCGCGCAGCACCCACGGGTCGAAGGGCTTGGAGATGTAGTCCACCGCGCCGGCCGCGTAGCCGCGGAAGGTGTGGTGCGGGCCGTGGTTGATCGCGGTCAGGAAGATGATCGGGATGTCCCGGGTGCGCTCGCGGCGCTTGATGTGGGCGGCGGTCTCGAAGCCGTCCATCCCCGGCATCTGGACGTCCAGCAGGATCACCGCGAAGTCGTCGGTGAGCAGCGCCTTCAGCGCCTCCTCCCCGGAGGCCGCGCGCACCAGCGTCTGGTCCAGCGCCGAGAGGATCGCCTCCAGCGCCAGCAGGTTCTCCGGTCGGTCGTCGACCAGGAGGATCTTGGCCTTCTGCATCAGGGCTCGCCCTCCTGTCGCCTGCCTGCCGCCCGGTGCAGGCACCCGCGTACTGCCCACCGCTACCCCGGTCATGCTAGCCGCACCCCCTCGCCCGGCACATCGCCCCGTCGTGACCCGATCCGGGGCGGCGCGCAGCCAGTGCTCCGGCGCACGCTCACCAGCGTGTTGCCGCCCGGTCACTGTTCGCAACGATCGGTGACCCTACCGGGTTCCCGGGCCCGACCGCCAGCAAACCGGCCGACCGACCGGCGTGAACCCGGGGGCCCGGCCCGGGTTCGCGCCTCCCCCGCACGATCACGCGCGGTCGCCGTTCAACCACTCGTGCATGACGGACAGCAGGTGGTCGGTCTCCACCGGCTTGGTGATGTGGTCGGTGGCACCCGCTTCGAGCGACTTCTCCCGGTCGCCCTTCATCGCCTTGGCGGTCAGCGCGATGATCGGCAGGCCGGCGAACTGGGGCATCCGGCGGATCGCCTCGGTGGTCGCGTAGCCGTCCATCTCCGGCATCATGATGTCCATCAGGACCAGCGCCACGCTCTCGTGCTGCTCCAGCATCTCGATGCCCTCGCGGCCGTTCTCCGCGTACAGGACGGTCAGGCCGTGCTGCTCCAGCACGCTGGTGAGGGCGAACACGTTGCGGACGTCGTCGTCCACGATCAGCACCTGCTGGCCGTCGAAGCGCCGGTCGCCGTTGACCGGGCGGGGCGGGGCGGGCTCCACCGCCCGCGGTCCGGCGGCGGCCTCCAGGGCGGCGCTGCGCCGGCGCTCCACCGCGCCGCGGCGGCGCTCCTCGGCCAGTTCGCGGACCTCCTGGGCCCAGTGGTCGGCCGGGTTCTCGCCGACCGGCACCGGCAGGCCCACCGGGGTCACCCCGACCGAGGCGCGCGGTGCCAGGGCGTTCGGCGCGCTCTGGCGGGGCTCGCCGGCGGCCTCCGGGGCCTCGGTGCGCAGCGGCAGGTAGAGCGTGAAGGTGGAGCCCTTGCCCAGCTCGCTCTCGGCGTGGATCTCGCCGCCGAGCAGCCGGGCGATCTCGCGGCTGATGGACAGGCCGAGGCCGGTGCCGCCGTACTTGCGGCTGGTGGTGCCGTCGGCCTGCTTGAACGCCTCGAAGATCTCCCGCAGCTTGTTGCCGGGGATGCCGATGCCGGTGTCGGAGACCGCGAAGGCGATCAGCTCGTCGTCCGGGCCCTGGATCGAACCGGACTCCAGCAGCCGCTCGCGCACGTGCTGGGGGACCTCCCGGCCCGCCGGGCGGATCGAGAAGTCGACGGCTCCGGCGTCGGTGAACTTCACCGCGTTGGAGATCAGGTTGCGCAGCACCTGCTGGAGCCGCTGCTCGTCGGTGTGCAGGGTGACGGGCAGGGCCGGCGAGACCCGCACGGCGAAGTCCAGGTTCTTGTCCAGCGCGACCGGCTGGAAGGTGGCCTCGACGTAGTCGACCAGCTGGACCAGGGCGATCCGGGCCGGGCGGACGTCCATCTTCCCGGCCTCGACCTTGGACAGGTCGAGGATGTCGTTGATCAGCTGGAGCAGGTCCGAGCCGGCGCCGTGGATGGTGTCGGCGAACTCGACCTGCTTGGGCGAGAGGTTGCCCTCGTTGTTGTCGGAGAGCAGCTTGGCCAGGATCAGCAGCGAGTTGAGCGGGGTGCGCAGCTCGTGCGACATGTTGGCGAGGAACTCGCTCTTGTACCGGGAGGCCAGGGCGAGCTGCTCGGCGCGCTCCTCCAGGACCTGCCGGGCCTCCTCGATCTCACCGTTCTTGATCTCGATGTCGCGGTTCTGCTGGGCGAGTTGCTCGGCCTTCTCCTGCAACTCCTCGTTGGTGCGCTCCAGTTCCTCCTGGCGGGCCTCCAACTCGGCCGACCGCATCGAGAGTTCGGCGGTCAGCCGCTGGGACTCCAGCAGCAGGCCCTCGGTCTTGGTGTTGACGCTGATGGTGTTGACGGTGACGCCGATGAGGTCGGCGATCTGGTTCAGGAAGTCCAGTGCGACGGTGGTGAAGGAGCTGAAGGTGGCCAGCTCGATCACGCCCAGCAGCCGGCCCTCGAACAGCACCGGCAGCACCACGATGTGGGCCGGGGAGGCCTCGCCGAGCCCTGAGGCGATCTTCAGGTAGCCGGGCGGCGCCTCCTTGAGGATGATCGCCCGCTTCTCCACCGCGGCCTGGCCGATCAGCGACTCGCCGGGGCGGAAGGTGGTCGGCATCGCCCGCCGCTGGTAGCCGTAGCTGCCGATCAGGCGCAGCACGGTGTCGTTCTCGTCGTCGTCCTCGGTGATCAGTTCGGCGGTGCGGCCGGCCGGCTGGGCGAGGAAGAAGGCGCCGTGCTGGGCGGAGACCACCGGGGTCAGCTCGGTCATGATCAGCGAGGCGACCGCCTCCAGGTCCCGGCGGCCCTGGAGCAGGCCGGAGATCCGGGCCAGGTTGGTCTTGAGCCAGTCCTGCTCCTGGTTGGTGCGGGTGGTCTCGCGCAGGTTGGCGATCATCTGGTTGATGTTGTCCTTGAGCTCGTCGAGCTCGCCCGCGGCGTCCACGTCGATCCGCAGGCTCAGGTCGCCCCTGGTGACCGCGGTGGCGACCTGGGCGATCGCGCGCACCTGCCGGGTCAGGTTGTTGGCCAGCTCGTTCACCGACTCGGTCAGGTCCTGCCAGGTGCCGTCCACCCCGGGCACCCGGGCCTGGCCGCCGAGCCGTCCGTCGGTGCCCACCTCGCGGGCGACCCGGGTCACCTCGTCGGCGAACGCCGACAGCTGGTCGACCATGGTGTTGATGTTGGTCTTGAGCTGGAGGATCTCGCCGCGCGCGTCGACGTCGATCTTCTGCGAGAGGTCGCCGCGGGCCACCGCGGTGATCACCAGCGCGATGTTGCGCACCTGGCCGGTGAGGTTGTTGGCCATCTGGTTGACGTTGTCGGTCAGGTCCTTCCAGATCCCGGCCACGCCCGGCACGCTCGCCTGGCCGCCCAGGGTGCCGTCGGTGCCCACTTCTCGGGCGACCCGGGTGACCTCCACCGCGAACGAGGACAGCTGGTCGACCATCGTGTTGAGGGTCGCGGCGAGCGCCGCCACCTCGCCCTGGGCGTCGATGGAGATCTTCTTGGAGAGGTCCCCGCGGGCCACCGCGCCGGCGACCTCGGCGATGTTGCGGACCTGGCCGGTCAGGTTCGACGCCATAAAGTTGACGTTGTCGGTCAGGTCCTTCCAGATGCCCGACACCCCGCGCACCCGGGCCTGGCCGCCCAGGATGCCCTCGGTGCCCACCTCGCGGGCGACCCGGGTCACCTCGTCGGCGAACGCCGACAGCTGGTCGACCATGGTGTTGACGGTCGTCACCAGCTCCAGGATCTCGCCCCGGGCGTCGACGGTGATCTTCTTGGAGACGTCGCCGCGCGCCACCGCCGTGGTCACCTCGGCGATGTTCCGGACCTGGCTGGTCAGGTTGTTGGCCATCAGGTTGACGGAGTTGGTCAGGTCCTTCCAGATCCCGGCCACGCCGGGCACGCTGGCCTGGCCGCCGAGGATGCCCTCGGTGCCGACGTCCCGGGCGACCCTGGTCACCTCGTCCGCGAAGGCGCCCAGCTGGTCGACCATCGTGTTGATGGTGTTCTTCAGCTCCAGGATCTCCCCGCGCGCGTCCACCTGGATCTTCTGCGAGAGGTCGCCCTTGGCGACCGCGGTCGTCACCTGGGCGATGTTGCGCACCTGGTCGGTGAGGTTGTTCGCCATGAAGTTGACGTTGTCGGTCAGGTCGCGCCAGACCCCGGCCGCCCAGGGCACCTGCGCCTGACCGCCCAGCCGCCCCTCGGTGCCCACCTGGCGGGCCACCCTGGTCACCTGCTCGGCGAAGCCGGAGAGCTGGTCGACCATCGTGTTGATGGTGTTCTTCAGCTCCAGCATCTCGCCGCGCGCGTCCACCTCGATCTTCTGCGAGAGGTCGCCGCGGGCCACCGCCGTGGTCACCTGGGCGATGTTGCGCACCTGGCCGGTCAGGTTGTCGGCCATGAAGTTCACCGAGTCGGTCAGGTCCCGCCAGACCCCCGCCACGCCCGGCACCTGGGCCTGCCCGCCCAGCCGGCCCTCCGTCCCCACGTCCCGGGCCACCGTGGTGACCTGGGCCGCGAAGCCGTTCAGCTGGTCCACCATCGTGTTGACGGTGTTCTTCAGCTCCAGCATCTCGCCGGCCACCTCGACGGTGACCTTGCGGGACAGGTCTCCCTTGGCCACCGCCGTGGTCACCTGGGCGATGTTGCGCACCTGGGCGGTCAGCCGGCCCGCCATGGTGTTGACCGAGTCCGCCAGGTCCTTCCAACTGCCGGACACGCTGCGGACCTTGGCCTGGCCGCCGAGCTTGCCCTCGGTGCCGACCTCGCGGGCCACCCGGGTCACCTCGTCGGTGAACTCGGAGAGCTGGTCCACCAGCCCGTTGACGGTCCGCCCGATCTTCAGGTACTCGCCGCGCAGCGGGTGGCTCACCCCGTTGCTGTGCAGCGACCGCAGCTCCATCTTCTGGTCCAGGTCGCCCTCGGCGATCGAGGTGAGCACCCGGCCCACCTCGGCCATCGGGCGGGCCAGGTCGTCGATCAGCGCGTTGCAGTTGTCGACGGCCGCCATCCAGGCGCCCTCGCCCGCGCCGGTCTCCAGCCGCTCGTTCAGCCGGCCCTCGCGGCCCACCGCCCGCCGGACCCGCGCCAGTTCACCGGTCAGGTGCTGGTTGCGCTCGGCGACCTCGTTGAACACCGCGGCGATCTCGGCCAGCGGCCCGTCCCCGGGGACGGTCAGCCGGCGGCGGAAGTTGCCGTCCCGCATCGCGGTCAGCGCCGCCAGCAGCTTGCGCAGCTCGGCGGGCTCCGCACCGCGGTTGTGACTCACCCGCCGGCCGGCCGCGTTCCGCGGCACGGCCCCGGGGCGGCCGCCACGCGGGGCGGGCGGCGTCGTTCCGGTTGCGTCCTTGGTGGCCGAACTCAACGGGCCCCTCCCACATCGTGAACTGTCCGGTGACCGACGGTGCCGGGGCGGCACGCACCCGGGCACCGGCCCGGTCGGGCTGCGTACCGGCGGCCTGCGGCGCGCCGACACCCACACGACCGTACTGCGCCCACCGGCCGTCGCGGACCCCCCAGTCTGGCAGCACCCGCGCCGGGTACACGGCCGGTTGCGCTCGGTTCGTACCGCACCGTCCGAAACAGGTGGGCAGAATCACCCTCTGGTGCCTGTTTCGACGCCCCGCCCCCACGGGGAACCAACCGGAAAGTAGGGTGGAGCGCTGCACCGGGCCACGACCCGACCCAGCGCCGCCGCTCACCCCGACGGCGCGCACGGGGAGTCGGCGCCGCACCCCCGGACAGCCAGGGCAAGAGCAGCAGAGGAGAAGTGGCAACGTGGTCACCGCGCGCGCAGCCGCGACCTTCGACCCCGACGGCCGGTCCGCGGCCGCCGCACGGGGCTTCGTCCGGGACGCGCTGCTCGGCTGGGGGCTGCCCGAGGTGGTCGACGACGCGGTCGTGCTGGTCAGCGAGCTCGTCACCAACGCCGTCGTGCACGCCGGCACCGCCGCCGAGGTCTGTTGCCTGCGCGAGGAGGAGAGCGTCCGGATCGAGGTCACCGACCACCACCCCGAGCGCGGGCTCCCCTCGCTCGGCGACGGCCCGGTCACCGACTCCGACCGCTACGCCGACCCGGACGGTGAGGGCGGCCGCGGCCTGCTGATGTGCTCCGCCCTCGCCGAACGGTGGGGCGTCGAGTACGGGGCCGGCCGCAAGACCGTCTGGTTCCGCCTCACACTGCCCGCACACGTGCTCGGCACCCGCTACGCCGTTCCCGCCACGCCGGGCAGCGACCTGCCCAGCGGCCCCGGCCCGGTGCACGTCGCCGTCGTCCAGCTCGACGAGGACGGCCGGGTGCTGGCCTGGAACCCGGACGCCGAGGCGCTCTTCCAGTACCCCGCGGCCGCCGTCCTCGGCCGCCCCTGGGCCGACCTCGCGGTCTGGCCGCAGGCCCCCGCCCGCGGCCCCGGCCTGACCGACACCCTGCGGATGGCCCGCTGGGAGGGCGGCTACGGCATCCGCTGCCAGGACGGGCGCGAGGTCGAGGTGTACGGCGCCCAGGTCCGGCTGCGCGACACCGAGGGCGTCCCCTCCACCCTCTGCCTGATCGTCCTCGAACCCGACCGCGCGGTGCTGCGCTCCCCCGCCCGCCCCCTGCCCGGCGAGCGCCCCGACCCCGCCGGCCCCCGGCTCGACCTGCTGGCCGGGCCGGTCGCCGGCGACGACCTCGACACCCTGCTGCAGCGCACCGTCGAACGCGCCCGCGACCTGCTCGACGGCGATGCCGCGTACCTGCTCCTGACGACCGAGGACGAGGCCGAGTTCGAGGTCCGCGCCGCCACCGGCCTCACCTCCGGGCACCGCCGGCACACCCGCTTCCCGGTCGGCACCGGCAACCGCTACGACTCCGCCCGGCTGCCCTCCGTCCACGAGGACCTCGCCACCCGGCCCACCGGCCTGCCGCTGCTCTCCGACAGCGGCATGCGCTCCCTGGTCACCGTCCCGCTCAAGGTCGAGGGCCGGCTGATCGGCTCGCTCGGCATCGCCGCCGCCGTGCCCGGCCGCTACGACAACGAGGACGCGCTGCGCCTCCAGTTCGCCGCCGACCGGGTCGCCCTGGCCGTCGAGAGCACCCGGCTGACCGAGCTGGAACAGCTGCGCCGCGGCTCGCTCTCCTTCCTCGTCGAGGCCTCCGACCTGCTGGCCGGCACCCTCGAACACGAGCAGACCCTCGCCCTGATGGCCCAGATGGCCGTCCCGACCCTCGCTTCCTGGTGCGCCGTCTACACCACCGCCGACCACGCCTCCTTGGCCCGGCTCGCCTTCGTCCTGCACGAGGACGAGGACCGCATCGACCCGCTGCGCGACCTGCTCGACAAGACCCCCGCCCCGGAGGCCGGCCCCAGCCACGGCGTCCGGTTCTGGTCCGCGCCCGTCGAGACCGCCGAGGCCGGCGGCCTCACCGACGGCCCGGAGCTCGCCGGCCTGCTCGGCGAGACCGTCGTCCTCGCGCTGACCGCCCGCAACCGCGTCATCGGCCTGCTGGTGCTCGGCGTCCCGGCCGGCGTCCGGTTCCGCCAGGAGATCCTCGAGCTCGCCGAGGACCTCTCCCGCCGGGCCGCCCTCGCCCTGGACAACTCCCGCCTCTACTCCGAGCGCACCGCCACCAGCCAGGCCCTCCAGCGCAGCCTGCTCCCGCCGGACCTCCCGGAGATCCCCGGCGTCGAGGTGGACGTCTACTACCAGGCGGCCGGCGAGGGCAACGAGGTCGGCGGCGACTTCTACGACCTGTTCACCATCCGCGAGGGCACCTACGGCTTCGCCATCGGCGACGTCTGCGGCACCGGCCCCGAGGCCGCCTCGGTCACCGGCCTGGCCCGGCACTCCCTGCGGCTGCTCGCCCGCGAGGGCCTGGACGCCCCACAGGTGCTGACCAGGCTCAACGCGGCCATCCTGGACGAGGGGGCGCGCAGCCGCTTCCTCACCCTGCTCTACGGCGAGCTGACGCCCCGCCCGGACGGCAGCACCGAGCTCTCCCTGGTCTGCGCCGGCCACCCGCTGCCGCTGCGGCTGCGCACCGACGGCCGGGTCGACCGGGCCGCCACCCCGCAGCCGCTGCTCGGGGTCATGGACGACCTCGACCTCACCGCCGAGCACCTCGTGCTCGCCCCCGGCGAGGTCCTGCTCTGCGTCACCGACGGGGTCACCGAGCGCCGCGAGGGCCACCGGATGCTGGGCGACGACGGCCTCGCCGAGGTGCTGACCGGCTGCACCGGCCTGACCGCGGGCGCGGTCGCGGCACGCGTCCAGCGCGCGGTCGAGCGCTTCGCCCCGGAGCCGCCGTCCGACGACATGGCGATCCTGACCCTGCGGGTGCCCACCCAGCGTCAGGCGTGAGCGGTTCGCACCTGACGCAGTCACAAATTGTTATATTCACAATGGTACTAGCGAGCAGGGCCGGGTAGACCGATCCCACCGGGGAATCCCTCCGCCGGGGACGTGACCAGCCGCTCCCCGTTGACTCCTCACCTTCGACCGCTGCCCGCGCACGCTCACCGCCGTGCGCCCTCCGGCGCGGCCGCGCGCATCCACCCACCGTCACCCCACCACAGCGTCACTGCGCCCTGCGCGCGCCCAGAGTGAAAGGAGCCTCCGGTGAGCAACGACGCTACCGGGGCATCGAACGCCCGCTCCACCGGAGCCGACGCGGGTAACCTCGGCTACCTCGCGCTCGGTCTGACAACCCTCGCCTACGGCCTGCTCTCCACCGGTGTCCTGCACGGCGCCGGCGTCGGGAGCGCGGCCCACCTCGCCCATCTGCTCGGCGGCGTCACCCTCTTCGTCGCGGGCCTCTGGCAGCTCCGCGGCGGCGAGGGCTTCACCGGAACGGCCTTCACCAGCCTCGGCGCCTTCTGGGCGACCTGGTCCGCGGCCGGCGGAGCGAGCAGGAACGCGGCCGGTCTCTTCCTGCTGCTCTGGGCCCTGCTCGCCCTCAGCCTCACTGCCGCGAGCTGGGGCGCCGGCCTGATCGGCCGCGCCGTCTACGGCCTGCTGACGGTCTCCCTGGTGCTCTCCGCCGTCGCGTCCTTCGGCGGCTACGGGGGCCTGGCCAAGGCCGCCGGCTGGATCGCGGCCCTCTCCGGGCTCGCCGCCTGGTACCGGGCCACCTCCGCGCTGAGCAACGGCGCCTGGGGGAAGGTCTCCCTCCCGGTCAGGTGACCGTCCCCGGGGACGGGCGCGTGGGCGTTCACGCGCCCGTCCACGGGGCCGCCCGGTCAGCCGACCTGCTCCAGCCGCTCCTCGGCGGCGCCACGGGGCCGTGCCCCCGCTCCGGCGGCGGCCCGGCCCCGACGCCGTGCCGCCAACGCCAGCACGCCGTACGCGAGGAGCAGGATCGCCAGGGCCACGATGCCGTCCAGCCAGAAGTGGTTGGCCGTCACCACGACCACCGCGACCGTCAGCACCGGGTGCAGCACCATCACCCATCGCAGCGAACTGCGCGACACCCGGATCACCGCCACCGCCGCCAGCACGCACCAGGCCACGTGCACCGAGGGCATCGCCGACAGCTGGTCGGCCACCACCACCCCGCCGACCGCGCCGCCGTACACCGACTGCCCGTACTGGGCGGCCACGTCGACGAAGCCGCTCTCCGGCAGCATCCGGGGCGGCGCCACCGGGATGAACTGCACCAGCAGGCACACCGCCGTCGTGATCACCACCGTGTTGCGCACCCACGCGTAGCGCTCGCGGTGCCGCAGGAACACCCAGAGCAGGACGCCGAGCATCACGGCGAAGTGCATGACCGCGTAGTAGTAGTTCGCCAGCCTCACCAGCACCGGGTACGGGGTGACCGCCTGCTGCCAGGAGGCCTCGTCCGGCAGCCCGATCACCTGCTCGGTGTGGTGGATCCAGCTCGCGCGGTCCAGCGCGTGGTCCGTACTCATCACCGAGAGGTGCCCGACCAGCTGCCAGAGGGAGAACAGCGCCAGCAGCGTGCCCGCCTCCCGCAGCAGAGCGGACAGCGCCGGCTTCCGGCCCTTCCCCGCGGCGTACGCGCCCGCGTGGAGGCCGACGGCGACGGCCCCGGCGGACTGCCAGGTCAGGGTCAGGTTCTGCATTGGCCGAGGGTAACGCAAAAAGCCCCTTCCCGGACGGGAAGGGGCTTTTCGGAAGAATTGTTCGGCGGCGTCCTACTCTCCCACAGGGTCCCCCCTGCAGTACCATCGGCGCTGTAAGGCTTAGCTTCCGGGTTCGGAATGTAACC